>JACQZX010000057.1 GCA_016213665.1 Actinomycetota bacterium | reverse complement strand
GACCGTGATCCACCTGCCGAACAACAAGTCCGGCATCGTGTTCATGGCCAACAACCAGGTGTCGCTCCCGTTCGGCGACGGTCGTCTCTGCACCTCGGGCGGCACGAAGCGCTTCCAAGTGAAGAGCTCCGGCACCACCGGCTCGTTCACGCAGACGGGCATCGTGGCGCTCTCGGGCGGCACGATCCTCCCGGGCGTGACCAAGCACTTCCAAGCTTGGTACCGCGACCCGGCCGGCCCCTGCGGCGGCACCTTCAACCTCTCGAGCGCCGTCAAGATCACGTTCACGCCGTGATCTGAGCTCGAACGAGCACCGGCTCCAAACGCGGGGTGTCGCGACACGATCGCGGCGCCCCGCGCTGCTCGAGAGGGAGCTGCCGACGAAAACGCGAGACCGCTCGCGCGTCGGCGCGCGGGATGACACGACGCGCCGGGAGTCGGCAGCGTTTAGGGAGCTTGGCGCGCGCGTGGCGGCGCCGCGTCGGCTGTCGCGGCAGGCGTCGTGCCATCGCGGTCGCGACCGAGCCGCACGCTCTCGTCCTGCGGCACTGGCGCGTACGTCGCGCGGCCGCTCGCCGACCTCGGAAAGGTCCCCCGCACCGCCCTTGCGGATCACCCATGTGCCGAGCAGCCCAGCCGACCGGGCCCCAACCGCGATCCGAAATGCGCGTTTGGGGGTGTCCATTCACCGCACCCTATCGGACAATCCGAGTCGCTGCGTCGTCGTCCCCGAGCTGGGGACGCATTCCGATACTCCCCGCTTCCCTCAGGAGACTCCCGGCGTGAAATACCACGTACTCCCTTCGATTCTCGCACGCCTGGGTTGCGCCGCGCTGCCATTTTACGTCGGACTCGCGGCGCTTTCGCTGCCCTGCAGCGCCCAAGTCCGATTGAGTCAAGTGTGCGGTGCCGCCAATTCCAGCGGCGCCGGCCCGAACGCGGACTACGTCGAGCTTTTCAATGCGGGCTCATCCGCGGTCGATCTCTCCACATACTCGATCCACTATGCCAGTGCCGTCGGTACCACCTGGACGCGTCTCGGCCTGGCCGGGACGATCCCCGCGCGCGGCTACTATCTGGTGCGGGTCCAGAATCCGAGTTCGACGAGCACGGCGCGGCCGTTGCCTCTCCCGGATCAGTGGGCGGCTACGCTGTTCCTGAGTGCCACCACCGGCAAGCTCGCGCTGATTCAGGGCGGCGTCCAACCTGCCACCGGGCAGTGCGCGATTCCGCCGTCCGGTGCCGTGCTAGTCGACTTCGTTGGATACGGCACTGGCGCGGACGCTCGCGAAGCGAGCGGGCCGCCCTGCACGCCCGCGGGCACGTTCGCGAACAACGCTCCGGAGCCCTCCGCGACCAACGCGATCTTCCGCGTCGGCTGCGGCGCGACCGATACCAACGAGAACAGTCTTGATTGGATTGCCGCCGTCGCCGCACCGCGGAACTCGCAGTGTCGTTCGAACGGGCTATCGGGAGCAGGATCGAACACTACCGCCGCCGTCGGGACCGCACCGACGATCACGCTAATTGCAGAACCCTGCTCGGGCGGTACGGTCTCGGGGGGCGCCACCGCGACCATCGACCTGACCGCGGTCGGCGGCTCGCCAACCACGATGGGCGCTCCGGTCGGCAACTTGTTCACCCTGGACAGTTTCACGATTCCGGCGAACGCGTACGCGGGTCTCTACACGCTGCCCGTCGTCCTCGTCGACGGTGCGAACACCGGAACGGCCGTTGTCGTACTCGAAGTGACATCGACCTTGGCGCCGGCGAACGATTCTTGCGGCGCGAATCAAGCCGCGTTTACGATTCCGGGCAGCGGCGGTCTCGCGACGGGCACGCTAGTCAACGCGACCCTGGACGCGGGCTCGACGGCCTGCATCGGAAACGGCGTCGACGTGTACCACTACTTCACACCGGCGGCGGACGCCGTGTGGAGCATCGGCGTTTGTCAGAGCGGCGTGAACTGGGACTCGGTGCTCACGGTTCACTGTTGTAGCCCTGCAACGTCGATCAACGCAATCGCACCGGTGGGGGGTGCTTGCCCCGACGGCGGCTGTACCTCGAGCGTGGCGCTATCCGGCGGCAGCTGGATGCTGAGCGCTGGCGTGACCTATGTCATCCGCGTGGCGTCGTTCAGCGCGCAGGCGACGAGCCTCCGCAGCTACAACCTGCGCGTGTTCGGTGCGGTTCCTGCCAACGATACGTGCGCCAACGCAACTCCGCTCGTGTTCGGTGAGGCTGTGGAAGGCGCGACCCCGCTCGCCCACACCGACGGTACGTCGAGCTGCGATCCCGGAGGTCGGGATCTCTGGTACACCGTGACCACGCCGGGTATGGGGGACCTCTCGGTGGATACCTGCGGTTCAGGGATCGACACGTCGATTGCGGTGTACGCGAAATGCGGCGGGGGCGAGCTCGGCTGCAACGACGACTGCGGCGGCTCGCCCTGCTCGGGCCTCTCGTCGTGCCTGACCTTGACCGGACTTCCGGCGGGCACCTATCCGATCCGCGTGTCCGACAAAGGCCTCGGCTCGGGCGGCCTGATCTCGATCGTCGCAAACTGGGGCGGTGCGTCGCCGCCGACGGGTGCCGGCACGGCGAGTCCGAGCAATTTGTTGCCAGGCGGGCTGGCGACGCTCTTCGCAACGGTAACGCCGGCCGTCAATCCGAGCTCGACCGGCATCCAAGTCACGGTGGACACGACCTTGATCGGCGGCGGCGCGGGCGTCGCGCTCTTCGACGACGGGGTTGCCCCGGACGTCACGGCGAACGACAACGTATTCAGCCGTACGGTGGCCGTCGGCTCGGTCACGGATGGCGACAAGTCCCTGCCACTGACGATTAGCGACGCGCAAGCTCGCGTGGGTTCAGGTGGCGTTTCGGCTTATGTCGGCTATTGCGCGGCCAGCAGCTCCTCCGGCTGCGGTGTCCAATTGGAGTACATCAGCAACGTCACGGTCGGAGCGATCAACAGCAGCACGGCGTGTGGACCGGGCTACCAGGACTTGACGTCGCTGTCGACCAACGTGAGCCCGGGCGGCACGGTGCCCATCGCTGTGACGGTGAGTGAGTGGTTTGACTCCACTGATTCTGTCCACGTGTACATGGATTGGAACCATGACGCCGACCTCGTCGACTTGGGCGAGAAACTCAAGCTCAACGACCCTGGGAGCCATACCTACACTGGCACCATCGCGGTGCCGCTCTCGGCAGCGCCCGGCGAGACGCGCCTGCGCGTGCGGTTGACCTACGGGCTCAAGCCTCCGTGTGGGACTGAGTTTTGGGGCGATGTCGAGGACTACACGCTCTTCGTGGTCGGGATTCCGGCACCGCCACCGAACGACACCTGCTCGGCTGCCCTGTTGGTGCCCTGTGGTGGATCTGTGATCGCGGACACGACTTGGGCCACCCCCGATTCGGTGCCGGACTGTGGGACTCCGGTCACACTGCCTGGCGTGTGGTACAGAGCGACCGGGACGGGCTTCCCGATGACCGCGTCGACCTGTGATTCGGCGACGAACTTCGACACGTTGCTGACGGTCTTCGACGGGACGTGTGGTGCGCTTCAGTGCGTGGGCGAGAACAACGACGACCCGACTTGCACGTCGCCCAATCGTTCGACGGTGACGTGGACGAGCTCGCCGGGAGTGACCTACTTCATTCTCGTCAGCACCTATGGCGAGGGATACGGCACTGCGGTACTCACGCTCACATGCTCGAACTACTGCGCATCGACCTCGACCAACGCGGTCCCGACGAACGAGTGCATTCTGCGCGTCCAGATCGGGTCGATCGACAACGCACCGGCCGGCACGGGGCAGAGCGGCTACGTGCTCTACCCGCTCACGACCACGATCGCCAAGTGCGGCGCCGAGCCGATCACGGTCACCATCGACAACCCGTTCGCGGCCGATCGCTGCACGGTTTTTGTCGACTGGAACCAGAACCTGGCGCTGAGCGACGCGGGTGAGACGTTCCAGCTGAACGGCGGCGGCACGCACGTCGCCGGAGTGTTCACCGGCACGATCACGCCGCCCTACGGCGCGTTGCTCGGCCCGACCCGCATGCGCGTGTCGATGGGCGACAGCTCGCTCGGCGGCTACAGCAACACCAATCCGTGCGGCACGTTCACGTACGGCGAGGTGGAGGACTACTTCATCGACATCGCGAACGACGGAATCACCTTCTACGAAGACGTCGACGGTGACGGCCTCGGCGATCCGAACGGCAACACGGTGGTCGATTGCGTGCCGCCGTCGGGCTACGTCGCCAACAGCGACGACGGCTGCCCGAACGATCCGTTCAAAGGCTCGCCCGGTCCGTGCGGCTGCGGCCTCTCGGACGTCGACAGCGACGGCGACCTCGTCGCCGACTGCAATGACGGTTGCCCGATCGATGCTGCCAAGACGGCGCCGGGCGTGTGCGGTTGCGGGGTAAGCGACGTCGACAGCGACGGCGACCTCACGCCGGATTGCAACGACGGTTGCCCGAACGACGCGAACAAGACGGCGCCGGGCGCGTGCGGTTGCGGAGTGAGCGAACTCGACAGCGACGGCGACCTCACGCCGGATTGCAACGACGGTTGCCCGAACGACGCGAACAAGACGGCGCCGGGCGCTTGCGGTTGCGGCGTCGCCGACACCGACACCGACGGTGACGGAGTCGCGGACTGCGTCGACAACTGCGACACGTTGGCGAACCCAGGTCAGGAGGACTGCGACTCGGACGGCGTCGGCGACGTGTGCGAGCTCGGCGCCGGCAGCTTCGACGTCAACGCCAACCTGATTCCGGACGAGTGCGAGTCGAACGGCCTGCAGTACTGCTTCGCCGATGGCTCGAGCTTCACGTGCCCCTGCGGCAACGACGCGACCGCCGGCAACGAAGGCTGCAAGAACTCGTCGAACCGCGGCGCGACGCTCTACAACTCCGGCGGCATCAGCGCCGGCGCGGACGACGTGGTGATGACCGTGATCCACCTGCCGAACAACAAGTCCGGCATCGTGTTCATGGCCAACAACCAGGTGTCGCTCCCGTTCGGCGACGGTCGTCTCTGCACCTCGGGCGGCACGAAGCGCTTCCAAGTGAAGAGCTCCGGCACCACCGG
>JACQZX010000061.1 GCA_016213665.1 Actinomycetota bacterium | reverse complement strand
TCATCGGATTGGCGGGCGGCTTGGGCTTCGAGATTCTCGATGCGCTGGAGCAGGAGGTTGAAGTCTGGTGTGTCGGTCATCCCCGCATAGTCGACTCAACCGCGGCTCGTGTCGTGAGTGATACATACTCAATCCCGCTGGGATTTCTTACTCACGCGCCAGTGGGCTAATCGAGATACTCAGCACTCGCTCCAGGCGGGCGACTTCGTTCGCGTCAAGATCGAAGTCGTGCAGCGCCGTCGACGGGTCGCGTCGGATCTCATCGGCGAACTCCGGATCGGCTGTGAGGCGCCCAAGTACCCGTGCTAGTCCTGTCATCGCCGCCAATCAACCACGAGGAACGAATCATGACATGAGTGAGTCCTACTCATTGATGGCGAGTTGCGTACTCAATCGCGGGCCCTCATGAAGCGGGCAGCACTGCCGCAAGGCTGTTGCGGCTGTCGACGCCGAGTTTGGTGTAGATGCGATAGATGTGGTTCTCAACAGTTCTTCTGCTGATGATCAGCCGCGCTGCTATCTGTTGGTTTGACAGTCCTTGTGCCGCGAGTTTGGCAATCTCGAGTTCGCGACTAGACAGCGCGCCGCTGGTCGGGCGGCCGAGTAGTGGCGTGCGGGCGGGGCCGGATTGGCTGAGGAGTCGCCCGGCGAGCGCCTGTAAGCGCAGCGAGTCCTTCGCCGCACCGTGTTGGCGCGCGGCCGCGGCTGCCACGGCGGCTGCCTCGGCGGCGTAGAGAGTTGCGCCGAGTGCTTCGAACGTAAGACTCGCTTGCTCGAGTTCCGCGAACGAATCCGATAGACGAGCTTTGACGAAATCGAATCGCGCCGCGGCGAGGCGTGCGGTCGGCCGCTGCCAGTACTGAACTCCCTTGACGACCTCGAGCAGATCGAGGCGAGCTACTTCGTGCCATACTTCGGCGACGTGTGTCCACTGCTCGTTTGCTGTTGCGCGATCGACGGCTCGGTGGAGGACCGCAGCGGCAGTCGCGCGGTCGCCCGTTGCAGCGGCTACCCACGCGCGGGCCGTCTCGACGATCGACTCCTGCATGCCGAAACCTTCCAGGTTGTAGCTGTCTGCTCGACGCAGAGTCGTTGTTGCCTCGTCGACGCGTCCCAGCTCGGCTTGCGCTTGCGCTAATCCCGAAGCGCACCACTTCGCAAAGCCCTGGAATCCGACGGTGCCCCAACCTCTTTCGGCTTCGCTGAGGTAGCGACCCGACTTGAGCAGGTCACCTCGGACCGCCAGGGCTTGACCGCAAAGCATTGCGGCCCACGCCCTCACCTGAATCGAAGTCTGGCGAATAGTGCTGGCGTAGCCCAGTTCCGCAAACTCGACGGCGGCGGCGACATCGCCGCTGTGCACCATGGCCACCAGTTGAATGGTGAGGTGCAGGTTGGCGTCGCCCAATAGTCCTACCTCGCCCGGCGCCGCCGCCACCTCCGCCGCCGACGTTGCTGCCGCGCCGCTGACCTGCATGGTCTCGTCGAGGCGGTCGCCAAAGACTCCGGCAATCCCTACAGCGATTGCAGCGACGAGACGTACCCACAGATGCGGATGATCGATAAGTGGGCGACATCGTCGCCACGCTTCCGGAAGATGCCCTTCGAGCACGGCGAAGACTCCCCGCTGCGCTTCCAACAGATCGTGCCATGGGCCTGGAGGAAGGTCGGTGTCGTCGAGGTACTTGTTGGCCTCGTGCTGTCGCGATGTCCACCACAGTTCCTCGGAAACACGTAGGCGCGTCGCGGCATGCTCCCATGGGTCCGTCGAGTGGTCGGCTGCGTCCTTCAATAGCTCGATCGACTCGTCGCTGCGACCACACTGGCCGAGACACCACGAGGCCAGAAGTGCCGCCTTGGTGCCGCCGCCACGTCGGTAGCCGATCTCTGCCAACTCTGCGGCCAGCGGACTCTCGCCCATCGACGCAGCATCGCGGGCTGCCGTGAGCAGTTCGTCGACGGCCATCTCGACATCCCCGCGGATGTGCCACATTGCTGACCGGATCGACTCACTGCGGGGCAGCCGTGGCTCGTTACCGGCAAGCGCATCTACCGCGCCAGCTAACGTGCGATAGATCTTCATGCGGGCGAGCGAACCTAGCCGCGCCCTCGTCAACTCGCGATACAACGGGTGGGTGACGTCCAACTGCATCTGCTGCGAAGTCGTGTCGGGCACGGTATGCACGACCTGTTGCCGCTCGAGTCGTTCGAGGATGTCGGAACCGACGAGGTGGAGCACCAATTGGTAAGGCAGTTGTCCACCGACTGCAAAAAGCTCGAGGGCGGACGACTCTTCTGGGCTGAGTGGCAGCAATCTCGCCAGCACCACTTCCTCTAGCAGTGGCGTCGCAGCGAACTCGCCGTCCAGCGTCCAGAGGCCATCGTGACCGCGCAGAGTGCCAACGGCGACAGATCCTTCGACCAACTCGCGTGCGTAAAGCGGATTGCCTGCGGAGGCCCCCGTTAGCAGCAGGCGTGAGCGGCCGTCGAGTGCGCCACGCAATGCCTGTTGAACCATCTCGATGATGTCGTCATCGGCGAGGCGCGGCACTTCGATGTTCGTCACATCGGCCTCCCGCCGAAGCCGGCTGACGGCTGCTGGCAATTCGTTACCGGTGCGCAATGTGCCGAGCAAGCGAACGTGGCCGCTGAGCAACACCTGCTGCAAGACCGCTGCGCTGGCATCGTCGAGATGATGCATGTCGTCGACGACGAGCACTGGATCACCGGCACCCGACTTCCCGTCGGCGCCGAGAGCGCGCAGCACTACGCCGACGATGTCGCTCGTTGAGTCGTGGGCGATCAGTCCGGCAAACGGTGCGAGCGGAAGGTGCGCCGACGCCGGACTGGCCGCGACCCGGTGTACGACAACTCGTCGCGTTACGAGACGCGTCGCGACCTCGCTGGCAAGACGAGTTTTGCCCAGCCCAGCAGCACCACCGAGGACGATGTTGTTGTGCGCATCAAGGCGCTCTACTACGTCGAGCAGCATTGTCTCGCGCCCGACGAAGGGCCAAACTCGTTGTGCAGCCACGATGGCGATGCTAGAGCAGTTGCTCGTGGTCGTCTCCCGACGACTCACGAAGTATTGGTGGCAGGCATCCGTGACTAGCAGTCGGCGCCCTCGGAGTAGGAAAAGATGTCGCCAGCCTGCATGTAAGTGATCCGGGCCCCGGCTGGCGTGGGTGTAGTCAAGGTGAATGTGCCGTCGTCGGCGTATGTGCCGAACCACTCGGAGCTTCCGGTTGACAGCCCCATGACGACACCGTCGAGAGAAACTGTCGTGTAGTCGTAGCACGCGCCTTCGATTGTCGGCATCGCGGGCACAGCGCTCACCAAGATGTTGGTGGTCGCGCCGATGTTCGACGACAGCTGCCCCGCTCCCGGTCCGGAAGCGTAGTACCAGCCGACCAGAGCTACCGATGCCGGATCGGCTCCGCCGAAATATGCGCACGCATCCGCGGCGCCTCCGTCCTGCCAGCAGACCTCGCGACCAGCGGGATGGGCGAAGAACAGTACCGGGTTAGGGAATGTGTACGAGCTCTCGCGCGCGAACGTCAGCGGCATTCCAGCAAGCACATCCGCGTAGGGAGCCCCAAAGTCGAACGGCCCAAGTCCGTTGCCGCGCAGGAAGGGCGGCGCTTCCACGACCGGCGCCAAAGTCGTCGAGGCTTCCGTTGTTGGCGCGACCGTCGTCGGTGCGGGTGTCGTGGGGGTCGCAGTGGTAGTCGGCGCGACCGACGTGCCTGCGCCAGAGGAGTCGGAACTCGAGCAGGCACTGAATAACGCGAGAGCTCCGAGAGCTACTACGAGGCGGGCTGTTGTGCTTGGATGAAATGTCATTGCGCCATCGTCATCGCGGCGCCGGCGATTGTCGTGAGTATGGCGTACTCAATCAGCCTTCGTCGTAATACTCACGCCCGAGGTGAGTGATCTGGTCTTCGCCCATCATCCAGCGCAGCGTGTTCTCGAGCTTGCTTTGCTGCACGAACAGGTCGTGCTCGGCGTGTAGCCCGGGGGCGACCATCGGTGCCTTGTAGTAGAAGCTCAGCCATTCCTGGATTCCGCTGAGGCCGGCGCGTTGGGCGAGGTCGCTGAACAGCACCAGGTCGAGCGCAAGTGGGGCGGCGAGGATGCTGTCGCGGCACAGGAAGTCGATCTTCAACTGCATTGGATAGCCGAGCCAACCGAACAGGTCGATGTTGTCCCAACCCTCCTTGTTGTCGCCGCGCGGCGGGTAGTAGTTGATGCGCACCTTGTGGTACACGTCGCCGTAGAGGTCGGGGAAGTTCACCGGGTCGAGGATGTGCTCGAGCACGCCAAGCTTGCTCTCTTCCTTGGTCTTGAAGTTGTCGGGGTCATCGAGCACCTCGCCATCGCGGTTGCCGAGGATGTTGGTGCTGTACCAACCCGAAAGGCCAAGCATGCGAGCACGCAGCATCGGCCCGATGACCGTCTTGATCAGCGTCTGGCCGGTCTTGAAGTCCTTGCCGCTGATCGGAATCTTCTTCTCGATCGCCAAGTCGCGCAGTGCCGGGACGTCGACGGTGAGGTTGGGGGCACCGTTGGCGAACGGCACACCCTCGAGGATCGCGGCGTAGGCATAAAGCATCGACGGGGCGATGGTGGGGTCGTTGGCGTCGATTGCCGTCTCGAATGCCTCCAGGTTGAGGTGGGCGGGGCCGATCTCGATGAAGATCTCGGTGCTTGCCGCCCACAGCATGACCACCCGGTCGACCTGCTTCTCTTCGCGAAAACGGTTGATGTCTTCGCGGATTCGGTTGAGCATGTCGCGCTTGTTGATCGTGTGCATCGTGTTGTCGGCATCGATGCGCTTGACGTACTCGCGGTCGAAGGCGGCCGGCATCGGCCGCACCTCGCGCAGGGCTTCGCTGATCGCCTCGATGTGCTTGCCGCCCTCCAGTACACCGGCGCGGGTGGCGGCGACGTAGGCATCGTCGGGAAACGGATCCCAGGCGCCGAACACGATGTCGTCGAGCGCGGCGATCGGCACGAAATCCTTGATCATCGGGCTGCGGTTGTCGGTGCGCTTACCGAGACGGATCGTGCCCAGCTGCGTGAGACTTCCGACTGGCAGCGAAACACCCCGTTTCACCAGTTCGACGCCGGCAATGAGCGTGGAAGCAACGGCACCCAACCCGACGGTTAGTACGCCAAGACGGCCATTGGCAGGGGCGACGGTGGGTGACGGCGGTGTAGTCATGGCTGCCAGGCTAGGTGCTGTTCGGCCGAGATTGAGTACCCGGTACTCACGACCCTGGGTCGAAAATGCAGTTGGCTAGGGGCATGACCGAACCTGCCCTTGACCTAACCACTCACCCCGCCCGCCGACTTCGGTCGCTTTCCATCGCGAGCGTCCTGGCGCTGGTGATTGTGGGCGGATGTTCCGGCGGGGGATCCGGCGGTGCGGAGACCAGTCCCAGCACGGTGGTCGCGACGACCGAAGTCGCGCCGCCCACCCTGGCCGCGACCACCACCGCGGCACCGGTGCTAGTGCTGCCCACGGTGGCTCCGCCGACGATTCCTGCGCCCGCCCCGGCGTTTCTGCGTGGGAATGGACTCGACACCTTCGACTTTGGTGCGCCGGCAGCGCTGGTTGTCGCCGGGATAACGCTGCCGATGATGTCGGACCGACAGACAGAGTTCCCGGTGAACGCGGGCGACGGCTTCCAGTCGCTCGACAGCTCGCAGTACTTCATCACCCAATTTGGCCGCGAGCTCTGTTGGAACGACGGTAACGCGGGAACGCTTTGCGCGTACTTTGGCGGGGCCGACCTGATTTCGCAGGTGTTTGTTGGTTGGCACTACAGCGCTCCCGAGGGTGTCGAGGGCGTGCTGTTCTCAACGTCTGCGGTCACCGTCAACATTCTCGCCAGCAGTAATCCTGCGATCACGTTGACAGGCGGTGCGTGTTTCAGCTTCACCACCGTGCTGGTTGACGAAATCGGCGTCGACCTGCTTTCCGTAACCGGAGGGTTCGGCGACGGGATTCCGGCGGACACTCGGGTGACCGCGATGAGCGCCGGCAACGTCGTCATCTCGCTGGTGGACAGCGGCGATTGCTGACCGGACACTGCGATCTCCGGCCATCAGGTTGCATCCTGGTGGCCGGAGTGCCAGACTGACACCGATGCGTGCCCGGATCACCACCCCCAGCATTCTCGTAGTACTTATCGTGTAGACGCACGCCCACATAGCGCGTGCGTCCCAGCCTCCCAAACGGGAGGCTGTTCTGTTTTTCCGAGTCAATTTAGAGGAGCAGTCATGAAGATCACCGGGGC
>JACQZX010000058.1 GCA_016213665.1 Actinomycetota bacterium | reverse complement strand
TCCGCTGGCACGACGGTTCACTCTCGGTCGGCGGTCGCCAGGGTTCGGTGACCGAGGCGAGCGCGATCCGCCGGCGAAACCTGCCCGCTGCTATTCGCCCACTGAGCGTCGCGTGGGAACCACTGTTGCGCCGCCTGATCTTGCTGGCTGGCGACAGATTGAACCATCGGCTCAATCGTCCCTAAGCCCGATCGCGGGCGGCTCAAGACGGTGGTGGATGTGAAGTGCTGCCGTTACAAAGGCACGCGCTGTCAACTTCGTGGCCCGCAGTATGCCTGCCGACGACTTTCCATGTGTTCGTTCTGAAAGCGGCGCAGGGATCTCCCGAACTCGATACCCGGAGCGCCCGGCGGCGATGATCGCCTCGTAAGTGTCGCCGAGGTAATAGGTAGGTAAATGCGAAGCAAACTGGCGAAGCAACTCGCCGCGAATGACCCGAAACCCTGAACTGGCGTCAGTGATGGGCGTTCCCGCTGCCCGAGATGCCGATGACGACAGCGTCCACATCGCGAGACGGCGCACCGGATGCAGCACCATCGAAGAACCCGCATTCGTGGCGAACCGACTTCCGATGACCATGTGTGCTCCCGTGGCATCAGCGGCATCAATGAGTGCGGTTATGTGCTCCACTGGGTGTTGGCCATCGGCGTCGCATTGCACGGCCGTCGTGTACCCCTCGCGGACCGCATATTTGAACCCACAACGCAACGCGGCACCCACCCCCATGTTGAAGGGCAGATCGACCACCACTGCTCCGGCGTGAGCCGCTAACGAAGAGGTCTCATCATCGGATCCGTCGTTGACCACCAACACGTTGAAGCCGGCGGCGCGGGCCTCAGACACGACAGTGGCCACCGTCGCCGCCTCGTTCCAGGCGGGAATCACCACCAGCGTTTCACCGCCGAGCCGCATGGTTATCCCCGGTGGCGCGATGAAGGGCGATCTCTTCTGCCAGGGTCCGCACTCGTTCCTGCAGCCCAGAGATGCTGATCGAGAGTTGCACGCAAATGGCCAACAAGGTGAGGACTCCGGCGGCCGACACGATTACGCCTGGCGTCACCTTGACGAGGTCGGCGAGAGGCTGAGCTGCTGGAACCAGCACGCTTGATAGCGCACCTACGGCGAATAGGGCTAGCCAGCCAACGGTGTACCTAAAGCTGAGAATCTGTCTTCGCGCCAACAAGTACACCCCGATGCCGAGAAGGGTGCTGCTGGCGCCGATGATTACGCCTTGGAGTATCTCTTTGGACATGGCTGCGACCTCAGTGTTGTATTGCGTTTAGTTGGTTTCTCCGCGCAACGGCAAAGCTACTTCGCAGATCGGGTAATCGAATCGATGGCACTCGCTAGCCTGCTGGGTGGAGGAGTTGGCATGCATCGTGAAATTGATCGCGCGGCCCGGATCTACGTGGCCGGACACAACGGCCTGGTGGGGTCTGCCGTAGTACGTCGGTTGCAAGCTGCCGGGTTCAAGAACGTCTTGACAGCGTCACGGCAACAGCTTGACCTTCGTGACCAGGGCGAGGTGTCGCACTGGTTCAAGGCGAATCGCCCCGACTACGTGTACTTGGTCGCCGGCACCGTCGGCGGCATATTGGCCAACAGCACCAGGCCCGCCGAGTTCATCTACGACAACATGATGATCCACGGCACCGTGGTGCACGCCGCTCACGAATATGGCACCAAGAAGCTGCTCTACCTGGGGTCGTCGTGCATCTATCCGCGCCAGGCCACCCAACCCATCACCGAGGACCAGTTACTCACCGGCCCACTGGAACCCACCAACGAGTGGTACGCAATAGCCAAGATCGCCGGCATCAAGCTTTGTCAGGCATACCGGCGACAATACGGTTGTGATTTCATTTCGGCGATGCCGACCAACCTGTACGGGCCCAATGACAACTTCGACCTCAACTCTGGGCATGTGTTGCCGGCGTTGATGCGCAAGTTCCATGATGCCAAGTTGGCAGGAGCGAAGAGCGTTGAGATTTGGGGGACCGGCAGCCCGATGCGCGAGTTCCTCCATGTCGACGACCTTGCCGATGCATGTGCGTTCTTGATGGAGAATTACAGCGACGATTCGCACATCAACGTCGGTTCCGGGCTCGACCTGAGCATTCACGACCTGGCTGAAAAGGTGCGCAGCGTCGTCTATCCCGAGTCCGAACTCCACTTCGACAAGTCCAAACCCGACGGTACCCCGCGCAAGGTTCTCGATGTCACCCGACTCCGCGACCTGGGCTGGGCGCCCAAGGTCGATCTGGACACCGGTATTCGAAGCACCTATCAGTGGCTTCTTGATCAGCAGGAAGTCATGAATACTCCCCGCGGCATGCAGACGGTGCAGGTGGACGGTTGAGCGATACTGTGAGTCTCGCTCCGAAGCCCCGTTCGCTAGCAGCGATTTACAAGTCGATCAGATCGATTCTCGATTGGCACGCCCTGCGCAACTATTGCCTGGCGCAGGACGACTGGCCGGCGAGCCGGCGGTCTGGTCGCGCCGAGCGGTTTGGATCTCCCGTGCCGTGGTGGGCCTACTCGTGCACAGCATTCCTTGACCAGGTGGTCCCTACTACTGCCCGTGTTCTCGAGTTGGGCACGGGAGGTTCCACATTGTGGTGGCTGAACCGAGGAAATTCCGTTACAGCCGTTGAATCGTCGTCCGAGTGGGTCGACAAGATTCGTTCCGGCCCGGGTGGTAACTCCGGTCGGCTCTCGCTCGTCAACGCGGACCCGGACGACACCGAAGCCTTGGAGTTGTTACTCAAGGACCAGGAGTTCGATGTCGTCGTCGTCGACCATTCCGGTGATCGGGCGACGGCGGTAAGGAGCCTCACGAGTCATGTTGCAGTAGACGGGCTGCTTGTCCTGGACAACGCTGACCGATTGGAATATTCGGCTGGATTGCGCGACCTGGCCGCTGCCGGCTTCACACGCCTCGACTTTTCAGGTATGGCACCTATCAATGCGTACGCAGGCGTTACGACGGTCGCGTTCAGGTCCGGGATGTGGATTCGAGGGCGCAGTGCTGCGTTCGTCACTGTCGAGAACTGATTCGTACCGCCGACCTATCCCGCGGCCGGGCGAGCAGCGGCCCAGGTGAACCCAATTTCAGCCAGCTTAAGCTCGAATAGGCAGTTCCGGTCCGACACGCTGTCTATGGTCGCTTCGACGGTCGCTCTCGGGGCAGTTTCGTATTTGGTTCTCGGCGTTGGGTCCCGAGTTGTCGAAACCGAGGCTATGGGCTCGTTCCTGTCGCTGTGGGCCGTCCTCAACACGATGGTTCTGACGGCGGTTATTCCCATTGAACACCTGGCACCCAGCCTGATGGCGTCTAGGGACAGAGCAGCAGGGCATCGCTCGGTCTTTGCGCACACGATTGTCCTCGCGGCAGCTTCGACAGTGCTCGCTCTCGTGATCAACATACTCACCTCCGGCGACGGTCCTGGGATGCTCCAACTGGCGGGTGCCGCGTTCGGAATCGCGTTGGGCGTTTGGTCTGGTCGCCGCGCTGGCCTGGTAGGCGGCGGCGAGTTTCGGAGGGTGCGACATCGCTCGATCACAAACTTGGCTGTCGCGTCCGTCGGCCTCGGAGCGCTCCTGTTCGTGCCGCATGCTAACCCGGCACTGCTCTTCTTACCCGCGGCGCTCGGCAATCTGCTGGGAGCGGCGCGTAACCCCGGTCATGGGAGCGAGGTAACACCTCAGTCGGGGGCACCAGGACTGCGCCTACTCGCATCTGAGTACCGGCTTCTCGGTGCGATGGTCGGCGCGACTTTCGTGACTCTCGCACTTACAAATGGTTCGATTGTGCTCGGCAGGACGTGGGGCGTCGACGCGGGAAACTTGGTTGCCTACGCAGGCCTGCTCAATCTCGTGCGAGTTCCCTACACGCTGCTTAACAACGTCATGGCACCGCTGAACTTACGATTTGTGCACCTTGTTCGAACATCGAAAACGACTGAACTGGCGGCGACGGCTGTCAAGGCCAGCGTGGCCCTGCTGGGTGCCATCGGGGTAACGGCGTTGGGGAGTGCTGCCCTGGGGCCGACCGCGCTCGGGATACTAACGGGGGGTAAGTACGGGACGACCACTGCATTCGCGGCCGGTGTGGCACTGGCAGAGGGAGCAGTGTGGCTGACCGTGATCCCGCGGCTCGTAGGATCAGCGCTCGGCGTGACGAGGCCGATGATCATCTCGTGGGGCATCGGAATCGCGGTTTTTAGCATGGTGGCGGTGTTGCCAATCGAGGGCTCCCACAAAGTGGTGATTGCCCCGCTCGCAGCGTCAGCGGTCATATCTGGAATCGCGCTGCCGTGGACGCTGAGACTTGCCCGTCGGTCGGCTGTAGTTATCAGCGACGCTTGAGTGCCTCGAGTGCAAGCGCTTCGGCCGGTCCGAGGCCGATACCGAGCGGCGTCGCTCGAAAGACCTGGCGGTGGAGATATTCGTCTGCCGCTACGTCGAAGGTGACCTGTTCCTCGACACCGGCGAGGTCAACGGGTTCGATCGGGAACTCTGTCCACCTGGCCCGACGGCGGGTGTGGGTGCCGCCGCGGTACCCCCGGTAGGTGATCAGGTTGCAGTTGGGGCTGAGGCAGTACCCGTCGTGCTGCCAGATCGAGGCCATCCACCGGTAGGCCCACGAGGAGATCCGCCCGTGGCGTGCGAGTGAGAAGTTTTGCTTCCACCGAATTGCTGCGGTTCGCGATCCGAGTACTGCGGCCAACTCGGCGATGCTGCAGTCGGTTCCCCACTTCAGGGTGGGGTCGTAGTGCTGCCAGGCCCGCCGCCAGGTTGCCCAGGCGAATGACTCGGCCACCCGCGAAAGCCGCGCTGCCGCCGCCGGGTCGCTGATGATGTCTTGCGGTACGACGTTGTAGCCGGACACATGGAAGACTTCGGACCGTTTCTCGAAGGTTCGCAGCGCGCGCGTCGCGAACTCGACGAACTGGCCGCCGACTCCGACGTCGTCTTCAATGACGATCACCGATTCGAATTCGTCGAGCACCCACGAGACCGCCGCAGGCACAGCCTGCTCGAGGCCGAGGTTGGCATCGCGAAAGAGAGTGCCGACATCGTCGGTCCAGTCAATGCGCTGCACCGCCGCGCGGGTTTCACTCACCCGTCGCAGATCATCGGCGTGGGTGGCCCGCGGCCCGTCTATAGCAACCCGGACAACCGGTGGCGCTGTCGCCCGCAGCGATTCGACGAGGTCGGCGAGTCGGTCGGGCCGATTGAAGCCGAGGAGCAGCACCGGAACAGCGGCCATTTCGGTCGCACGATAGCGCACAGAGCGCAACCATTAGCCCCGCCGCCTCGCTCGACTGCACGGCCATGTATCCTCGGCGCGCTGTGGAGACAAGTGCGGAATGTCCATTGTGCCGGTCGGCGGCGAGTGAGATCTTCTCGTTTGACGTTGCCGCCGCGGTTGCCAGTGATGTTCCCGGTGGCTATCGCGCCAGCCTTAGCCGGTGTCCCACCTGCAGCTTTCTCTTCGTCGCCGATCCGGTGTGGCTTGAGGGGTCGTTCTCGTCGGAGTTGAACCGCCTCGATGTCGGTTCCGTCGACCGTTCGCTGCTCGTTGCCTCCTTCGTCAGGGGGCTGCTCGGTCGCAGGTCGCGCCGTTCGTCGTGGTCGGTGCTCGACGTGGGGGGCGGTGACGGGTTACTGACCAGAGTGCTGCGCGATCACGGCATCGACTGCCGGTGGACCGATCCGTATTGTGAGCCCGCCTATTACGTCGGTCCTCCTGCAGATGGCGTCGCCAGATTCGATCTGGCCGTGATGGGTGAGGTCGCGCTCCACTTGACGAACCCGATCGAGTCGTTTCGCGAGGCGTTGTCGCGCTCCGATCGGCTGATGTTCACCGCCGTTGTCCCGCCCGAGAAGGTGACCGTCGACTGGTGGTACCTGATGCCATCGACCGGGCAGCATGTGGCTTTCTATCCCACGACCGCCATCGCCGAAATCGCCCGTCGCCTAGGTGCCGATTGGTGCAGCGACGGAAAGTTCTTCCACCTGTTGTCGACCACCGGCATCAGTCGCGCGCTTCGCCGACGCGTCGAGCATCGGGAACTCAGTCTCCTCGCCGCCGAACTGTACGATGTTCTCGGCCTGCTCGACCGGGCTCGCGGGCGGCAGCGCTCGCTGACAACGAAAGACCAGGCGGCCGTGGAAGCCGCGGTGCACGACAAGCTGAAAGGCACCGATGACTGATCAGCGAATCGTCTACACCGCTGCCGACGTCAACTACTTGTTGCAGGCCCAAGTGCTGCTTCGCTCGTTGAGTGCAACACAGGAGGGGTCACTGCACCTGATCGTTTTCGGCTCGGGTTGGACGTCGGAGCGCGAGCAGCAACTGCTGGCTCAGGCGAGCGGACCAGTGACTGTCGAGATCCGTCCGGTCGATCCCGACCGCCACCGTTCGATCAGGCTGACCAATAACTTCCCATTGGCGACTGCCTATAACGTGCTGGCGCCGAAGGAAGAGCTTCCGGCTGGTGTGCGCGCGCTCTACGTCGATGCTGATGTGGTGGTGCGCCGCGATCTCGCCGAACTGTTCTCGATGTCGATGAACCACTCCGTCGCGGCGGTTGTCGATGCTCACATCTCGATGATGGGAATCCCCTCGATGTGGCGGCCATGGAGGGAAGAAGCTGCCGACCCGACGTTGCCCTACCTCAACACCGGGGCGCTGCTCATCGACGTCGACCGTTGGCGGTCGGATCGGCTGACGGAACAGATCGTCGGCTACATTGAGCGTTACGACCTTCCGTGTGTCGACCAGGATGCGATCAACCTGGTGTTGCGCGGTGGGTTCGATCGCCTGCGCCCCGCCTTCAATTCGATGCCATACCACCTGATGAAATTGCTACGAAACGCTGATCTGGTCGAGTCCGACGACGACATTGCCGAGACCATGGTCGATCCGGCGGTCATTCACTTCCACCGATCGTTCCTCGGCAAGCCGTGGGCCTACCGATGCACGCATCCGGCGCGCCACCTGTGGACCGACCTGGCGACGGCCGCCGATCCGAAGTGGCGTCGATCGGTCGATGCGATCGGGGCTGTGCGTGGATTTGCGGCAGTCAAGGCGAAGATGTCAGTTCTCGATGAGCGGGCAACGGCGATGCGCTCATTAGCGTTGCTTCGCGCGGGAGGTGTGCGATGAATCGGAACGGACAGGAACCCACACTTGGCACCTTTCCCATCTTTTCCGACCCGCGCGGTGCGCTCGGAGCGGCAGAGTTCGGCTTCCTACCGTTTCAGCCGCGCCGGATGTTCTGGATTTACGACGTAGCTCCCGACGAGACCAGGGCCAACCATGGCCATCGAGAATGCGAGCAAGTGGTGTTCGTCCAAACCGGATCGGTGACCGGCTTCACTCTTGACGCCGCCGGAGCCAGGTTCGACTTCGCACTCGCCCCTGGGGAATGGGTGTACGTCCCGGTGCGACACTGGCTGCAGATCAACACCTTCCCACCGAACTCAGTCGTGGGCGTGCTCGCGAGCCATCCCTTCGACGCCGACGAATACATCGATAGCCCCGACGAACTCGACAGTTGAGAATCAGAGCGAGGCGAGCGCGTCGGCGACTTGGTCGACTTCATCATCCGACATCGCCGGGAAGCACGGAAGCGTGAGGATACGGTCGACCAGCCAATCCGTGTTCGGGAGTTCAGCGCGCGGCACCGCCGTTTCCCAGCCGGGCTGGCGATGATCGGAAATCGGATAGTGGATGCCGGTACCCACCCCGGAAGCATCCAACCTCTTGGCGTCCTCGGAACGTTGCTCTGTCACCATCACCGCTAGGTGACCGACATATCGCTCGGTCTGTTCAGCGAGCAGGTAGCGCTCGCCCTGCACTGCCGCCGCGTATCGAGATACGATCGCGCGGCGCCGCTCGTTCTGCGCGTCGAGCAATCGCTCAGCCTCCAGCAGCACGGCTGCTTGAATCTCGTCGATCCGCGAGTTGATGCCACCCGGCACCGTCACCTCGTAGCGCTGCCCCCAACCGTATTGCGCGAGCACCGATACACGCTCGTGCAGGTCGGGCGTCGCGCAGACAACGGCCCCGGCGTCGCCAAACGCGCCGAGATTCTTTGTCGGGTAAAAGCTGAGCGTGGCGATATCGCCGAACGTGCCAACCGAACGACCGTCAACCGACGCACCCATCGACTGCGCACAATCCTCGATCAGCGTCACATTTCGTTCGTCGCAGAGCGATCGGATTACCTGTACGTCACCCACGAGACCGTATAGGTGAGTGAGCACGACGGCGACAACGTCGGGCGTAGCTTCGAGAACGGTTGCTAGCGCCGCGCGCGACATCTGGGCGGTTCGCGGGTCGACATCGACAAACACAGGGCTGCCGCCCGCGCGGAGTGTGGCGCCGGTTGTGTATCCGCCGGCATTGGCAACATTGGCTACTCGGCGACCGACTCCGACCCCAGTGGCTCGCAGAGCGAGGTACAGCGCGTCGGTGCCGTTGCCCACGCCCAAGACCGGGCGACCAGCGAGGCGGTTGGAGAGCCGTTGTTCCAACTCGGCGGTGTAGCGGTTCTTGAGGAAGGCGCCGCGGTCAATGACATCGGCCACCGCGCGCACGATGTTCGAAGCCGTGGCCGCATCAGTACGCGAGAGATCGTTTAGAGGAACTCGAGCCATGATCGCAGTCTACGGACGCCTTGGTAGGTACGTGTTGGCAAGAGCGTGGTGCTGGCGGCGCGCCATTCGTAGATGTGATCCACAGGCGCGTCCTCGGTAAGGTAACCATCGTGACCGCTTTGCCCACTCCTCCGATGCGGCCCACTGCCTTATGATTGTGCACAACCTGCTCAGCCTCGCGGCGAACTGGATCGTGGGGCTAGCGGTACTGATCTTCGTGGGTCGTGTTGTATCGTCACGAGTTCTCCGACTAGACGTGGGCGAGAAATCTGATGCTTTGGGAGTCTGGGTCGGTCTGACGGTGGTTCTTGGATTCAGCTATGTGCTCCACATTTTCGTCCCATTGCAAAGTCTGATCGTGAAAGCGCTGCTTGTTTCGGTACTCGCGTGCGCCGTCGGCTTCAACATCCGACAGGTCTGGAGGAATAAAGCGCGATTTGCCTTCGACGCACGTACGACCGCTCGAATCGCCCCGCTAGCCCTGGCTGGAATGGTCGTCTTCTTGGTAATTGCGCGTGCGGTCTTCGCGGACGTGAGTAACTACGACTCTTACCTTTATCACCTGCAGGCGATCGAGTACATGTCGAGCGAGCGTGTCGTGGTAGGCCTTGCAAACCTTCATACTCGGTTCGGGTGGCACTCGAGCATCTTCAACGTTGCATCGCTGTTCGAGAACGGCACTTGGCAAAGCGACGGGTTCCGGCTGGCGAACGGCTTCATCATGACCCTCGCCATCATTGAGTGGACGAGGCGTTTTCTCCGTTTGATCACTGGTCCACTCGCTCCGGGCTCGATTCCGATTCTCCTGGGTGTTCCGGTACTCATCTCGATCGGACTTGCGAATCCGTCGTACTTCGTGTCGTCACCCAACCCGGATCTTTGTGCATCCCTAATAGCGGTCGTCGCATTCGGTTATCTGATCGACTTCTTATTCGAGCCTACGAAGGTGCACGCCGCTGGATCGTTGGTGCTCTGTGGATTGGCAATGACATTCCGGCCGATCAACTCACTGCTGCTGGCGTCCGCTGCGGTCTTGGTAGTCGCGTTCCGTCGTCGCGGCGATTTGCCTGTCGGGGCGAAGACGACGTTCTGGTTGGCCTCGCCCGCTCTCCTGCTGGTCGCCGCGTTTTCGGCGCATTCGACGATTGTGAGCGGCTATCCGATTCTCCCAACTCCCGTGCCAGTGAGCCCTTTCCCTTGGGCTGTACCCCCAGCGCTAATCAAGAACGACCTCCGGTGGATCGAGTCATGGGCGAAGAAACCAGGGTCGAGCCCTGATGAAGTCCTAGGCAATTGGTCGTGGTTTTCTGGATGGTGGACTCGCACGGGCGGGTCATACTCCGTGTTCTTTGCGGTCTTCACGCTTAGTTTCGCCATGTTGGTGCTTGCCTCTCGCATGGGTTGGGTGAGAGTCACGAAGCGGTCGGGCATCGCCGTCGTGATCGCTTTGGTGCCCGTGGCGGTTTGGTTTACCGCTGCGCCCGAACCTCGCTTAGGGTTCGGTCAGCTCGCAGCAGCCTCTATCACCCCGTTGTTCTTTATTCGTCTCAACGAGCACGCGGACGGTTCTGTACCCGAACCGGTGGTTAGGTGGCTCATCGGTGGAGCGGCCCTGCTTGCCGCGTCTCTGACAATGGGAGCCACACTCAGCCAAGCGAGCGTGTTCGGTCCTTTGGACGCGGCGAAGGTGCCGATCGTCATCATGCCGCTGAGCGAGTTGAAGGACGTCAATGGCACGACGATCCTTACGCCCTCGCCCACTGGTGATCAGTGCGGTCGAGTAAAGTGGTGCACTCCTTATCTAATCCCGGGGCTTCGAATAGATCACCGACTGGGGTGGATCGTGGTTGATCGAACAGACCCCTCGACCGGTGAGCCCAGTTGGTCACCTGCTCGCCATTTACGAGAAGGCGGAGCCCGATGACTCGTCTCGCAATCATCGGAACTGGTTACGTCGGTCTCACCACCGGGGTCTGTTTCGCGCATCTTGGACACGATGTTGTCTGCGCCGACATCGATGCCGACAAGATCGCCCGACTCTGCCGTGGCGAGGTATCCATCGTTGAGCACCGACTCGACGAACTGCTTGCCGAAGGATTACGGGCGGGCAACCTCCGGTTCGTCGTCGGTGCCGCCCCGGCAGTTGTCGATGCCGAGATCGTGTTTCTCTGCGTGCCGACCCCACAGGGCGAAGATGGTTCCGCCGATCTCAGCTACGTGGAAGCGGCATCTGCCGAGATCGCCAAGGTACTCGCCTACGAGGCGATCGTCGTCAACAAGTCCACCGTTCCCGTCGGCAGCACCCGTGTCGTCGAGCGCGTCTTGCAACGACCCGACGT
>JACQZX010000060.1 GCA_016213665.1 Actinomycetota bacterium | reverse complement strand
TCCTGGGTCGGTTGGCAGTCGCCGGCGACCGGCACTACGAATGCCAGGCTCACCGCGTGATGACGCGGATCGTGAAAGCCACTGAAGCCTGCATCGGGGAAGTACTCGACGACGGTGAACGGAGCGACCTCGACCGGTATCTGTGGTAGTGCGACCGGCCCGAGATCTTTCTCCAAGTGGCGCAGTAGCGCAGTCCGAATACGTTCGCCGTACAACACCCGGCCGCTGACCACCATGCGACTGATGGTGCCATCGGCCGCTTGCCGCAGCAGCATGCCGACGTGTGTGACGCGGCCGAGGTCGTCGACCCGCACCGGTACCGCATCGACGTACACCAACGGAACGTTGGCTCGTATGTTCTCCAGGCTCTCCGAGGACAGCCACGAGGTGCGAGTGTCGAGTTCCCCGCTCATCGCTGCGCCGGAGTCGACCGCGGCTGCGGTGGCGCGAATACGGAGGTTTGCTCGTCGACGGCGACTTCGATGCCGTCGTTGTCGATGTCGACCGGTTCCGTAGCAGCGGCGACGACGACTGGAGCTTCTTGCTTCACCTTGCGGCCGAGCGCGACGTCGATGCCCAACATGCCGGCGGCCAGGATTGCACCCGTCGCCCCGTGGCGGCTGCGCGCGACGGCGACCGGGTCGGTGACGACTGCAAGGTCGGGCAGGTCTGGCTCCACGGCCGTCAGGTTACAGCCCGTCGCGACCACCGAGAGCCACCGATCCGCGACGCAGAGTCGTAACGCGGTTAGTGTGTTGTTTCGTGCCCGATGGCGACTCGATCCACCGTTCCGGTGCAGTGCTACGCACTGCCCTTGTCGGTCGTCCGCTGAGGCGTTTTGATGCGCCGCGACTGTTCGGTCCGCCCCCGACGATTGGGCGCCTGATCGAGAAGGTGACCAGCCACGGTAAACACCTCGAGGTCGCGTGGGACGACGGGATCATCTTGCACACTCACATGCGTATTAGTGGTTCGTGGCAGCTCTATCGAGTTGGTGAAAAATGGCGTAAGTCGACCGAACACATGCGTGTGGCCA
Source organism: Actinomycetota bacterium (assembly GCA_016213665.1). GTDB lineage: Bacteria > Actinomycetota > Acidimicrobiia > Acidimicrobiales > Ilumatobacteraceae > UBA668. Next base: position 68,813 of record JACQZX010000060.1, on the reverse strand, counting down.
TCGAGGTCCCCGGGTGGGTCGCTGTTTGCTTCGACGCGCCGATCGTCGAGACCTACCGTGAATACGATCAACTGCGTCATCCTGGCTTCGGCCGCTTAGCGCCCGATCTGTGCCGCGCAACCGACGACGAACTGTTCGAATGTGTTCGTCGCGTTTACGAGTACGACGATCCGACCTGCCCGATCTCAGAGGTCCTGCTCGATCAACACGTCGCGCGCGGAGTTGGCAACGTTTATCGCAGCGAGATCTTGTGGGCGTGCGAACTGAGTCCACTCACACCCGTCGGTGAACTCTCCTTCGGGGATTGCCGGCAGGTGATCAACGCCGCGGCACGCATGCTGCGAGCCAACCAGGAACGCGCCTATCGCGTGACGGCCGCCGAGATTCCAGGTGGCCTCGCCGTTTACGGCCGCAATGGAACGAGGTGTGCCCGCTGCGGCGACACGGTGCTGGTCAAGCGCATCGGTCAATTCGAACGATTGCTGTACTTCTGCCCTGGCTGTCAACCGCGCCATCAGCAGCGCGGCTTGCAGAATGATCTCGTCGGCGAGCCAGAGATGGATTCACATCCGGCGGCGGCGATATTCAACGCCGACTTGCCGTGGCGCCGCGATTCAGTCACCGGTTGAAACCACGGTCGCCTTCTGCACGCCAGCGAGCAAGCCGAGCAGCGTGATCCAGCCCTCGCCGAGGGTGGTGCGTTGGTCGTGGGCGGGGTGCGCGGTGCCGGAGACTATTTGGTAAGCACTTGTCGCCAGCGCCGTCGCGACCACGTCGCCGACGGCCATCGCCCGCGCCACGGCGGCCTCGGCCGCAAGCGTCGCCTGCGCATTGTCACCCAACTGGGCGTATGCGCCGCACGCGGCGACGTAGGCGAATACATCATCCAGGTAGGTCGCACCCTCTGCGTGCGCTACCGCGTCAGCGTGGTCGATGGCGGCGGCCGGAAGTTCCGCCGCCATGTTCACCAGTGCCGCAGCCGCGCGTGTGAAGGGATGGGCGAGCCCGTATGGCGGCACCGATTCGATGGTGGTCAACGCTTCTTCCACGCGCCCGAGTTGCGCATAAGCAAGCGCGAGTACAACCGTCGGCTCGTACGACTCACCTCCGATTGTCGCCATCGCGACTTTTGCTCGCTCGGCGGTTGCGGCAGCAATGGCGGCGTTGCCGCGGTGCATTGCCGCTCCGGAAACGGCCATCAACGGAACCGGACCGGTCTGGGCCGCCTCGGCAAGGGAGAGCAGTTCTTCCGACGTGCGTTGCGCCGCCGCGTTGCGGCCGAGCGCAACCTGCGCCCGTAGCAGTGGTGCCATCGCCTGCACCAACCCGAACTTGTCGTTGATGCGTTTGAAGCGCTGGCGAGCCTTCTCTGCGAAGTTCGCCGCATCTTCCAGCTTGCCCTGCCATAGGCGCAGGTCGGCCAGCAACGTGTCCATCATGCTCGCCGCCCACACATCGCCGCGCAGTTCTGCCTCGGCGCCGACGGTACCGGCCAATTCCTCCGCCTCCTTGAAGCGACCTTCGAAGAACTCGACGAAGGCGAGTAGTCCGAACGCCCACCCGACGCCGTTGCGATCACCGAGGCGGGTGTGCGTCGCCGCCGAATGTGTCAGCCGTTCGCGCGCCGCGGGCAGGTCGCCGGAAAGGAAAGCGATCCAGGCGCGGTGCTGTTCGATGTAGGCCGAGCCGCGCTCGTCGCCGAGTTCCTTGAACAGGCCATCGGCTTCGCCGAAGAACCACTCTGCATCCACCAGCGAACCGCCGAACATCTCGACATAGCCACGCACTCGTAGCGCCCGCGCCAATAGCTCGGGCTGTTCGGCTTGACGTAGCAGGTCGACAGCCTGTCCTAGCTCGTGGCGGGCTTCGTCGATACGACCCGCCACCTGGCTCAGAGATCCACGCAGCCGATGTGCTTCTGCTTCCAGCGTGACGTCGTTCAATGCGTCAGCGATACCTTGCAGCGCATCGATGTCGGCGGTTGCCTCGGCAAAGGCTCGTTTCTCTATGTACGCCGCCGCGCGAACCAGATGCAGGTGGGCAAGCTCGGCGGCTGGTGTGTCTTGGGTGCGCGACAGGTCGAGTGCTCGGCTCGAATGCCGCACGGCCATTCGCAGACTGCCGCTATCGAGGGCGCGATCTGCCGCGCTGGTGAGCAATTGCACTGCCTGTTCGGTCACGTCGGTGGGTACGCCTTCGATGGCGCCCAGTTCCTGCACCAGCTCTGCCGCCGCGGCCGTGTGATGAACCCGATCTTCCAAACTCGCCGAGGCGCCGCGGCTCGAGGTCTCGCCCAGCGCGCGAGCCACACCGGCGTGACGCTGCGCCCGAGCAGCCTTGGTGAGTGTCTGATAGGCGGCGTCACGCACCGACTCGCTGCAGAACTCCCATCGCCGATTGTTGACTTCCAAGAGACCGAGTTCATCGAGCTCGGCCACCACCTCCGGCTGAAAGGTGGAACCTGTCTCGAGGGCAAATCTCTCAAGCCCTTTGATGTTGCCGGAGGTGCCGAGCACGGCGGCGTTCTCGAGCATCTGCCGCTGGGGGGCAGTGAGCTGGTCGAGGCGGGCGGCGATCAGCGTTCGGAGCGAGTCCGGAAGTTCGGTTGCGCCGCCTCCGGCCTTGGTGAGTGCGACCAACTCCATCAGGAACAGCGGATTTCCTCCGCTGCGGTCGTATAGCGCGCCGAGCAATTCCGAGTCGCGTGGTGCCTCACCCAGCAGCGCCGTCGCCAGTTGATCGGTATCGCCGCGCGTGAGCGGCTGCAGGTTCAGCGAAATCACCGTGCTGCGCTCCGACCGCGGTGGCCAGGCAACATCAGAGCCGGGGCGCATCGCCGTGATCAGAAGGAATGGGCGGCGACTGAGAGAGCTGGCCAGATGCTCGAGCAGGTCGAGCAGGACGGGATCGGCCCAGTGGATGTCGTCGATACTGAGCACCATCGGCGACGACAGCGACCGCGCTTCCAGCACCAACGCGACCGTGTGGTGGATGGTGTTGCGGGCGTTGATCGCATCGAGTTTGTCGATCGGCGATGGATAGCCGAGCAGATGGATGAACACGTCGACCAGGCGGTCGGCATCGGCATCGGCCATCGCGGGGAAGATTTCGCGGATACGACTGAGCGCGGAACCGCGCATCGCGTCCACCGGCCAGCCGGAGTCGAGGTCGAGGTAGTCGGAGATCGCACTGGCGATCGGCCACCAGACGTTGGTCTCGCCGTAGGGCACGCACGCGCCCTCCAGAATGGATACGTCGCCTTTGTCACGGAGTCGCTGGATCACCTCGTCGACCAGCCGACTCTTGCCAACGCCGTTGTCGGCAATGATGTGCAAGACCACGCTGCGGCCGCTGTTGCTGACCAGTTCAAGCGCGGCATCGGCCATCGCCAGTTCGGAGTGGCGACCGACCATGCCCACGTCGCGTCGGCGTCGGCGCCCCGGTGGTGCGGTGGCTTCCAGCGCCAGCCAGGCGGTCAGCGACTGCTCGCGTCCGCGCGGTTGCAACTCGCCGGCGGCCTCGTAGCTGAACGTGTGTGATGTGAGGGCGTGGGTGGACTCGCCAACGAGCACGCCACCGGGGGGCGCCGACGACTGCAGCCGCGACGCGGTGTTGACGACATCGCCCATTGCCGTGTAGTCGCCGCCCGCGAGCGTGCCCACCAGCACCTCGCCGGAGTTGATGCCCACGCGCATGCGAATGTCGTCGCTGCCAGCCAATTGGCTGGTGACCACGAATTGTGCCAACACCGCCTGCATGCGCAGCGCGGCGCGCACGGCTCGTTCGGGGTCGTCCTCATGCGCCACTGGCGCACCGAAGAGGGCCAGAATGCCGTCGCCGAGGATCTTGTCGACTCGACCACCGAAACCGACTACCACCTCCACCAGTTGTTCGAAGCACTGGTCGATCAGCCGCTTGACCTGTTCGGGATCCATGCGCTCGGTGAGCCCCGTGAAACCGACGAGGTCGGCGAAAAGCACGGTGACAATGCGCCGCTCCTCCTGTTGCCCAAGTGCGACGGCGTGGCCGCAGGCCGCGCAGAATCGCGCACCGACAGGTACCGAAGCACCACAGGAAGTGCACTGCATCACCCCGCGAGCGTACGTGGAAAAGCAGGCGGTTACGGCTACAACTATGTCCATGACTGATGCGACCACGACCACAGCCGCAGGGGCTGTCGATGCCAACAAGATCTACGGGGGAGGCGACAGTGAGGTGCGTGCGCTCGATGGCATTTCAGTCGAGTTCGAGCGTGGTCGTTTTACGGCGATTATGGGGCCATCGGGGTCGGGCAAGAGCACGCTGATGCATTGCCTCGCCGGGCTTGACGCGCTCACCTCCGGCGCCGTTTACATCGGTTCGACCTACCTGGCGGCCCTCAACGACAAGCAGCTCACCGAACTCCGCCGCACCGAGGTTGGGTTCGTTTTCCAGGCGTACAACCTGGTCCCAACGCTCACCGCGTACGAGAACATCACCCTGCCGTTGCTGCTCGGCGGTACCAAGGGTGATGCCGCGTGGATCGATCAGGTGATCGACACCGTCGGTCTCCGCGATCGCCTGCAACACCGACCCAGCGAGCTCTCCGGCGGTCAACAGCAGCGTGTTGCCGTCGCCCGCGCGCTCGCCAGTCGCCCGACAATCATTTTCGCCGACGAGCCGACCGGCAACCTCGACAGTCGCAGCGGTGCCGAGATCCTCGACTTCATGCGGCTAGCGGTGCGCGAGCTCGGCCAGACAATCGTGATGGTCACCCACGACCCGGTCGCCGCCAGCTATGCCGACCGTGTCATCTTTCTTGCCGATGGCAAGGTGGTCGATGAGATGCGCGATCCCACCGCTGATCGTGTGCTCGATCGCCTGAAGCGTTTCGGAGACTGACGATGTTCAAGCTCAGTCTCAAGAACATCTGGAGCCGCAAGGGTCGCATGGTGCTCACCGCCCTGGCGGTGATCGCAGGCACTGCGTTCCTTTCCGGGGTATTCGTGTTCACCGACACGATCAACGGAAGCTTCAACCGCATGTTCGCCGACGCCTTCAAAGGCACCGATGCTTACGTTCGATCGTCGAACGTCATCGAAGGTGACTTCGGCCAGGAGACGCGTGATCGCATCTCGCTCGATCTCGTCGACATCGTTCGCACCGTGCCTGGTGTCATCGAAGCCAATGGTGACGTGTTCGGGTTTGCCACGGTTGCCTTCGACGGCAAGGTGCTCGGACAGGATGGGCCGCCGAAGTTCGGCGGCGCATGGATCGATGGTGAAGGTTCGCCATGGGGCTTGTACACGGGTCGTCCACCAGTGGGACCCAGTGAGGTCGTGTTGGACCGCGCGTCGTCGAAGACGGCCGGTGTTGAGGTTGGCGATGTCGTCAGCATCACTTCCACCGGACAGCCGCGCGAATTCACGGTGGTCGGTATCGCGTTGTTCGCGGGTAACGACACGTCGGGTGGTGCCAGTTGGGCACTGTTCGATCTGCCGACCGCTCAGGACATCGTGATCGGCGACCTCGACAAGATAGACAGCGTCTACGTCCGTAGCGACGGCTCGGTCAGTGATCAAGACCTGGCCGTTTCCATCGAGGCCGCGATCGGCGACCCGGAAATCGAGGTGCTCACCGGAGCCGAGATCACCAAGGAGAATCAGACAGCCGTTGAGGAAGCGCTCGGCTTCATCACCATCTTCCTTTCGGTGTTCGCACTGCTCTCGCTGTTCGTCGGAAGTTTCATCATCTACAACGTGTTCAGCATTTCGGCGGCGCAACGCCAGTCGGAAAACGCCTTGCTGCGGGCAATCGGGGCGAGCCAGGGCCAGGTCATTCGCTCGATGTTCACCGAAGCGTTCGTGGTCGGCATCGGTGGGTCGCTCATCGGCTGCCTCGGCGGTGTCGGCCTCGCCACGGTAATACTCGGCTTCCTGAACGCGGTCGGCTTCGGGCCAGGCGATACACAACTCGTGCTCAACTACACCGGCTTCGTGATCACGGTGATCGTCGGGGTGTTTGTCACTCTTGTGTGCGCGATCTCACCCGCGGTGCGCGCCGGCCGGGTACCACCGCTGGCCGCCATGCGCGATTTGGCGATCGACCGTGCGGCCGTTTCCACGACGCGCAAGGTGCTGGGCGGCCTGGCGGTCGTCTCCGCGATTGCTCAGGTATTCGCAGGCCTGCGCGGCGATGCCTTGTGGCTGGGCGGCGGCGTTGTGTCGCTGTTTGTTGCCCTGATTGCCCTTGGGCCTTTCGTCGCCGCGCCGGTCGCTCGCCTGGCCGCGCCGGCACTCGGCAGAGTGCGCGGCGCCGCCGGCACCATGTCGGGCCGCAACGCGGCGCGCAACCCGAAGCGAACAGCGCTCACCGCCGGTGCGCTGGCGGTCGGTCTATCGCTGTTGATCGGTGTCGCCACCCTCGGTGCTTCCGCCAAGGAGAGCACGCGCGCAATCATCGGTGAGGCATTCGAGTCCGACTACGTGGTGTCGCCGGAGCAGAGCAACGCCGAACTTGGGGTGCCGCCGACCATCGCAGCCGAGATCAAGGCGGCTGGAATCGGCGACGCGCTCGGGCTCGCGGCGGCGATGGTGTCGGTGCTCGAAGACGGTGAGTTCCGCGACAAAGGGGTGCTGGCCGTGTCGGCGGTCGACGCCCAGGCAGTGTTGCAACTGACGTTTGTCGATGGGGGATTCGATGCGCTGGATTCCAGCGGCATCCTGTATTCGGTCGACAAGGCCGACCGTGACGGCATAGTGGTCGGCGAGCAGGTGACCGTCAAACTGCTTGACGGAACGCGGGTCGACTTGACTGTTCAGGGGATCTTCGATGCCGACGTCTTCGGCAATCTGATCGTCGAGCGTTCGTTGTTCGATGGTCAATCGTTTCCGCTGTTCGACCTTGCCGTCTTCGTTCGGTCGAACGACGGCGTCACAGCTGGTGGAACCGCCGCGCTGCGGGCGGTTGTCGAGGCCTACCCAACCGCCAAGTTGCAGAGCCGCGAGGAATACATCGACGAGCAGAGCGGGCAGATCGACGGCTTCCTCAACTTCATTTATGCGCTGCTCGGCATGTCGATCTTCATCGCCGTCATCGGGATCGTGATCACGCTCTGGCTCGCTGTTTACGAACGCCGGCGCGAACTCGGACTCTTGCGCGCCGTCGGCATGACCAAGCGACAAGTACGGAGCAGCGTTCTGTGGGAGTCGATGATCACCGGTGTCGTTGGAGTGATACTCGGCACCGTGCTCGGTGTCGCACTCGGCTGGATCATCGTCAAGGCTTTCGCCGATCAGGGGCTCAGCGTGTTCTCGCTCCCGATTTCCACTATCGCCATCGCAGTCTGTCTCGCGCTCGTCTTGTCGGCGATGGCGGCATTCATCCCGGCGCGCAAGGCATCGAACGCCGACATGCTGCAGGCGATTGCGACGACGTGACGATTTCGTCGGCCGAAGTCCAGCGAAGCATCTGAGCGCGTGTTCCGACTCGCCCGACGGAGTGTGCTGGCACGCTGGCCGCGGCTCGCGCTGACGGCGCTGGCAATTGTTGTCAGCACCTCCTTTCTCAGCGGCACGTTCATCTTTCGCGACACGATCGAGCGCACCTTCGCGGCGTTGTTCGCCGATGTCTATGAGCGGGTGGACGCCTACGTTCAGAGCAGCAATTCCGTGGAGACCTTCTTCGGGATCGAGCGTCGTGATCGCTTGCCCGCCGACATCGTCGCACAGGTGCGAGCCGTGCCGGGGGTCGCCGACGCCCAGGTCACGATTCAGGGTGACGCGGTCGTGATTGGCAGTGACGGTACGCCGATTGAGCGACCTACCGCGCCGACGTTCGGGGCGACAGTCAACGACGGCGAGCTGTCGATCTGGCGAGTAAAGCAAGGGCGGCGACCGCGCGGCCTGGGCGAAGTTGCGCTCGATGTGCTTACGGCCGCCGACGGCGGGTTTCACATCGGCGACATGGTGAAGGTGAATTCAGACAATGGCTCGCGTGACTTCGAACTTGTCGGAATCATGGAGTACGACGACATCATCTCACCGGGCAACGCAACGTGGGCTTTGCTCGACGCGCCGGCGGCGGAGGCGTTCATTGCCGCGCCCGGCTTCATCGACGCCGTGCTGGTGCAGGGCGATGGCAGTGTGTCCGCCGATGAGTTGGTCGACCGGATTCGGTCGGCACTCGACCCCGATGTTGCCGAGACACTCACCTCTGCACAGATAACCGCGCAATCGCAGACCGAGATCGAGAAGAGTCTCGGCTTCCTGACGATCTTCCTGGTGATCTTCTCGTTCATCGCTCTTTGTGTAGGCATGTTCGTGATCTACAACGTGTTCTCCATAATCGCGGCGCAACGGCAGCGCGAGAACGCACTGTTGCGCGCGCTTGGTGCCAGTCGTCGGCAGGTGACCTGGTCGCTGCTGATCGAGTCCTTGGTCGTTGGTCTGTTCGGTTCCGTGGCCGGGCTGGTCGCCGGTGTCGGACTGGCGTCGGGCGTCAAGTCGCTGCTCAACTCGCTCGACTACGTCATTCCTGCTCGCGGGTTGGCGATCGAAGCGCGAACGATCATCGTCACCCTGTTGGCCGGCACGTTGGCCAGCGTGCTGGCAGCAGTAGGCCCCGCTCTCGGTGCCGGCCGCGTGCCGCCCGTCGCAGCGATGGGCGATGCCGTGTTGGAGAAGGTCGGGTCGGTCCGCGGCCGCATCGGCGGTGCGATAACCGCGGCCGCGGTTGGCGTGGTGGCGATCATGTCGGTGATGAATGGGGCTGACGCCGTTCTGCTCGCGCCGGGTGTTGTTGGCTTGTTCGCTGCCGTATTGCTGCTCGGACCGGTGATGGCCAAGCCGATCGCGCGCGTCATCGGTGCTCCCGTGCAACGGGCTCGAGGCGTCACCGGCACGATGGCGCGTGGCAATGTGCAGCGCAATCCGCGGCGAACCGCCCGAACGGCGGCACCTGTGCTGATCGGCGTAGCGCTGGTCACCGGTGCTTCGGTGTTTGCCGCGTCGATCAAGGAGCAGATTCGCGACGTTGTCGGGGCCACCTTTGCAGGCGATTACGTGGTCAATTCCTCCAACGGCGGGCCGGTGAGCTTCGGCCAGGAGTTCGTCGATTCGCTGAACGCGCTGTCTGCCGTTGGTCAGGCGAGTGGGCTTGGGTTCGCCCGTGGCATCGCCGATGTCGACGGCGAGCCTGCCACCGGCGCGGTCGTCGATCCGGTAACTGCTGAGACGTTGCTGAACGTGCAATTCACGATGGGGTCGATGAGCCGGCTCACGTCGCAAGGTTTGTTGATCAGTGAAGGCGAGGCGAAACGCGAGGGAGTCGAACTTGGCGGCGAGGTTGTGCTGCGACTCGATGGCGAACGGCTACCACTCGTTGTGCAGGGGGTGTTCGAGACGACCGACTTATTCCGGGCGTCCCGCATCTACCATCGCGACACGTTTGTTGGCAGCAGCATTGCGACGCCCGCATTCATCGTCTCTTTGACCGCGGCCCCGGGGGTTTCCGATGCTGCCCTGCGGGCGGCGGTCGCCGTGGTTGTGAAGGACTACGGCATCGGGACCTTGCAGAACAAGGACGAGTTCATCGATAGCCGAGCCGACATCGTCGACCGCAGCCTCGCCTTCATCTACGGCCTGCTGCTGTTGTCGATCGTGATCGCCACCTTCGGGATCATCATCACCTTGCTGCTCGCCGTCTACGAACGTCGTCGTGAGACGGGTTTGCTGCGGGCGGTCGGCATGAGCCGCAGCCAGGTGCGCACAACCGTGCGTTGGGAGAGCGTGATCACCTCCATCTACGGCGCCGGCGTCGGCGTGTTGATGGGCTTGTTACTGGGCTATGTGATCATCGTTGCCCTACGTGATGAGGGGCTGACGGCGTATTCTGTGCCGGTGACCACCGTTGTTTGGATCATGGTGCTGGCGTTTGTCGCCGGAGTGGTAGCTGCCGTGATACCGGCGTGGCGGGCCACTCGTATTGGAATTCTCGGCGCGATCGCCGCCGATGGGTGAGTACTCGGGCACACCGCTGGCCAAGAAGTTGGGGATCGTTGGCGATGTCGTCTTCACCGTCGTGCATCCACCGGCCGGTTTCGCCGACACGCTGGGCGACTATGGCGAGGCCGTTTGGCAACGCAACCTGATGAGTCCGATCGATGTGGTCGTCGCCTTCTTCACCGAGCGGGCGAAATTGCGTGCCGAGTGGTCGGCGCTCACCGAGGCGGCGCGGCCCGCCGGCGGGGTGTGGGTGGCATGGCCGAAGCAGGCCAGTGGTGTGGCCACAGACATCACCGAAGACGTATTGCGGGCGCTGCTACTTCCAAGCGGCTGGGTCGACAACAAGGTGTGTGCGATCGACAGTACTTGGAGCGGGTTGCGGTTCGTCCTGCGCAAGGAGAACCGTCCGCCATGGAAGCGGTGACCCCCTTGTTGACTACTTCTTCGGTTGCGGAAGCACTCGCAGATAAGGCTTGATCGTCTTCCATCCCTGCGGGAACAACTTCTCGGCTTCCTCGTTGGTGACGGCCGAGCCGATGATGACATCGTCGCCATCGGTCCAGTTGACAGGAGTGGCAACCTTGTACTTGGCGGTCAACTGCAAGCTGTCGATAACGCGCAGTATCTCGTCGAAGTTGCGCCCGGTGCTGGCCGGGTACGTGATGGTGAGCTTCACCTTCTTGTCTGGGCCGATCACGAACACGGAACGAACCGTGAGCGTGTCGTTGGCGTTGGGGTGAATCATGTCGTAGAGGTCGGAGACCTTGCGGTCGGGATCACCGATCATCGGGAAGTTCACGGGAGTTCCCTGCGTCTCACCGATGTCGCTTTCCCACTTCTCGTGTGAGTCGACGCTGTCTACCGAAAGCCCGATCACCTTCACGTTGCGCTTGTCGAATTCGGGTTTGATCTTCGCGACGTAACCCAGCTCGGTGGTGCAAACCGGGGTGAAATCCTTTGGATGGCTGAACAACACGCCCCACGATTCGCCCAACCAATCGTGGAACTTGATCTCGCCCTGGGTGGTGGCGGCGGTGAAGTCGGGGGCGGTATCGCCGAGACGAACGGTCATTGCTGGCTCCTTGAGATCTGTGGTTTATCGGACAGTCGGATTGCGGTAGGCAACGATAGCCGAATACCCGACTGTGTTGGTAGGGAATTGTTGACAGGTGACTAAACAGTCACCTATCGTCGGGAATGTGAGTTCCGACGGTGCGTTCGACGTGGTCTTCAAGGCTCTCGCCGATCCCACGCGCCGCGCCCTCCTCGATGCTCTGGTCGTAGCCGACGGACAGTCGTTGTCGGGCCTCTGCGACCGGTTTCCGGAGATGACGCGCTTCGGTGTGATGAAGCACCTCGCTGTGCTGGCGTCGGCCAATTTGGTCATAACGCAACGCGACGGACGCAGCAAGCGACACTTTCTGAACGCGGTTCCCATCCAACAGCTCGCCGATCGCTGGATCGGCAAATACGCCCAACCATTCACCCGGTCGTTAGTCGACCTCAAGCACGCCGTCGAGCAGACCGCCTGACGGCAAGGAGCAATCGTGGCCATCACCCGCCATCAGTACCGCATCTACATCAAGGCCACTCCTGAGCAGGTGTGGCAAGGCTTGGTCGACCCGGCCTTCACTCGCGCATACTTCCACGGCACCGCCTTCGACAGCGCCCCGCAGGCTGGGGTTTCGTATCGCACGACGATGGCCGACGGCAGGCCCGCGGTCGATGGCACGATCGAGGTGTGCGATCCCCCGCACCGACTGGTGCAGACGTGGCACGTGCTCTACGACGCGGCGATGGAGAAAGAGCCTGTGTCGCGGGTGGAGTGGTTGCTGACACCGGCGGGCGACGGCCTGACGCGACTCGACGTGACCCACGGCGACCTGGCGCAGAGTCCGCTTACCTGGGCCCAGGTCAAAGATGGCTGGGTGTGGATTCTCGACGGATTGAAGACGCTGCTCGAAACCGGCGAACCGCTTCCTGCCGAGACGCGTGACGTGCCGGTGGTTAGTGACGACGCTCAAGGCGATTGGCATCGGGCGCAAGGCATCGAGTGCAACAACACGACATGGGAGATGATCGAAGCCGAACGCACGCCGGTCAACGACGAGGAGATGTTGCGCCGTGCCTATGCCGCGACCTACCACTGGGCGCGGGCCAAGGGTCGCACAGCGGCCAACGACGCACGCGGCCAGTGGCTACTCGCCAAGGTGCATCTGTTGTGCGGTCTCGCCGAGCGGTCGTTGCACTATGCCGATGCGTGCATGACGTTGTGCCACGACCACGGCTTGGTCGACTTCGACCTCGCCTATGCGCACGAGGCGCGGGCGCGGGCACTCCGTGCACTCGGACAGGAGGCGGAGGCGATGGAGCAGTGGGCGGCAGCAAAGGCTGTACCGATCGCCCAGGACGAGGATCGGGCAATCTTGGAAGGCGACCTCGCTATCGGGCCGTGAATGTCACCGGCTGTCGATTTGTGAGCCGTCGCGCAGTTCGAGTCCGAATCGCATGGCAAAGGCCTCGTAGTAATCGTCGTCGTCGGCGATGTTGCCGAGCGTCACCCATTCTTCGTCGCTCATCGCCGCTCGCCCCGCGATCATTTCCGTGGCACCCCAACTGACCGCGTAGCGCAGGGCCGGCTGTTCGGTGGTGATCGCGTGGTGGATCACTTTGGCGACCTCGAAGGGGTCGGTGGCGTTCGCCCGAGCCACGGCGTACATCTGGAACATCCGGCGGTAGGCGGCGGTGTATGCGCCGCTCTGGTTCGGCACGTCGACATTCTTGGCGAAGATCGCGCTGCGCGTGACCCCCGGTTCAATGATGGCCACGCGGATGCCGAACGGTGATACCTCCTGTGCGAGGCCCTCACTGAGACCCTCCAGCGCCCACTTGGAGGCGACGTACGGGCTTTGCGCCAGTGCGGCGACGCGGCCGGCAAGTGAGGTGATGTTGATGATCGCGCCGCGCCGCCGCTGGCGCATGCCGGGCAGCGCCTGCTGCAGGCAGCGGACCGCCCCGCACACGTTGATGTTGAACACGTCGAGGTACAGGTCGGTCGGGCCTTCCTCTGCCACCGCGTTGCCGCCGATGCCGGCGTTGTTGACCAACACGTCGATGACACCGTTGGTGTCGTTCAAGATGTCGGCGAATCCGGCCGCTACCGATTCGTCGGACGCGACGTCGAGTTCGATCAGGTTCACCTCCGCGCCGGCACCGGCCGCCATGTCGGCCAACTTTTCGGCTCGGGCGACGTCGCGCACAGTGCCGTAAACTGTGAAGCCCTGGACGGCGAGTTGGATGGCAGTTGCCCGCCCGATGCCGCTGTTGGCCCCGGTGACGACGGCAACCCCTGACTGTTGCGAGTTTGTCATGGCGTGGATGGTAGAGCGGATCTTGGGCGCGCTACTCCGAAGAACCGTCGACCGCGACGATCTCGTCGTACCACGCCGGGTCGGGATCGCACCCGATGGCGAGGCTGCGCACGTTCTCGCCGTCGGTGAGCAAGACATCGAGCAGTAGCAGGCCCTGGGCCATGTGAGCGCGCCGAAGTGCGTGGTAGCCACAGCGATCGTTGTCCGATGGCGGTCCGGCGGGCACGTGCGGGTCGATGACAATGCTGATCGTCTGGCAGAACGGCGCTTCCACGCCGGGCAGCTCCACCATGCCGATGAACAACCCCACATCGGCAGGTGGGTCGAGCAAGATGGCGGTTACACGGCGGTGCTCATCGAGTAGCACCAGCACTTCATGGCACACCGGCAGATCGAATACCTCTGTCGCCAGCATCACCGCGTCGGCGAACTGGGCGATGACGATCGAGTCTTCGGGACCGGGGTGGAGAATGCTCCACGAATGGTTGCCTGACTCCAACTTCAACGCTTGTTGGCGGCGACGAGGCAGACGCAGATGCGGCTTGAACGACATGACTGATTCCTCCGAGAACAGAAGTGAGTTCCGGGGGAAGCCGTTGCGGCGAGACTATCGGTGGGTCAGAGCAGTTCCGCCACGAATGGTGCAATCTCCTCGGGCGTCACCAGGCCGCCGAAGCGCTGCACGACGTTGCCCTCGCGATCGACGAGGAACTTCGAAAAGTTCCACGGGATGTCGGAGCCATCGCCGGCTTGCGACTTCAACCAGCGGAACAGCTCACAGGCACCATCACCGTTGACTTCGATCTTGGCGAACAACGGGAATGTGACGTCGTACTTGCTGGTCGCGAATTCGAGGATCTCGGCTTCGGTGCCGGGCTCCTGCGCACCGAACTGGTTACAGGGAAAGCCGAGCACCGCGAAACCGGCAGCCTTGTTGTCTTCGTGGAGCGTACGCAGACCTGCGTACTGCGGAGTGAGGCCTCAATGACTGGCGACGTTGACGATCAGGCAAACCTTGCCGCGGTAGTCGCCGAGGCTCACCTGCTCGCCCGTGATCGAGGTCATCGTGAGGTCGTACATCGGGCTGCTCATGCGTGCAGCTTATCGCGCTCGGCGATGCGCCCGCCGAGTTGCAGCAGTGGCCATGCCGCTGCGATCAGGGCTGCGGCCACGCCATACGCCCATGCCGCGGTCACGGGCAGTTCGAACCAATCGCGGCCCGCCGGCAACACGAATGCCATCGCGAAGAGGACGATCATCGTCAGCACCAAGGATCCGCGCAGATGGTTGAGCGGACGCGCGACCCTGTACAGGTTCATCAACGCCACCGACCCGGCGACCAATACGGCCACGGTACGGGCGTGATGCGAGTCGATCGAGTCGTCGAGTTGCACGATCGCGAACACGGTCATCGTCGCGGCCGCAATCACGATTCCGGCGGGCACTGCCCTGCCGAGGACGCGCGGCATGAAGCCCATGGAAACGCGCTGGTCGTTGGGCTCGAGCGCGAGGAAGAACGCGGGTACGCCGATCGTGAACCAGCTGAGAATCGAAAGGTGAATCGGTCGTAGTGGGTAGGCCAACGCGAATACGCCGGTAAGCACGGAGAGAATCACCGAATAGGTGGTCTTGGCCAGAAACAGGCTGGCCACGCGCTCGATGTTGTTGATCACCCGGCGACCCTCGCTGACGACGGCGGGCATTGCCGAGAAGTTGGAATCCATGAGCACCAGTTGCGCGACACCACGGGTGGCCTCACTTCCCGACGCCATCGCGACACCGCAATCGCTGTCCTTCAGCGCCAGCACGTCGTTGACTCCGTCGCCGGTCATCGCCACCGTGTGCCCGCGGGCCTGTAGTGCCTGCACCATTGCCCGCTTTTGGTGTGGGGTCACCCGACCGAACACCGAGCCCTGTTCGACCGCCTCGGCGAAGGCATCACTACCGTCGGGCGGCAGGGTGGTGGCGTTGACGTTGTTGGCCCAGTCGTCGAGTCCGGCGCGCCTGGCGACCGCGCCGACCGTCACGTTGTTGTCGCCGCTGATCACCTTCACCGTCACCCCCTGTTCGGCGAAGAAGCGCAACGTGTCGGGAGCGTCGGTGCGCACGACGTCTTCCAGCAGCACCAGAGCCACCGGCCGTGCGGCGGGAAGGTTCGTGTCACCGTCGTTGAACTGCGATTTGGTGGCCGCGAGCACAAGCACTCGCTCACCCAGTGCTGCACGCGTCTCCACCTGCTCGCGCAGTGCGCCGCTGTAGGCCTCGGTGAGCACGTTCTCCGGAGCGCCGAGCACCCAGCTCCCCCGATCGTGACCATCGCTGTCGATGAAGGTCATGCCACTCCATTTGCGGCCTGAGGAGAACGGCACCCGGCCGGTGACGGTCCATGTGGTGGTTTCGGTGAAGTGGGAGTTGAGCGCTTGCGAAGTTGCGTTCGGGTCGGGGTCGAGTTGCGCGAGCGCGGCCAGCACGGCATCGATCGTCACTGGGTCGTCGTTGCCCAGCATGTGCACATCGGAAATCGCGAGTGAGCCCTCGGTGATGGTGCCGGTCTTGTCGGTGCACAACACGTCGACGCGCGCGAGCACTTCGATAGCAGGAAGCTCCTGCACGAGGCATCGCTGGCCGGCCAGCCGCACGACTCCGACGGCGAAGGCGACGCTGGTCAGCAGCACGAGTCCTTCGGGCACCATTCCAACCAGCCCGGCAACAGTGCTGATGATCGATTCGCGCCAGCCTTCATCACGACGCAGGAACTGGCTGCTGGCGAGCAGCAGGCCGACCGGGATGATCAGGTAGCCGACCCAAGTGACGATGCGGTTGACGTCGTTGCGCAACGGCGAGTTCACCAGTGTGAACCGGCGCGCTTCTTCGGCGAGTTTGACCGCGTAGTTCTCGGCGCCGACCTTGGTCACCAACATGCGGCCGGTGCCGGCCACCACCGCGCTGCCGCTGAGCACTTCATCGCCACCGTTCTTGGTGACAGGCTCGGCCTCGCCAGTGAGGTGCGACTCGTCGATCTCGATGTTCTCGCTGATCAACATCGATCCGTCCGCGACCACTTGCGCACCGGCACGTAGCTCCACCACATCGTCAAGCACAAGTTCCGAAACCCCGAGTTCGATGACCGCCCCGTCACGCACGGCGCGCGCCTTGGGGGCGCTCAGCACGCTGAGCTGGTCGAGCACGCGTTTGGCGCGCAATTCCTGCACGACCCCGATCACGCTGTTGGCGACGATCACGCCGCCGAACAGTGCGTCCTTCGGCGAGCCGGCAACTATCACCAGCGTGGCGAGTATGCCGACAACGATGTTGATCGGGGCCAGGACATTGGCGCGGATGATTTGTGCGACGGTGCGTGTGGGCGCGGCCGGGACGGCGTTGGTGAGTCGCGCCGCCACCCGTTCGGCAACTTCGACCGCGGTCAAGCCAGTCGCCGGATCTGTCATGGCCGACGTTGTGCGGCGTTCGGTGGCGCGGTCGGTCACATGACGAACCTACCCCGGCACGGCTGTCAGTAGGCGGTGGTGCGCAGCACTGGCTGGAAGAGCTCGGTGCGTTGTGCACATCCTGCTTCCGCCGGACATGCCGAGCATCGGGGTGTTGTCATCTCCGGGCACCGGTGGCGCATCTGAAACAGGAACCAGTCGACGGCTCCCATCGACTGGCCGCTGGCGTCGGCAAGCTCGCCAACGGCTGCGAAGGTGGCGCGGCGAACGGCGTCCTCGTCGTCGGGATGAAGTAGGCGACGCTCGGTGATGAGTTGTCGCAGGCTCGCGTCGTCGATCGTGACGATGCCGGTGCGCAGGCTGGTGCGCTGCACGTGATAGTCGACGATCGGCGGTGCATCGTCGCCTCCGATGCCGGGCAGCCAAGCCTCGGGTCGTTGACGCAGAATGACTCCGAGGAGCGCGGCCTTCTTGCGGTAAGGATCCTCGCGGTAACCGCCGACGTGATCCAACAGACGAAGCAGCGACCGCATCGGTCGCGACGTCGTCGCTGCCGCGGCAACTAGTTCGGTCGGTGATACACCGATGGTGATCAGGGTGTTGCCGAAGTCGCGCGCGAGTGCGACGCATGTGTTCGAGTCGGGATAAGGGTCGCGGCCCTCGTCGTCGGCCGCCATTCGCGCCCACTCGGCGAATGTGAGGCTCGCCTGCCTCGCCGCCGTCATCGCCGACACGTCGGCGCGCTGCCAGCGCAGGTAATGGGCCCAGAGATAGTCGCTGCCCTTGCGCGGATGGCCGTCGATGGGAGCAATCATCGGCCGTGTGTAGCGGCCATCGGCCGCGAACCAGAAGCCGAACTGCTGCAGGGTCGCGGCCGCGAACCAATCGATGGCGCTCGGCTCGCCGACGGCGGGGAAGAGGTCGTCGGCGAAGGCGAAGCTATCGAGGCCGGGCAGGTCGCGCATAAGCGCAGCGAGGCGTTGCACCGCCGCCGAGTCGACTCTGGCGCGCGCGTCGGCGGTGGGCGATGGCGGTGGCCCAGGGGCCCACAGCGCAGCCGGGCCGACCATCGTGACCATCTCGGCGGCCGCCGCGTTGCCACGACGCGCAGCCTCAACCGGGTGGTCGCCGGCCAGCAGACGAGCAATCGTTGTGCCGCAGAAAGTATCGCCGGCACCTGTCGGGTCGAGCGCTGCGACCTGCATACCGTCGATTGGCGTGCGGTGGTTGCCCTGGTGCACGGTGGCACCGTGTGCGCCGCGCGTGACGTAGCGCACGCGACCGGCCGGAGGGTCGTCGGGCTCGCTGCCGAACAGCAGACCGGCCTCGTCTTCGTTGCAGAAGAACATGTCGGCCAAGGCCTGTGTCTCGCGCACGATGTCGGGCTCGCTGCGCACTGCCTTGCCGTAGGTGGACGCGACGGTTAGGCAGCCGCGAGCCGCGAGGGCGCGGACGAACGACTGCTGCAGGCGGGCGTCGAGGAACGGCACGCAGTAGGCGCAGCCCGGCAGCTCGTCGATGCTGTCGAGCAGCTCCGGTGTCATCTGTGGCTCGGCTCCGAGGTACTCGCGAAACAAGGTGACCGCGCCGCCAACGTCGTAGGCGATCTCGAATCGCGGTAGCCCGTCGATTGACACGGTCGGTCCGATCCAACGAATGCGGTCGAGCGCAGGCGCCAGTTCGGGCGGCATCGGATTCGGTAGCGGTGCCAGCATGGTCACGTCGGCGCCGGCGCGGTTGGCGGCCAGCGCGGTGTACAGCCCGGCGCCACCCGGGGTAGCCGTCGGCCGGCCACCGACGTGAATGATGTCGAGCGATGCGCCGCCGACGACCAACAGCCGTGGCCGTCGTGTCGCCTCCGCTTGCAACCACCGCTGCGCCCACCCCATGGGTGCACTCTAGGAAGTGGGGTGGCGGCGCGACCTCGTCCCGCAACGTGAAAGTTCAGGCGCGCGAGGCGTAATCACTCAGCCAACGGTCGACCGTCGTGGCGCACTCGCGGCCCTCGTTGATGGCCCACACGACCAGCGACTGCCCGCGTCGGGCATCGCCGGCAGCGAACACTCCATCGACAGAGGTTGCGTAGCCGGGGGCCGAGGCGTTGCCGCGCCCGTCGCGCTCGACGCCGAGCTGGCCGAGCAGGCCCTGCTCGGGGTGGAGGAACCCCATCGCCAGCAGGATGAGTTCGGCCGGGCGCGACTCTTCTGTTCCTGCGATCGGGGTGTATGGCGGCGAGCCGTTGTTGTGCGCCCAGTGGATTCGTTCGACCTTGCCATGCGCACCCGAGAAGTGGGTTGTAGAGATCGCGAAGTCGCGTTCGCCGCCCTCCTTCAGCGCGTACGACGTTCGCAGCTTCAACGGCCAACGTGGCCAGGGGGTGAGGTCGTCGGGCCGCTTCGCCGGCGGCTCGTCGAGAACCTCGATCTGCGTTACCGACGCGGCGCTTTCGCGGTGGGCGTTCGCCACGCAGTCGGCGCCGGTGTCGCCGCCGCCGATCACGATCACGTGTTTCCCCGCCGCGGTAATCGGCGACTGCGCGGCGGTCGTAGCCGGCGGGTTGGGTGTGTCGGCGGCGGCGGCCGCTATCGCACGCGCTCGTTCGTAGAGGTACTCCATCGCGAAGTGCACGCCATCGAGCTCGCGACCAGGAACCGGCAGGTCGCGCGGCACACGCGACCCGGTGGCGACGACGACGGCGTCGTAAGCCGTTCGCAGTTCGTCGGCGGCGATGTCGACACCGACATTGACGCCGTAGCGAAACTCGACACCCTCGGCGGCCAACTGCGCGAGACGTCGTTCGACGAGGCGCTTTTCGATCTTGAACTCGGGAACACCGAAACGCACCAGGCCACCACCGGCTTCATCACGTTCGAGAACGGTGACGCTATGCCCGGCGCGCGCCAACTGCTGTGCGCAGGCGAGTCCGGCCGGACCAGACCCGATGACGGCGACCGTGCGGCCGCTTCGGTGTGTGGGTGGGCGGGGCACGACCCAACCCTGAGCCCACGCGCGGTCGATGATCGACACCTCGATCTGTTTGATCGTGACCGCGTTGCCTTCACGGATCTCGAGTACGCAGGCGGCCTCGCATGGAGCGGGGCAGAGCCGGCCGGTGAATTCTGGGAAGTTGTTGGTGCGGTGCAGTTGATCGATCGCCTCCCGCCAGCGGTCGCGGTAGATCAGGTCGTTCCAGTCGGGAATCAGGTTTCCGAGTGGGCAGCCGTGGTGGCAGAACGGTACGCCGCACTCCATGCACCGCGCCCCCTGACTGCGCAACTCGATGAGCGGCCGCGGACGCACGAACTCGCCTACGTCGTGAACGCGTTCCTGGGGATCGCGCTCTAGTGCATCAGCGCGTTCGATCTTGAGGAATGCGCCCAGCTCGCCCACTATGCGACCTCATCGCTCTCGGTCTCGGCCGTGAAGAAACCTCCGCCACCGGTGGAGACCGGATGGTCGTCGCGCTCGATCTCGAGATCGGCGAGTGCTCGCTTGTAGTCGTGGGGCATCACCTTGACGAAGAGCTTGCCGATCGCGCCGGTCTCCGCGAGCACGCGCGTGGCGACTTCCGACCCCGTCCGTTGTAGGTGCTCGCCGACGAGCGCGACGATCGTTGTCACGTCGGTGTCCTCCACCGGATCGAAGCCGACAAGTTCTGTGTTGCAGCGAGAGGCGAAGTCACCGGTTGCGTCGAGTACGTACGCGATTCCGCCACTCATGCCTGCCGCGAAGTTGCGCCCGGTCGGGCCGAGCACGACCACGACACCGCCGGTCATGTACTCGCAACCGTGGTCGCCGACTCCTTCCACAACCGCCGAGGCGCCGGAGTTGCGGACAGCGAAGCGCTCACCGGCGCGCCCGCGGAAGAAGGCCTTGCCGGCGGTGGCGCCGTAGAGCACCGTGTTGCCGATGACGACGTTGTCCTCGGCCACGTAGCCCGCATCGTCGGGGGGACGAACACTGATATTGCCGCCGGAGAGTCCCTTGCCGACGTAATCGTTGGCGTCGCCGATGAGGTTCAGTTCGATGCCGGGTGCGAGCCAGGCACCGAAGGATTGACCCGCCGAGCCGGTGAGCTCGATGCGAATCGTGCCGTGGGGCAGGCCGCGCCGACCGTGGGCTTTGGTGACACGGTGTGACAGCAACCCACCGACTGTGCGGTTGCCGTTGCGCACAGGGAACGACAAACTCACCGCCTCGCCGCGTCCGATGGCGGGCGCGGCGGCCTCGATCAATTGCCAGTCGAGCGCGTCGGCGAGTGGCGAGTCCTGCGATTGCGTGCGCCTCACTGCCGTGCCCGCGGCCACGTTCGGTCGTGCGAGCAGCGCCGAGAGGTCGATGCCGAGGGTTTGCCAGCGCGTGATCGCCTGATCGGCCTCGAGCAGTTCGACGCGGCCGACGAGATCTTCGTAGCGGCGCACCCCGAGGCGCGCCATGATCTGGCGCGCCTCCTCGGCGACGTAGAAGAAGAAGTTGACCACGTGCTCAGGTTGGCCGGTGAACCGCTTGCGCAGGATCGGGTCTTGCGTCGCGATGCCGACCGGACAGGTGTTGAGGTGGCAGGCGCGCATCATCACGCAGCCGCTGGCGACCAATGGAGCGGTTGCGAAGCCGACCTCATCGGCACCGAGTAGAGCCGCGACCACAACATCGCGCCCCGTTTTCAGTTGCCCGTCGGTCTGCACCCAGATGCGCGAGCGGAGATCGTTGCGCACGAGCGTCTGTTGCGTTTCGGCGAGGCCGATCTCCCATGGGATGCCCGCGAACAGGATCGACGAAAGCGGCGCGGCGCCGGTGCCGCCGTCGTGACCCGAGATGAGCACGTGGTCGGCGTTGGCTTTCGCGACTCCGGCGGCCACGGTGCCGACGCCGACTTCGGCGACCAGCTTCACCGACACTCGCGCCGTCGGGTTGGCGCAGCGCAGGTCGTAGATCAGCTGCTTCAGATCCTCGATCGAATAGATGTCGTGATGTGGCGGCGGCGAGATCAGGCCCACCCCCGGTGTGGTCAGTCGCACGCTGGCGATGTAGCGGTCGACCTTGTGCCCCGGTAGCTGGCCCCCCTCACCGGGCTTGGCCCCTTGGGCCATCTTGATCTGAAGTTCGTCGGCGTTGGTCAGGTAGTCGATCGTCACGCCGAAGCGGCCGGAGGCGACCTGTTTGATCGCCGAGCGACGTAGGTCGCCGTTCTGATCGGGCGTGAACCTGATGGGGTCTTCGCCACCCTCGCCTGTGTTCGATCGACCGCCGATGCGGTTCATTGCGATTGCGAGCGTCTCGTGCGCCTCACGCGAGATCGACCCCAGCGACATCGCGCCGGTCACGAACCGTTTCACGATCTCGCCGGCGGATTCGACTTCTTCGATCGCTATGCCACCGTCGGCTGGTTCGCGAAAGCGCAGCAGGCCGCGCAGCGTGAGGCGGCGCACGGAGTCGTCGTTGACGGCGCGCGAGTACGCCTCGTAGGTCTCGAACTTGCCATTACGCACTGCGTCCTGCAGCAACGCGATCGTTTCCGGGTTCCACTGGTGGTGCTCGCCGCCGCGGCGCCATGCATAGAGCCCGAGCACCGGTAGCAGCGTCTCCGTGCTACCCGGGTAGGCGCGCGCGTGTCGGGCGAGCATCTCGCCGGCGAGCACGTCGGTACCTATCCCGCCGATCCGCGACGCGGTGCCGGTGAAGTGGCGTTCGACCAATGCGGGCGAGAGGCCCACTGCTTCGAAGATCTGGGCGCCGCAGTAAGACGGGATGGTCGAGATCCCCATCTTCGACAACGTTTTGAGCAACCCCTTGCCGAGACCCTTGACCGCGCGTAGTTGCGCCTGCTCGGCAGTCATGTCGTTCGGCAGCCAACCGAGGTCGACCAATTCGGCGACGGTTTCGAGCATCAGGTACGGGTTCACTGCCGCGGCGCCGTAGCCGATGAGGGTGGCGACGCTGTGGACGCTACGTGTCTCGCCCGATTCCACGACGAGACCGGCTTGCAGGCGCGTGCCCTCGCGCACGAGATGGTGATGCACCGCCGCCACTGCTAGCAGCGACGGCATCGCCACGCGATCGGCATCGACGGCGCGATCGGAGAGGATGAGGATGTTGGCCCCTTGCGCGAGAGCGATGTCGGCTTCGTGGCAGAGCTGTTCGAGCGCCGCGTCCATTCCCGCCGGTCCTTCGCACGCGGGCCAAGTGACGTCGAGGGTGCGGGCCTTGAAGATCGTTGAATCGACCTGGCGAAGTTGCTCGAGCTCGGAGTCGGACAGGATCGGGCTGTCCATCACGAGCAGTCGCGCGTGTTCGGGCGTTTCGTCGAGAAGGTTCTTCTCGGAGCCGATGCTTGCCTGCAGGCTCATCACGATCGCCTCGCGGATCGAGTCGATCGGCGGGTTGGTGACCTGGGCGAAGAGTTGCTTGAAGTAGGAATAGAGCAGCCGGTGGTTGTCCGAGAGAACGGCGAGGGGCGTGTCGTTGCCCATCGAGCTGACTGCCTCCTCGGCGTTTTGGGCCAAAGGCGCGAGGATCACCTTCATGTCCTCCTGCGTGTAACCGAACGCGATCTGGCGCTGGCGCAGTGACTCGGTTGGTGCTTGCTGCCGCTGCCGCTGGGGCAGATCGCTGAGCCGCACGACTTCGCGGTTGAACCACTCGCCGTACGGTTGCCGAGCCGCGATCGCGCGCTTCACCTCGCCGTCGGGGACGATCCGCCCCAGCGCGAGGTCGACGAGGAAGATCTTCCCCGGCTGGAGCCGGCCTTTGCGCAAGATGTTCGCGGCCGGTATGTCGAGCACCCCGGTCTCGGATGCCATCACCACCCATCCGTCGCGCGTTTCGAGCCAGCGACCGGGTCGCAGACCGTTGCGGTCGAGTGTGGCCCCGATCACGCGGCCGTCGGTGAACGAAACAGCGGCCGGGCCGTCCCAAGCCTCCATCAGGCATTGGTGATAGGCGTAGAAGCCGAGCACATCGGCGGGAAGGTCGGTTCTGCCGGCCGTCGCCTCGGGGATCATCATCATGATCGCGTGCGGCAGCGAGCGGCCGCCGAGCACGAGCAGTTCGAGCACGTTGTCGAGCGTCGCCGAATCGGAGCCGCCGGGTTGCACGACGGGCAGGACCTTGTGGAGGTCGTCACCGAACAGGTGCGAGGCGAGTTGCGATTCCCGCGCCCGCATCCAGTTGACGTTGCCGCGCACGGTGTTGATCTCGCCGTTGTGGGCGATCATCCGGTATGGGTGCGCGAGCGCCCAGCTCGGAAAGGTGTTCGTGGAGAACCGAGAGTGCACGAGCGCGAGGGCCGTCTCGGTGCGCTCGTCTTGCAGGTCGGGGTAGTAGCCGCGGAGCTGGCGGGCGGTGAACATCCCCTTGTACACGATCGTGCGCGACGAGAAGCTCGGCACGATTGCATCGGCGCCACCGGCGATTTCGAAGCGGCGGCGGATGACGTAGAGCTTGCGCTCGAACGCGTCCTGGTCGTCCGCGGCGACGCCCGCCGCAGCCACCACGACCTGCCGGATGACCGGCGCTGATTCCGCGGCGGTGCGACCGACGCACGTCGAATCGACCGGCACGTCACGCCAGCGAACGATGTTCTGGCCCTCTTCGGCGATGATCGCTTCCAGCATGGCTTCGAGCTCTTTGCGTCGCGGCCGCTCGGCCGGCAGGAAGCACATCGCAACCGCGTACTTGCCGGGCGCGGGAAGCTGATCGCCGACGACGGCGCGAAAGAACGCGTGAGGTATCTGCATCACGATTCCGGCGCCGTCGCCGGTGGTTGCGTCGGCTCCGGTGGCGCCGCGATGTTCCAGGTTCTCCAACGCCGTGAGTGCCATGCGCACTGTCTCGTGCACCGGTAGCGCATCGAGGCGGGCAACGAACGCGACACCGCACGCGTCGTGCTCGTAGTCGGCCGCGTACAGGCCGTGGTCGTCGCGCGCCGTCGCAGTCATGTTATGAAGCTATAGCGTCGCCGTTCATGGTCATCAGTGACGAGAAATACGTTTTGTTCACCACCTTCCGCAAGTCGGGCGAAGCAGTGTCGTCGCCGGTGTGGATCGCGGGCCTTGCCGACGGTACGGCCGGGTTCACCAGCGACTTGAACGTCGGCAAGGTGAAGCGCGTCCGCAACACACCAAGGGTCACGCTGCAGGCATGTTCCTTCGGTGGCAAGCCCAAGCCCGGCTCGGCGGTCATAGAGGCAACGGCAGCAGTGAAGCTGGGGGAGGAAGCGGAGGCGATCCGCCGAGCGATCCACCGCAAGTACTGGGTCACGACCAGGCTGCTGGCGACAGCGGCACTCGTGCGCAAAATCCTTCGCCGCCCGCCCGTCGACGGGTGTGCGATTCAGCTCACCCTCGGCTGATCGTCGATCGGTAGATTGGGCGCCTCAGCCCCCGTAGCTCAGTGGATAGAGCAACGGTTTCCTAAACCGCAGGTCGTAGGTCCGATTCCTACCGGGGGCGCCAACGCCAACCTCGAACCTGCCTCGAAGTCGCACGGATTCCACTGCGGGGGTGGAATTCATGTGACATGGCGATGGTCACGCCGATGGCGTCACTCAGCCGAAGCGTGGCGCGCTGGTGGTGCCATTGGCGCGTCGGCGCAACATCCGCTCGGACAGCTCGGGTGCCCGTCCGGTCTTGGTCCAGGGGCACACGCCGAGGCAGACGGCGCACCCGTGGGTCTCGGCGAAGTACGGAAAGCACTTGTCGAAGTCGACGTACCACTTGCGTTCGCCGCGCACCATCTGTTGTTCGTGGCCGAGAGCGCCGGGTGGGCAGTCGTCTACGCAGCGGCGGCAGATGTTGCAGAAGTCCTCGATCCCGATGTCGATCGGCTGACCGGCTACGAGTGGCACGTCGGTGAACACCGAGGCGAGTCGGAACGATGGTCCGAACTCGCGACTGATGATGGACCCGTGTTTGCCCAGTTGACCGAAACCGGCGGCGAGTGCGGCCGGGATAGAGAGCACCGGGCCGGCGTCGGGCCCGCTGTGGGGCTGTGCGCGCCACCCCTGCCCGCGGATCCAGTTCGATGTGTGCCGGGCAACCCTCCAGCCCTTCGTGTACTTGGTGACCACCTCTACGGCTGCGGGCACCTCGGGTGCCAGCTTCAACTGTTCGGGGTCCATGGCCACGCCGAGCATGACGATCCATGGGAAGTCGAACGTGTACCCCTCGAACACCCACGACGGGTCGGCGCGTGCGATGCCCACCAGGTCTGCGCCTCCTGCGCGGGCCGCGTCGGCGATGCGCGCGGCGAAGTGGGCGGGCTCCATCTCGACGCGTTCCGCGGCGATTGGTGCGTCGGCTTCGGCGATCACTCGCTGGCGTTCCGCGCGCAGGGCGAAGATCTCTGGCTGCTTGACGCCTTGCTCCCAGAACCATGTCTGCACGGGGCCGTGGGCGATGATCTCCGGCGGGTGCCACATGACCGGTGTCGGGTTGCGTGGCGTGGTCTCGCCGAGCCCGTTGATGGTGTTGCCGGAGATGTCGGGCCACAGTGCCATCTGCTCGGCGGACGGTACGTGCTGCCCGTGTTCTCTCATTGTCGACCACCTTGTCGCGAGTCTGTACAGTACTGTACAGACTCGTATTGGAGGCGTCAATGAAGGACGAAGCGCGCGTGGTGGTGATCGGCGGCGGCATCGTCGGCGTCGCGGTGCTGTATCACCTCACCAAGCTGGGGTGGAACGACGTCGTTCTGGTGGAACGAAAGCAGTTGACCGCTGGGTCCACGTGGCATGCGGCGGCCGGCTTCCACTCGCTGAACGGCTCGTTGAGCATGGCCCGTCTTCAGGCCTACAGCATTCAGACGTACGACGAGGTGGAGGCCATCAGCGGCCAGGACGTCGGCATGCACCGCACCGGCTCGGTGGCCTGCGCGGCGACACCGGAGTGGTGGGACTTCCTCAAGGTCGTCAGCGAACTGAACCGCACGCTGGGAATCGAGTCGTACCTCATCGACGGCGACGAGGTGCCGAAGCACTCGCGCATCATCGACGCCAGTCAGGTGATCGGCGCGTTGGTCGATCCCGCCGACGGCTACCTAGACCCGTTCGGAGCCACGCACGCCTATGCGAAGGCGGCCCGCCTCGCCGGCGCCGAGGTCTACCAGCAGACGCTGGTCACCGCCTTGCAACGCAACGACGACGACACGTGGAACGTCGTCACCGACCAAGGCACCATTCACGCCGAGCACGTCGTGAACGCAGGTGGGTTGTGGGCCCGCGAAGTGGCGGCGATGGCCGGTCACCGTGTGCCGCTGGTGCCCTATGAGCATCACTACCTGGTCACCGAGCCGTTGGCGGAGATCCGGGCCCAAACGTCGGAGTCGATGACAACCGTCGACCTCGATGGTGGCATCTACGTTCGTGAAGAAGTGGGCGGGCTGCTGTTCGGCGTGTATGAGCACGGCCCGACGCCGTGGTCGCTGGGTGGCACGCCCTGGACGTACGGCGAGTCGGAGTTGCTGTCGCCGCGCCTCGACGCGCTGGCACCCACACTCGAGCACGCCTTCCGCAGGTTCCCGCTGATGCAGAACGCGGGCATCAAGAACGTGGTCAACGGCCCGTTCACGTTCACGCCCGACGGCAACCCATTGGTGGGTCCGGTGCGTGGGCTGCCCAACTACTGGCTGGCCTGCGGATGCATGGCCGGGTTCAGCCAGTCGGGCGGCATCGCCTTGGCGCTCGCCCAGTGGATGATCACCGGCGAGCCCGACGGCGACACGTTCGCGATGGACCCGGCGCGCTTCGGATCGTTCGCCAACGACGCCTACGCGCTGGAGACCTCCACCCAGTTCTACGAGTGGCGCTTCAAGGTGCCGTTCCCGAACGAGCCTTGGCCGGCCGGCCGCCCGGCGAAGACGACGCCCATCTACGACCTGCAGCTACAGGCAGGTGGTGTTTTCGCGGCGATGGCGGCGGTGGAGGTGCCGATGTGGTTCGCCCGCGCCGGCGAGGTGGCGCACGACATCCCGAGCTTCAGCCGCGGCAACAACTTCGCGGCCGTCGCCGCCGAGGTGGGTCGGGCCACCAGCGCCGCCGGCTTGATCGACATCAGTAGCTACTCGAAGTTCGAGGTGTCGGGGCCGGGCGCTCGCGCGTGGCTGGACTCGCTGCTGGCCAGCACGTTGCCCAGCGCCGGCCGCGGTCGGCTGGCCGTGATGCTGTCGGACAGAGGGTCCATCATCGGCGACTTCACGCTGTTCTGCCTGCCCTCGCCTCTCGACGGCAGCGAGCGCTTCCTGCTCACCGGCTCGGGTCCCGTGCAGGAGTGGCACATGCGTTGGTTCCACCGCTACCTCCCGGCGCCAGGCGTGACGGTGCGCAACGTGACAGACGAGCTGATGGGCGTCGCGGTGGTGGGTCCGCGATCACGTGACGTGCTGCAGCGGCTCACTCGCCACGACCTGAGTGCGGCGGCATTCACGTTCATGTCGGTTGCTGAGATGGACATCGGTCGGGCGCCGGCCATCGTGGACCGGGTGTCGCTGACCGGTGAGTTGGGCTTCGAGGTGTGGGTGCCGACGATGTACCACCGCAGCCTCTACACACAACTGCTCACGGTCGGCGCCGACGACGGCATCGGCAACGTCGGAGCGCTCGCCCTGCTGAGCATGCGGCTGGAGAAGGGTTTCGGTATCTGGGGACGAGAGTTCAGCTCCGACTATCGGCCCGTGCAAAACGACATGCACCATTTCGTCGCCGCCGACAAGCGCGCGTTCGTCGGCCGCGACGCCACGTTGGCCGACCAAGCCCGCGGCGCGTCGGCGAGGCTGGTGACGTTGGAAGTGGCGGCCACCACCTCAGACGCCACCGGCTTCGAACCGGTGTACCTGGGCGATCGCACCGTGGGCTACGTCACCTCCGGCGGGTTCGGTCATCGCACCCAGAAGAGCCTTGCGCTGGCGTACATCAACGCGGACGACATCTCGCCGACCGCGAATTACGAGGTGCCGCTGATCGGCGTGCGTCACCCGGCCACGCTTCTGGTCGAGACGCCGTTCGACCCCTCGGGTTCCAGGATGCGGTCGTGACCATCACGCGACGCGGCTGCGACCGACGCCAGCACCGGTCGATGTTGAGATGTGCCCGATGATCGCCGAATCGATGCGTCCCGGAGCGGCACCGGACTGATGGCGTCGCTCCCGCACACCAAGGCCACCCTTGACGACTGGATCGACGCCGCACTGCGGGCGCTGACCGACCAACCCATCGACAAGCTGAAGGTCCTGGTTCTGGCCGACACGCTGGGCGTCGCCCGCTCCAGCTTCTACTGGTACTTCTCCGATCGCGACGAGTTCCTCCAAGCGTTGCTGGACATCTGGGAGCACAACACCACCTCGATCGTCGAACGGAGCGGCCGCGCCGCCGCTTCGGTGGCAGCCGCGTGTCTCGGCGTGTTCGAGTGCTGGGCGGACGAGCGGCTGTACAACCCCGTGCTCGACCTTGCCGTTCGCGACTGGGGTCGGCGCGACAGGGCCATCGCCGCTCGCGTGCAAAGCGCCGATGACCAACGCCTGGGGGCGTTGACGGAGATGTTTGCCCGGCATGGCTTCAATGATGCGGAGGCGCTGGTGCGCGCCCGCCTGCTGTACCACAGCCAGGTCGGCTACTACGCGGCGGGCACCGCCGAATCCCTCGCCACCCGGCTGGCCTATCTGCCCACCTACCTGCACGCGATGACTGGCACCGACGCCACGGCCGACGAACTGGCCGCATTCACGGCTTTCGTCTCCAGGTGATCAGGACGGTGCTCGTAGACCCGGGCGAGCCGACCGTTGCGTGCCGGTGATTCGTCAGTCGAGGCCGTGGGCGGCTCGTTCGGCGATGATCGCCTCCGCCCGGGCGTGGGCCTGGTCGAGCGCTCGCTCGACCGCGATCTCGACTCGGCGGATCGTGCCTTTGAATGCGAACGGTGCCTTGAACTCGGGTGACACCGCCGAGGGGTTGCTGCCGAGATCCATGCCCGTGGAGGAGATCATCGGTGCGAAGTCCTCGATGAGACCTTGGCCGGCGGGTTTGCCATCGACCGTGATCGACAGTCGGCCCGGCCCACGGCGGACGCGCTCCAGTTGCAGCATCACCTGCGTCGAACCTGTCGGTAACGGTTGAGCAGCGCGGACGAACTGATGGCTGCCGAAGTAGTTCACGTCGTAGACGACATGACCATCGAGCACGTACGCGACGTGGCCACTGTTGGGAGTTCCGATCGCGAGAAGCGCTCCGTCGCCGTGATGATCGAGATCGAACGTCATCGTCCACGAACGTGACCCGAGCGGCGGGCACACGTCGGAGGACAGGTGGTCGATAGGTGGGTGATACACGTACAGATCGCGCCGCCGGGGGGTGCCATCGAGCGGTGGTGGCATGAACAGATTGTTCATCCGGTTATCGAGCGGCAACACGTTGTACTTGCCCGCCTCGCTCCACCACAGCTCAACCAACTGACGCAGCTTGTCGGGCTGCGCGCCGGCGAGATCGTTGCACTCGGAGAAGTCGACATCGAGGTGGTAAAGCTCCCACTCGCTGTCGGGGTACTCGCTGTCAGGATTCATCGCGCGCGGGTGGAAGGTGACCGCCTTCCACCCGTCGTGGAAAATGCCCCGCGAACCCTGCATCTCGAAGTACTGGGTGACGTGATCGGTAGGCCGGTCGGCAACGGCGAAGGTCGGGCGCATGCTCACTCCATGGAGTGGCATCTGTGCAATGCCCTTCACAGTCGAAGGCAGGCCATGTCCGAGCACATCGAGAATCGTCGGGGTGATGTCGGTGACATGCTGGAACTGTGTGCGGATCGCACCCCGATCGCTGATCGCCGCCGGCCAGTGCACGATGAATGGATCGCGCACGCCGCCGCCGTGGGTGTTCTGTTTGTAGCGCTTGCTCGGCGTGTTGCCGACCTGTGCCCAACCCCAGGGATAGTTGCAGTGCGAGTGGATGGTGCCCAGGTCGTCGATGCGCTTCACCGCCTCGCCGACATCCTCGAAGATCCCGTTGAAGTAACGGAACTCATCGAACACGCCGGTGGCCAAGCCCTCCTGCGATGCCCCGTTGTCGCTCATCAACATCAACAGCGTGTTGTCGAGTCGCCCGATCTGTTCGAGAAAGTCGATCAAGCGGCCGATTTGGACGTCGGTGTGGTCCAAGAAGGCGGCGAACGTGTCTTGCAGTCGGGCCGCAAAGAGGCGTTCGTCGTCGTTCAACTTGTCCCACGCATTCACGCCCGGGTTGCGCGGCGCCAACTCGGTGCCCGGCGGGATGATCCCCATTTCCAACTGGCGCTGATAGACCCGCGCCCGAACGGTGTCCCACCCCTCGTCGAAGCGACCGCGCCACTTGGCGAGATACTCAGCCGGTGCCTGGTGCGGTGAGTGCATCGCACCGAACGCGAGGTAGCAGAAGATCGGGCGTTCCGGCACCAGTGACACCGAATTGCGAATCATCCGCGACGCCTGATCGACGAGGTCTTCCGACAGGTGATAGCCGTCGTGGTGGGTGCGCGGCGGGTCGATGAAGTGGTTGTCGTGGCACAACTCGGGATGGAACTGGTCGGTTTCGCCCTGCAGGAACCCGTAGAAGCGGTCGAACCCGCGCCCGAGGGGCCAATGCGTGAACGGACCCGCGGGCGAGCAGTCGCGCATCGGCGCGAGATGCCACTTGCCCACGGCCATCGTCGAGTGTCCGCGAGCCTGCAGCACCTCGGCAACAGTGGCCGCGGACGGTGTGATGTATCCGCGCATGTTGGGAAAGCCGGTATCGAAGTTGGCGAGTGCACGCATGCCTACCGAGTGGTGGTTGCGCCCGGTGAGCATCGAGGCGCGTGTCGGCGAGCACAACGCGGTGGTGTGAAAGTTGGTGTAGCGCAGGCCGCCCGCGGCGAGGCGATCCATGTTGGGGGTCGGCACCTCACCGCCGTAACACGACAGGTGACCGAACCCGACATCGTCGAGCACGATCAAAACCACGTCGGGGGTGCCCGCCTTCGGAAGATCGAGGGGCGGCCAGTCCGGCTGCGACTCGGGCACGGTGCGTCCGATACGGCCGCCCCAAGAGGTTTCACGGTGAGTTGCATCGCCGGGTTGGTGCATGGGGCGACCGTAGGCGCGACGAGAAGGCGTCACTGCAAAATCCGCACTTGACAGGATTTAGACGACGTATAAGAATAGCGAGCAGTGTCAAAAATAGTGATCACTTCCGGGTGGAGAGAAGCACGACGGCAATCCGCGCGCAACGCCATCGTGGACGCTGCCTGGGAGCTCGTGCACGAGCAAGGGTTGGCTGCCTTGTCGTTGCGCGACCTGGCGGCCCGGGCCGGGATCACCACGCCGACTGTGTACGCGTACTTCGACTCGAAGAATGCCATTTATGACGCCCTGTTCGGTCGTGCCGCCACCGAATTCACCGAACGCATGAACCAGCCCTTCGACGCGATTGAACCTGCCGCGATTCTCGTTGCGTCGGTTCGTCGCTTCGTCGACTTCTGTACGAGCGACGTCGCGCGGTATCAGTTGCTGTTCCAGCGGACGATTCCAGCGTTCGAACCCTCCGCCGAGTCCTACGCCCCAGCCGTGCGCGCCCTCGACGCAGCCCGGGAACGGCTGGCACTCAATGGCATCACCGAGCCGAAGCATCTCGATCTGTGGACGGCGCTGCTGACCGGCCTCGTCGACCAGCAAGTCTCGAACGACCCTGGCGGCGAACGCTGGACCAACTTGATCGAAGAGGCCGTGACCATGTTCATCAATCACTGCCACTCGCAGCTCACAATGGCCAAACGAATACCCAAGTCATCCACACCATCATCCAAGGGAGTCCGCTCATGACCACCAAGGTCGACGAAATTGCGCCGCGCATTTACCGACTTTCCACGCTCGTTCCCGAGATCGGTCCGACCGGGTTCACCTTCAACCAGTTCTTGCTTGATGATGAAGAGCCGCTTCTCTTCCACACCGGGCACCGCTCGATGTTCCCCGCCGTCAGCGAAGCCATCGAGCGGATTGTGCCTATCGAGCGCTTGCGGTGGATCACCTTCGGTCACGTTGAGTCCGACGAGTGTGGATCGATGAATGAGTTACTCGCCGTCGCCTCCAGCGCGCAGGTCGCGCACGGCGGCCTCGGATGCATGGTGTCTATCGGCGAGATGGCCGACAGGCCGCCGCGGCCGCTTGCCGACGGCGACGTAATTGAGCTCGGCAGTAAGCGGGTCCGCCACATCGAGACACCCCACGTTCCACATGCGTGGGAGGCACGGGTGTTGTACGAAGAGACGACGGGCACCTTGCTATGCGGCGACCTGTTCACGCACCTCGGCGACGGCCCAGCCATCACCGAAGGTGACATCGTCGGCGCCGCCTCCGATGCTGAGGACATCTTCGCCTACTCCTCGCTAGCGCCCACTACCCCGTCGACTATCGAGCAACTGGCGGCGCTTGCTCCGCGCACGCTGGCGCTAATGCACGGCTCGTCATTCAGCGGCGACTGCGCCGGTGCTTTGCAAGCGCTTGCCGGCGCCTACCGCGACCGACTTACGCAAGACCCACTGAAACAAACCGACTGAATGAGGAGTTAACCATGCCAGTACCTACGCGCCCGCGACTGCACCACCTTGCACTCACAGTTACCGATGTCAATACCAGTGTGCGTTGGTACGAGGAGCTGTTCGACATTCATTTCGTGATGAACGCTCCCCATGAGGGTGGGATCGGAAAGGTCCTCGCCGACGACGATTTCGGGCTGATGCTCGTCCTGCATCACCACGACGCAAACGACGCCCGCACTTTTGACGAAGCCACTACTGGGCTCGACCACGCCGGCTTCGTGGTGCCTAACCGCGCCGACCTTGTGACGTGGCAACAACACCTGGCGGCGAAAGGCGTTGCGCCGACGGAGGTCGCCGACAAGCCGCTGACCCAATCACCCATCGCCGACGAGCCGTATGGATCCGTGCTCGTCTTTCGTGACCCAGACAACATCCAGCTCGAAATCTTCGCCCCACCGGCGCAATAGCTCGGCTGGACAAAGCCGAATCGTCCTAGCCGGGCTACGTCGGCGTCAGCGTTGGCCCGGTGTCATGTAGAACCAGATCGGAAACTTGGCGCCGGACTCGCGGATGGCGGCGCGGGCCGCCAACACGGTGGCACCTGCCTCGGTCCGTTCGAAGAACCAGTCCTCCATCGCTCGCCCACCCGGTGGCGGCCCGTCCACCAGCTCCAGCGCCGCCTCCTCGTAGTAGGTGCGGATGTCGTGGCACAAGGCGACTGTGTTGCCGCCTGGGATTCCCGCGGTCGCCCAGTCGTCGCCGTTGACAATCGCGTCGAGCACGCGCAGCGCGTCGGGTACTTCATCGGCAGTGATCGCGCGACCGACCGAACTGACGCCGCGGCGGGCGAGGGCGCGGTCGTAAGCCTTGCGCAGACCGCGAGCTTCCTCGACCGCTGGCGGCAGGTTGGGGTCGAACCGTGCAGGCAGCGCGCACGCGACGGGTTGTTCATCGGCCTCGATCACCTCGGGGTGCTCGACGCGCACCGGGCCGGATTGCGCGTCGAGTAACGCAAACGCGCGGGCGAGCACATCATGTTGAAATGCGGCATCGTTGGGTCGTCCGAGTGGACGGCCAAGTGGAAATTCGCAGTGCAGCGCCCGCGGTGGTGCCACCTTGGCGGTCATCTCGCGGATCGATGAGAGCACGATGGTGGCGATACCGGCAGCCTCGAAGACATGGGCGAGCACACACACGGTGCGCGTGCACAGCGGTCAAACGGGTGTGAGAATCACAACATCGACGCCGTCCTGTCGAAGCTCATCGGCAGCCGCCGGCCCGGTGTCAAGCCTGACGGTGGCGAGATCGTCGGGCTGGTTACCGGCGAAGGAGACGTGACGAGGTGCCACCGACCCGATGATGCCCCGTTGCACCAACTCCTCCAGCCGATCGATCGGGTAAACAACATTGAGGTCGATCTTGATGCCGGTGTGATCGAAGTTCGGACTCCAGTGCCCCATGATCAGATCGCGGCGCTCACTACCAATCAATCGGTAACCGGTGTCGGTGGCCGAGAACGATTCGTCGCCCACGGCGTACAACGCCGCGGAAGTGACGATGGCCACCTTCGCCTGTGCGAGCGGTTTCGGTGTGACCCAGGCAGGGTTCGAGAAGGTTGGTGCCGGAAGCGTGGCCGAGTGAGCCCGCATGACCTGGTCGCCGTTCACTCGCAGAGCCTAATCTCACAGCGATGGATGTCACCGTAACTCCACCCAATAGCGATTGGCGCGACTGCGTGCTGGAACGCATGCGCATACTGATCGTCGCCGGCATACCGACAGGGGTGCTGATCGTTGGCATTGGTAGCCGGCTGGCGATGCTGCTACTGCGGCTCACTTCACCCGACTCGGTCATTGGTCTCCAGAGTGATGACGACTTCACCATCGGCCGGGTCACCTTGGAGGGCACGTACACCCTGGCGATTCTGGGCGCTTTCGTCGGCATCATCGGAGTCGGCGTTTACCGTCTTGTCGCCCCCTGGTTGATCGGCCCGATCTGGTTGCACCGGCTCACAACGGGCCTGGCTGCTGGGGCGGTGGTCGGCTCGATGCTGATTCATGCCGACGGGATCGACTTCACAGTTCTGAAGCCGACTTGGTTGGCGATTGGTCTGTTCGTCGCGTTGCCCGCCGTGTTCGGCGCGGCGATCGGGGCGGTCGTAGATGCGGTGGGTCGACCAGACTCATGGACGGCTCGCGGCAGGACGCGCTGGGTGCTGCCGTTGATCGTGCTCGTTTGTTTCCCAATGTCATTGCTGCCGCTCAGCTTCGGGCTGGTGATCATTGGTTTCTGGTCGCTTGCTCGCGACGTCGACTTCGCCGCCGAAGTCCGCAACGTTCGAGGACTTGCCTGGGCGGTCCGCGGAGTGTGGCTCCTCGTCGCCGTTGTCGGGTTGTTCGCTTTGGTGAACGACATCTCTGCTCTCTACTGACCCGTCGCGGATCGTCGGAGGGTTCGACGACAGCAGGCAGCAGACAGCGATGTTCTAACGTGAAAGCTCATGGAGCTCGACAGACTTGAGAGACTCCGCGAGCGTTTCCTTGAGCTACATGAAGCGGGCACGTTCGTGCTTCCAAACCCTTACGACGTCGGCAGCGCGCGGCTTCTCGAAGCACTCGGCTTTCAGGCGCTCGCCACGACGAGCGCCGGTTTCGCGGGCACGCTTGGTCGGCCGGATATGCGCGTCTCGCGCGACGAATTGTTGGATCACGTCTCCCTGATCGCGGCGGCCGTGACGGTGCCATTGAACGTCGACTCCGAACGCTGCTTCGCCGACGATCCGGCCGGTGTCGCCGCGACGGTTTCCGCCCTCGCCGAACGCGGTGCCGCGGGATGCAGTATCGAGGACTGGGATCCGGCAACGCAAGGCATCGACGATCTTGAAATCGCGGTTGCGCGCGTGGGCGCGGCGGCCGAAGCGGCGGCGGCGCAGCACGTCGTGCTTACCGCGCGTTGCGAGAACCACCTGCACGGCATCAACGACCTCGACGACACCATCCGTCGGCTCTGCGCCTATCGCGATGCCGGCGCGCCCGTGCTCTACGCGCCCGGTCTCGTCGATCTGGCGGACATCAACAAGGTCGTCGAAGCTGTGCAAGCGCCGCTCAACGTGCTGCTGCTTCCCGGCGGACCAACGGTCGCGCAGTTGGCCGCCATCGGCGTTCGCCGCGTGTCGCTGGGCAGCGCACTGGCACGAATTGCTCATGGCGCGGTGGTCGCGGCCGCCCGCGAGGTCTTGTCGGCTGGCTCTCTCGCCGCCGGTTCGATGCCTGACGCAGCGCTGCTACGTCAGGCATTCACCGCCTGATTCTTCATCAGCCGGTGGCGAACGGCAATCAGCCGGTGGCGAACGGCAATCAGCCAGTGGCGAACGGCGGGTAAGTGTCGGTAAGCAGGAAGGCGTAGGCGTTGAGGCGCAATCCGGCGCGCATGCCTTTCATCACCCAGCCGTGCAGTGCTGCCGGCCACTTGCCGGTGAACAGCACGGCGAAGAAGGCGATGAACCAGCAGATCACACCAACCAGCATGATCAGGATTGTGAACAGCGCTGCCGGAATGAGCCACAGGATCCGCAACGCACAGGTCAGGCGATTGCGCTCCTGCGGGGCCGGCTGGAAGTCGACTCGCACCGGTGTTCCTCCTGGGTCGGCGTTCGCGGAGGAGAACTCGAAAGGCGGGTACTGATCGTGAAGAAAACCGGCAAACGCAACCGCGCGTGATTGATAGCGCGCCGACATGCGGATCATGCCGGCCAATCCCTCGGGCATGCGACCGGTGAACAGAATCGCGAACCACGAGATCAGGGCACAGACTTCGGCCACGGTATTGAGGACGTTGCTGATGATCAAGTGTGGGATCGCGAGAATCCACTGCACGAGTGGGCGCCAGTTGGCAAGTTTGGCTGGGGTATCGACTTCGAGTTTCGCTGGATAATCCATTTCGTTTTCCCTTCGAACGATCGGACGGGGGTGACCGATCAGCGCGGAGCGTACACCGCGGGCATGACCTGCTCGACGAACCGGTGAATTGGCTCAAGCGATCTCGGGTGACCGAAATCGCACACGAAATGCTGAACGCCGAGGTCGACCATGTGTTGTAAGCGAGTGACCCACTGTTCGCTGTCGACGTCCGACTCCGGCAACGCGCTCTCGATCGTGGTGGACACTTCGATGTCTGCGGGGTTGCGGCCAGCCTTCTCTGCCGAGGCCCGCACGAGGGCGAGCCGCCGCTTCCACACCTCGTCATCGCGGAACGAACCGTTCCACATATCGGCGAGTCGGCCGACGAGCGGCAAACCGATCTTCTCTCCGGAACTGCCGATGCAGATTCGCGGCACTGGATTGGGAAGCGGTGGTGCCGAGGCGCCTTCAATGTGAAAGTGGCGCCCGTGAAACGACGGTTCCGGCTGTGTCCACATCAGTCGACAAATCGCGATCACCTCCTCCAGCTGCTCGAAGCGCACCTTCGTCGATGGAAACTCGTATCCGTAGGACTGGTACTCGTCTGCTCGCCAGCCTGCGCCGATGCCGAGCGTGAATCGGCCACCGGACAAGGCCTGCAGCGTGGCGGCCATCTTGGCGGTCAGGGCCGGCGGTCGGTAGCCGTGCCCTAGCACGTGGTGACACAACTTCACGTCGGGATACTTGGCCGCGAGCCAGGTGAGGGTTGTCCATGCCTCCATGAACGGGTCGGTCTTGGCGTCGAATCCGTAGAAGTGGTCGGCGATCCAAAGCGAATCGAAGTGCGGCAATGCTGTCGGCAGGATGTTCTCGTCCTGGTACACGACAATCGGTTGCTGGTCGCTCCACCTGTTACCGATCACCGGTGACAACCATCCGAACTTGATCTTGCCTGTCATTGCTCGAGCGCCGCCTTGACTCGTGCCAGTGTGCGCTGCATCCCCTTCCTCATCATCCGCTGGCGCAACAGCACCCGCCTGTAGACGAAGCCCTTGAAACCCTTGGATTCATACTGGAACTTCTCGGTGACGCGTGTGCCACCGTCGACGGGCTGCAGGTCGTAGCTCCATGTTGTGTAACCCTCGACGTTGAACTCGAAGCGGGTGGTCGGGGTGCACGCGGTGATGGTCGATGTAGTCGTCCAACGCTTGGCCACCCGTCCTGCGATGCGCACCTCGTTGTCGCCTTCGAACTTCGCGCCTAGTGCCGCGCCGGTGGCACCACCTGCCCAACGAGCGGCGATGCACTCTGGGCTCCAATCACCCATACGCGTGATGTCGGTGATGGCCGCCCACACCTGTTGTGGCGGTCGATCGATTGTAATCGTGGCGGTGCCTGTGATCATCTCGTTGTCTCTTTCATGTTGTGCCTTGCGAGGTTGCTGCTTTGAGCCGATCGATCTCCTCAACGTGCAGGTCGGCGAGGTGCCCGACATCGGGCACCAACTCGCGAGCAGCGATGATTCCGAACTCGAGGCGATCGAGATAGCTGTGCACTGTGATGTTCAAGCCCATGCCATCGGTAACGATCGACACCGGAATATACGAATCCAACTGTGCTCCGGCGAAGTACAGCGGCTGTCGTGGGCCAGGAACGTTGGAGATGGTGAGGTTGGTGGGGAGGTTGATGCGTCCGGCCATGCGCGAAACGAGTCGCATCGCGGCCATGGCGACCACCGGCGATGATGTCTGTGCGACATCGCTGAGCGCGTTGGCGGGCACCAGCTCGAACTGGCGCTTGGCGGCGGCCATCGCCTCTTTGCACTTTGCGACGCGTTCGAGTGGATCGGCGCAGTTGGTGGGCAGGTCGGCGACGATGCTCGAGACCCGGTTCGTCCACGGATCGGTCTCGTCGCCGGTGCGTATCGAAACAGGCACCATCGCGCGCAGCGGTTTCTCCGGCAGCGCGTCGAGCTCGATCAGGTATTGCCGCAGCGCCCCGGCGCATATCGCCATGACTACATCGTTGACGGTTCCACCGGTGGCGTTCTTCAGCGCCTTGATGTCGTCCAAGGCTGCGCTGCGCATCGCGAATCGCCGGTGGGCGGTGATCGTCTTGTTCCATGGGGTGTCCGGTGCCGACGAGATTGGTAGCTGAACTCGCCGCTCGTTGTCTGTGTGCTGGGTCGACGGCTGGCCGGCAATACTCTTGATGATGTCGCGTGCGCCTGACGCCATGCGACTGACACTGGTGATCCCCATTGCGTCGGCGAAGTCGCGCACCAGCTTCAACTGCACCCGCATTCCGCGCAGCGGGTTGCTGGCGATCTTCTGCAACGTCTGTTGTAGAAGTGTGGCCTGGCTCGGTGGTTGCTCGCCGATCCACTCGATCGTTTCGGGCACCGGAGCGTTTGGGTCGGTGTCGAGCAGCATGTTGAGCAGGATCACGCCGGCAGCACCATCGATCGTTGCGTGGTGCGTCTTGGTGAGCATCGCCCAGCGGTTGTCGGCGAGTCCCTCGATGACGTACACCTCCCACAGCGGCCGACTGCGATCCATCGGTCTACCCACCAAACGCGCCACCGCGTCCGCGAGTTGATCGCTGCTGCCCGGCGGCGCGAGACCGATGTGGCGCACGTGATAGTCGAGATCGAAGTTCGGATCGTCGACCCAGTAGGGATGGTCGAGTTTCAACGGAACTTCCACCAACCGTCGACGCATCGGCTCTGCGTGGCCGACCAGGGCGCCGAAGCGTTCGTGAGCGGCACGCAACGGATCGAAGTCGGGCGTCGGCCGCTGGTAGATGCCGAGGCCACTGACGTGGCCGAACGTTGTTGCCGTTTCCATATACAGGAAACTGGCATCGAGCCCAGTGAGTTGCTTCATGACACCTCCGCGTTCTGCAGCCCTTCGGCTGGGACCGTACCCGATCGTGGTTTAGCCTCTCGCCTCGTGCGCTTGACTCCGACCGATCGGGATCGCCTGCTGATCTTTACAGCCGCCGAACTGGCGCGCACAAGGCGAAAAAGGGGTCTGCGGCTGAACGTCCCCGAGGCCACCGCGCTGATCGCCGACACCGTCTGCGAGGCCGCTCGCGACGGCGCGCGCCTTATGGAAGCGGCTGCTATCGGGGCCGCTGTCCTCACCGCCGCCGATGTGCTTCCGGGCGTCGCCGACATCGTTCGCGAGGTAAAGGTCGAGGCAGTGTTCGACGATGGCACACGGATGGTGGTGGTGCGCGACCCGTTCGGGCAAGCGGTGGGCATGGGCGACGACGCCCCCGGCGCTGTGCTCGCGGCCCCACATCAGCCGATCACGCCGACGGGCATGATCACGCTGTCGGTGACCAATACCAGCGAGGTGCCGATCAGTATCACCTCTCACTTCCACTTCTTCGAGGTGAACCCGCGCCTTTCGTTCGATCGCGCCGCCGCCTACGGCATGCGGCTCGGCATTCCGGCGGGCGCGGCGGTTCGATTTGCGCCAGGTGGCACCATCGACGTGCCGTTGCTGCCGATTGGTGGAGCGCGAGTAGCAATCGGATTCGCCGGTCTGGTCGATGGTCCACTCGATGCCGTCGGTGCCAAGCAAGCCGCGCTGGCACGCGCCCGCGAACAGGGTTACCTGGGTCTGTGAACGGCAACTCATGACCGGGACCAATCATCAGCGTTACCGTCACGCGCACGGGCAGTTCGAGCACAGCCACGTTGGTGGCGAGGCCGACCACACCCACCTGCACCCCGACGAGATCTTGCCGACCGACTACGCCGCAATCAATGGGCCGACGGTCGGCGACCGCGTGCGACTCGGTGACACCGGGCTTGTGATTGCGGTCGAGTACGACTCGCAGGAGCGCGGCAACGAATTGATTGCAGGATTCGGCAAGACCGCACGCGACGGCCTGTCACTGAAGGCTGCATCGGTGAACGACACGTGCGACGTTGTCATCACCAATGTCGTGGTCGTCGACGCTACGTGCCGTATCGGCAAGACCAGCATCGGTATTCGAGCAGGCCGCATCAGCGCGATCGGACGAGCGGGCAATCCCGACACGCAAGACGGGATCGACATCGTTGTCGGAACCGGAACCACGATCATCAGCGGCGAGGGACTGATCGCCACCGCCGGCGCGATCGACACGCACGTTCACCTGCTCTCGCCACGCATCATGGAGGCATCGCTGGCTTCAGGCGTCACCACAATCCTCGGCCAGGAGTTCGGCCCGGTGTGGGGCGTCGGCGTCAACTCGCCGTGGGCACTGCGCCACGCGTTCAACAGCTTCGATCAATGGCCGGTGAACATCGGTTTTCTCGCGCGCGGCTCCTCGTCGAACGACGCGCCGTTGGTTGAGGCGCTGGTGGAGGGAGGTGCATGCGGCTTCAAGGTTCACGAGGACATGGGTGCTCACACGCGAGCGCTCGACACCGCCTTGAATGTTGCCGAGGATTACGACGTGCAGGTGGCACTGCACACCGATGGGCTCAATGAGTGCCTGTCGGTCGAGGACACATTGGCCGTGCTTGCGGGCCGGACGATTCATGCGTTCCACATCGAGGGATGCGGCGGTGGCCACGTGCCCAACGTGTTGAAACTGGCGGGCGTTGCCAACGTGATCGGGTCGAGTACGAATCCGACGCTGCCGTTCGGGCGCGACGCACTCGACGAGCACTACGAGATGATCTTTTCGGCACATGGGCTCAACCACCATTCGCACAGCGACCATCAACTGGTCGGCGACCGCATCCGTGGCGGCACCATGGGTGCCGAGGGCGTGCTGCACGACCTCGGTGTCATCGGCATCACTTCCAGCGACGCGCAGGGCATGGGGCGCGCCGGTGAGACGATTCGGCGCACGTTCCAGCTGGCGGCGCGAATGAAGCAGGCGGCCGACCAAGGGCCGACGCACCACGACAACGATCGAGTTCGCCAATACGTTGCCAAACTGACGATCAACCCGGCTATCGCGCACGGACTCGCGCACGAGATCGGTTCGCTCGCCGTCGGCAAACTGGCCGACATCGTCTTGTGGCGCCCCGATCACTTTGGCGCCAAGCCGCAACTGGTGTTGAAGAGCGGGTTCCCTGCTTACGGAGTCACCGGTGATCCCAACGCGAGTACCGACTCGTGTCAACCGTTGGTTCTCGGCCCGCAGTTCGGTTCCTTCGGCGCCACCGCCGCCGACTTGTCGGTGGCATTCGTCAGCCAGGCGGCCGTCGCTGCCGGCAACGATCACATGACCACGCGGCGAGTCCGCGTGGCAGTTGGTGGTACGCGCGGGATCGGCCCGAAAGACCTCGTGCACAACAGTCGCCTCGGCCGGGTCGATGTCGATCCGGCATCGGGGCGGGTCAGCCTCGATGGCGAGGGCGTGTATGTCGATCCGGCCGACGAAGTCTCGCTGAGCCGCCTCTATTTTCTGTAGGGACTTGCTGCCCGTATGACGACACCCCGACTTGCCGGCTTCTCGATGCCTCCGGAATGGGCGCCGCACGCGCGCACCTGGATGGAGTTCCCGTGTGTCAACGAGACATTCGGTGCCGATCCCGATGGCGCGCTCGGCCACTCGCGCGCGGTGTGGGCCTCGGTGGCCAACACGATCGTCGAGTACGAGCCGGTCTCGATGGTGTGCAATCTCGGCGACGGCGATGCTGCCCGTCGGCTACTCGACTCGGCGATCGCAGTTCACGAGACGCCGACGGGCGACGCCTGGGCACGCGACAGCGGCCCGACCTTCCTGACGCATCCCGACGGTCGCCTGGGTGCGACCCACTGGAAGTTCAACGCGTGGGGAAACCAGGGCTTCTCCGACTTCAGCGACGAACAGCATGTTGGAGCGTTTATCGCCGGCCTGGCCGGCGCCGAATTGTTCAGTTCGCAGATGGTGAATGAAGGCGGCGGCATTCACGTGGACGGCGACGGTTCCGTGATGATCACCGAGACTGTGCAACTCGACCCGGATCGCAATCCGAACTGGAACGCCGAGCAGGTCGAGACCGAGCTCAAGTCGTTCCTCGGTGTCGGCAACATCATCTGGCTGCCGCGCGGTCTAACCGGCGACTACGGCTGGTTCGGAACGCGCGGGCACATCGACATCCTCGCGTCGTTCGTTACGTCGGGAGTCGTGCTGGCGCACACGCAACCGGATCCGACTCACCCCGACTTCGACATCTGTCGCGAGAATCTGCGCATATTGCGCGCGGGTACCGACGCTGCCGGTAAACCGCTGCGGATCGTGGAGATGCCGGCACCGGTGACGCAAGCGGTCGATGGTGAGCTAGTCGACTGGGGTTACCTCAACTACTACGTGTGCAACGGCGCAGTGATCATGAGCACCTTCGATGATCCCAACGACGGGGCCGCTGTCGAGTTGATGGCCGAGCTTTACCCTGGCCGCAAGATCGTGCCCCATGATGCGCGTGCCATCTTCGAACGCGGCGGCGGTGTGCACTGCATCACCCAACAGCAACCAGCCGTGTCAGGCGGGTGAGTTACCAGATCGCAAGTGAAAGGTTTGACCGGATTACATCGTCCTTGGTGAGTAGTGGACAGTTAGCCGCCAACGCGTCGCCGACGATCAAGCGGTCGAATGGATCGTGCGTCCAGGTCAGCGAAGCACCAGCCTGAACAACGCCAAGGAGTGGCTGATTGGCGGTGTACAACCGCACGCGAGATTCGAGATCGCCGAGTATGTCGGCTCCCCCGATCCTGAGTCGGTCGATCTC
Organism: Actinomycetota bacterium; assembly: GCA_016213665.1. GTDB lineage: Bacteria > Actinomycetota > Acidimicrobiia > Acidimicrobiales > Ilumatobacteraceae > UBA668. Next base: position 24,858 of record JACQZX010000060.1, on the reverse strand, counting down.
GTGCAGGTAAGTGAGCTCGAGCTGCACAATTGGCGACACGGTCAGTTGCTCCGATTCAAGCAGTTCTCGCCCTTGGGTCGTGAACCTCTCTAGTTCGCCGGTGTACAGCCAGACGACGGCATGGGTGTCGAGTCGGATCACCCGCGCCATTCGCCCGACCAGTCGAGGTGTACGAAGTCGGCGCTGTCGCCAACCACGATCTCGGGCCTGCGAACGAGTCGGGCAAGCCGACTGGTCTGCTCGTCGGCGACGATTCGAAGGCGGCGACCGTTGCGCTCGATCTCTACCGACTCACCAGTCGCCAGTACCTGATCGAGCACGCGGTAGATGTTCTCGCGTAGCTTGGAGGCGGTCAAAGTCATGGCTCGAACACTAGCACGTACGACTAAGAAAGTTCGTACGTACGTGCCGTTCAGACGGTTATGACCGTCGCCAACTCTTCTGCTGCTCGGCTGAGGCGGGAATCCGTTGTCACCAGTGGCGCCCCGAGGTCGGCCGCGAGAGCGACGTAGGCCGCGTCGTAGGGCGACACGTTCTGGCGCCAACCCCACATCCGGTCGGCACACGGCCAGGTTGGCAGGTACTCGATCGGTGCCTGTCGCAACCTGAGCGAAAGCTCGTCGGCTGCCGGGGGAGTCAGTCGCTTGGCGGCGACCATCCGACGCAGGAACGAGTACACCTCCGGTATCAGCAGATCGGGGGCGAAGAGGTCGTCGTCGATAATCGGCAACAACTTGCGCCCGCGGCTGGTCAACGTGAGTACGTCGATCATCGCCGAGGCATCGACAACCTTCACCGTTGGTCGCGGCCGGCTTGAATGGCGTCCGTGATCTCAGAGCGGTGGAAGTCGTGACTGGGTAGTTGGCTGACAGCGGTTAACCATTGCCGCCTGGAAGGAAGCTGCAAGTCGCGCCTAATCAGTTCCAGCACGTAGTCGCTGATAGTGGTTCCGGCTTCGCCAGCTCTTGCGCGGAGTTGTTCGTGCAGTCCGGGCGCAAGGTTCTTGACCTGGACGTTGCTCATCAGTGAGAGCTTAGCATGCGTGGGGCATGCCCTGAACATGCCCGTCCATTCGATGCCGCGATCCGGCAGGATGTTCGCCCTGTGAGCAGCATTGTCGTCTCCGAACTTGAATATGCGCCTCCGGCATCCGACTCGCTGTTCTTCGACGTTGGCTTCGGGGTTTCTCCAGGGGAGGTGGCCGCGCTGGTTGGTGCCAATGGTGTTGGCAAGACCACAATCCTGCGCATTCTCGCCGGTGAGATCGAGGCCGATGAGGGCGAGTTCGCGCTCGGTGGAACTGTGCTGCGCATGACCCAAGACGTCGGCATGTCGCGGCCCACCGACACGGTGCGTGACTTGCTCATCGAAGTCGCACCGACCGCGCTGCGCGAGGCGGGACGGGCGATGGTCGCCGCCGAGAAGGCGATGCTCGACGGCACCGACAGCGGGATGGACTATGCCGAGCACCTCACGCACTGGGGCGACCTCGGCGGGTACGAGCTGGAAACGCAGTGGGCGTCGGCGGCGCGGCGCAGCGTCAAGTCACCGATCGAGGACTTCTCCACCCGACTGGTCAGCGAGCTTTCGGGGGGCGAACGTAAGCGACTGGTGCTCGATCTGTTGCTGACCTCCGGCGCCGACATCTTGCTACTCGACGAGCCCGACAACTATCTCGACATTCCGACCCGCGTGTGGCTGGAGAGCCAGATCAAGTCGTGCCGGAGCACGATCCTGATGGTCAGCCACGATCGCGTCCTGCTCGAACGCGCGGCAACCAAGATCATCGTGATCGAAGGGTCTGGCTCGTGGGTTCACGGTGGGTCCTATGCGACGTTCCCCGAGGCCCGCGCCCGTCGTCAAGAACTGCTCGGTGATGCGCTCAAGCGTTGGAACGACGAGGAGCGCCGCCTGTTCCGACACATGAAGATCATGAAACAGCGAGCGGCGGTGAATCCCAAGAACGCCTCCAAGGCCGACGCCGCCGAGACGCGATGGGAGAAGTTTGTTGCCATCGGTCCGCCGCCGCCGCCGGTGCCCGATCAGCGGATCAACCTGCGGTTGCGCGGTGCCGACTCGGCCAGGCGGGTCGTGCAATTGGCCCATGTGTCGGTCAACGACCTGTTCATGCCATTCAGCGACGAGGTGTACTTCGGTGAGCGCGTCGGCCTGATCGGGCCAAACGGCACTGGCAAGAGTCACCTGCTCGGAGCGTTGGCGGGGACGATCGAGCACGTCGACGGCACCATCAAGTTCGGGCCGCGCACGTCGGTCGGCACGTTCACGCAGATCAACGACCGGGCCGACTTCCTTGGGCGCGAGTGCATCGATATCGTGCGCGCTCGCCTCTTCGAAGACGAGAAGTCGATGAAGGCATTGGCGCGGTATGGGTTGGCCGGCAACGCCCGGCAGCAATTCGACACCCTGTCGGGCGGGCAGAAGGCTCGGCTGGAAATCCTGTGCTTGGAATTGGAGGGCCACAACGTGTTGTTGCTCGACGAACCCACCGACAACCTCGACATCGAGTCATCGGAAGCGCTCGAGCATGCCCTCGATGGGTTCCAGGGCACTGTGATCGCGGTCAGTCACGATCGCACTTTTCTCGCCAAGCTCGACCGCTTCTTGATGATCAACGACGACGGCGATGTCTTCTCGCTGCCCGACTACGAAGTGGCCATGGCCGCGCTGAGTTCTCCGGCCTCGGTGGGCAAGCTGCGCCTGGCCAAGAAACTGAACTGATCGCCGCGCGTCCCATGGTCACCATCGACGACGTTCGGGAGATCACCGCCGGTCTGGAACGCTCGTACGAGGTGACGGTACGCGACCGCGTGAAGTTTCGAGTCGGCCGCATTGTGTATCTCGCATTCAGTCGCGACGAACACCTGATGGGGTTTGCGTTTCCCAAGGATGAGCGCGCGGGCTTGGTTGCGGGAGAACCGGAGAAGTTCCTGCTGCCACGAGCGGGCGACATGCGGTACAACTGGGTGGTGGTGCGACTTGACGCCATCGATGCAATCGAGCTGCGTGAGCTGGTCGAAGAAGCGTGGAGCATGGTGGTGCCCAAGCGATTGTCGAACGTGTACTTCGAGCGTGTTATCGGTGACGAGCCGCGACCTGGTTGACGAGGTCGATTTGCGCGCCAACCTCCGGCCCGGCCCCGGGACGGTGCGCGCGAATGTGGGCTAGGGCGTCGTCGCGATTCATCCCCAACTCGATGAGAAGGCAGGCCGCGATGGTGCCCGTGCGACCGATGCCGCCGGCGCAATGCATCAGCAAGTGTTCATCATCGGCCAACCGCAGTCGCAGCTCGTGCAATAACGCATCGGTCACGGCGAGTGTTGGTGCGCCGAAGTCGCCGATGGGGAACCACACCGCATTGTGCGTGTTCTCGGCGCGCAGCCATTCCAGATAAGTCGGATAACGAGCCTGCAACTCGTCGGCACCAAGCAGACAAACGACAGTGGTCGCTCCACAACTGGTCATCGCCGCCCGGAAATCGGGACCGATCGCGCGGATGCCGCATAGCGAGAGCGCGCCCGTCGCGATGGGCAGCGGCAAAGTGTCGATGTCACCGATCACTCTCGAAACGTAGCCCGTGCATCACAATTCCATTACGACTACCGGCAAGAATACGGGGAGTGAGAGTCTCCCACCTATCGATCGTTGCCGTTTTGTTGCTTGCTGGCTGTGCCACGGAAACTACGTCGACGGTCTCGACCAGCACCAGCACGACCACCACAACTGTGCAAACCGCCGCGCCAATCGTCGTGCTGTCAGCGGTGGCAGCGGTTGCGGCCACGATCGACCGCGTATTGCTAACTGGCGATGGGCGTACGCGCACGTATCACCTCTACGTGCCGGCGGCGCTTCCCGCGGGTCCGGTGCCGCTGTTGGTGGCGTTCCACGGGGGAACCGGTTCCGGAACGCAGTTCCAGAAGCAGTCGAACTTCGACGGATTGGCCGAGGCCAACGGATTCATCGTGGTCTTCCCCGACGGCGTCGGCCTCGGTCCCAACGCGGACAAGTTCCGCACTTGGAATGCGGGCTACTGCTGCGGGACGGCGGCAAAGCAATCGGTCGACGATGTCGCTTTCATTGCCGATTTGATCGACCTAATCACTGGGGAGTTCGAGATCGACAGCGATCGCATCTTCGCGGCTGGTCATTCGAACGGTGGAATCATGGCCTATCGACTGGCGTGCGAACTGTCCGATCGCATTGTGGCCATTGGTCTGCAGGCGGGCAGCCTGGGTGTCGACGAGTGTTCACCATCGCAGCCGGTTTCGGTGCTGCACATTCATGGCACCGCCGACCAGAATCATCCGATCACTGGCGGCATCGGCGCAAACAGCATTTCCAATACCGACTTCAGATCTGCCATGTTCTCGGTCACTGCCGCCGCCGCGGCGATGGGATGTGAGTCGGCGCCAGCCACAAGTGTTGATGTCGCCAATCCCAACCTGACCGTTTCATCGTGGACAAGTTGCCAGCAGGGTGCGGAGGTGCAGTTGGTCGCGGTGTTCGGTGCTTCGCACGCGTGGATGGGCCATCCGGCCGCTGCCAGGGAACTTGTCGGCGTACCGTACGCGGACCTCGACGCCAGCGTCGCTGTGCTGAGCTTTCTGCTAAACCATCCGCGGAGCGTTAGCACGACATGACGGCAATATGACGACAACATGACAACGACCGACTTGACGGCGCAAACAGTTGAGTTGCTGCAGGAACTGATCCGTAATCGATGCGTCAACGACGGAACTGCTGAATCCGGACACGAGATTCGCAACGCTGATTCACTTCGCCAGTTTCTGGGTGCTACCGGACTCGACATGCAGCAGTACGAGCCGACACCGGGTCGGGCTTCGCTGGTGGCGCGCATCGCCGGCACCGATCCGAACGCGCCCTCGCTGTGCCTGATGGGTCACACCGATGTCGTGCCAGTGAACGAGGCCGGTTGGAGCAACGATCCATTCGGTGGCGAGCTGATCAACGGTGAACTGTGGGGCCGTGGCGCAGTCGACATGTTGAACCTGACCGCGTCGATGGCGGTCGCCTTTCGTCACCTTGCGACGAGCGGGTTTCGCCCGCGCGGCGACCTGATCTACTTCGCGGTGGCCGACGAGGAATCGGGCAGTGCCCACGGCATGCAGTGGATGGCCGATCACGAGCGCGACGCGATCATGGCCGACTACGTGCTCACCGAGAGTTCCGGGCTTCACAGCGGACCGAGTGACGCGCCCTTCGTAGGGATCAATGTCGGTGAGAAGGGAGTTGCGTGGCGGCGAGTGCGAGTGCGCGGCACACCCGGGCACGGCAGCACACCGTTCAAGGCCGACAACGCCTTGCTCACCGCCGCCGCAGTGGTCCAACGCATCGGCGAATACCGCCCCTCGCCGCGCTTTCACGAACTCTGGCGAACGACGGTGGAATCGCTGGGCATGCCCGACGACGCACAGCGTGAATTGCTCGATCCCGGTCGCATCGATGACTTCCTCGACGCTCTCCCGATTCCCGGGCCTGGCGCGTTCTTACACGCCTGCACGCACACAACCTTCTCCTGCAACACGATCGCTCCCGGTGCGGAGGGTGATCGGCAGGCGACACGAATGAAGACCAACGTGATTCCCGATTGCGTTGATATCGGAGTCGATGTCCGAACCCTGCCAGGAGAGACCGCCGCGGATGTCGATGCGCACTTGCGCGCGGCTCTAGGCGATCTCTATGACAAGGTTGAGGTGCAGGTAGTTATGAACGATCCGGCGTCGATCAGTCGCGCCGATACCCCACTTTGGGATGCGCTGGCACGCAGCATTGCCCGACCGTTTCCCACGGCGCGCCCGACGCCGGAACTGGTGGTGGGGTTCACCGACTCGCGCATCTACCGTGAGATGGGTGCTGTCTCTTACGGCGCCGGTTTGTTCAGCCCCGATCTCGACCCGTCTGATTTTGGCCGCCGCTTCCACGGACACGACGAGCGCATCGATGTCGAAAGCCTGCGACTAACCACCAACCTGTGGCTCGACGTCACACGCGACCTGCTCGGCTGACCTAGCGGTCGGCCAGCCCGCCCATCCCTAGGTGGGAGTTATCGAAGGGAAGTGTCCGGGCAGCGATGGCGCGCACGACTTCTGCGACGGCGATCTCGGCGTTGACGACAACCTCGGCCGGATAGCTGAAACGGTGGCGATGCTCGTCGAACTCAATCCCGGTCGAGAACATCAACTTGACCGTCGATGACCACCACGTCGAGATCGAGGTCGATGGTGATGATTTCGGCGTCGGACCTTGTCGACGGTGTCGAGATGTCTACATGGAGTTCGGTGGTCTGGTTTGTCGGCCACAGAGCAGTCCACCAGGCCTCGTGTGGAAAGAACACGACTGCATCACATGGAAACGTCGTCATCGATCTGGCGAACTCATGCACCGTTGCGCCGAGACGGATGTGGGCCCATTCGCCTTGTGCGGTCGTCTGCCGGGATGACAATACGACGCTGCGGTGTGGTTGCCCCCACAGCTTCTCGATCCGCCAACGCGAAACAGCGTCCACCCGGCTGAGTCTGCCACGGTGAGCTTGGCCATGCTTCGAGCAAGCGTTACTCGGTAGCTTGTCTCCGCTTTCTGTGTCAGCTCATAGACGTTGTGTCGCTCTGTGAGCTGACACAGAGTCGGCCTCTCGGTGGCGCGCGGCGTAACTGCGTGCGATCCACACCGAATAGAGTCGGCACTATGTCGGTGATCGAAGCTGCCTACATCGCACGCACACCGAAGTCGGCCGCGATGGGACCGCGGGCACAGAAGGTGATGCCCGCCGGAGACACCCGCGCTGCTGGATTTCATACGCCGTACCCGCTCACGATCGCGTCCGCCACGGGCGTCACCCTTACCGACATCGACGGCAACGAGTATCTCGACCTGTCGAACAACTTCACCAGCCTGCTGCACGGGCACGCCTATCAGCCGATCGTCGATGCCGTCTCGCGGGTAATCGGCACCGGCACCGCCTGGCCGGCGCGCAACAACACGCAGGTCGAGTTGGCGGAATTGATCTGCGAGCGGGTGCCATCGATCGACTTGGTCCGCTTCTGCAACAGCGGCAGCGAGGCGAACATGCTTGCGCTTCACGTCGCGCGCACCCATACCGGTCGACACAAGGTTCTGATGGCGCGCTTCGGCTATCACGGCAGCCACGAGGCCTTCGAAGCCGGTTACTTCGGTAACACCGGCGACAAGGCTTGGCCGCACACGATCATCGCACCTTGGGGTGACGCCGACGCATTCGAGACCGAACTGGAGAAGCACGGTGACGAGATCGCCGCCGTGTTCCTGGAAGCGGCGATGGGTGCATCGGGTCTTGTGCAGGCATCGCCGGAGTTCTTCCAACGTGTAATCGACGCGACTCACCGCGCCGGTGCGGTCTTCGTGCTCGACGAGGTGATCACGCTGCGACTGTCGACCGGTGGTCATCAGGTGAACCTCGGCATCAACCCTGATCTCACCACGCTCGGGAAGATCATCGGCGGCGGCTACCCGGTTGGTGCCGTTGGCGGGCGCGCCGATCTGATGAGCCTTCTCGATCCGACCCGGGGTCGCATCTTCCACAGTGGAACGTTCAACGGCAATCCCGTTACTACGGCGGCGGGAGTCGTCTCCTTCAACCATCTGACATCCGATGCCGTCACGCGCATGGGCGCACAGGCCGAACGACTCGAACGAAGTCTCGCCGAATCTGCGGCCGGGGTCGGCCTGCCGTTCTCGTGTCGCCGCGTCGGCTCGTTATTGAACGTATACTTCAGCGACGTGCTACCGGCAGCATCGCTGGCCCGCGAAGACGCCGAGACCATGCGCCTTGTCCACCTCGCCGGAATGAACCGCGGCCTGTACTTCGCCTCGCGTGGGTTGCTCGTGCTGTCGACGGTGATGTCCGACGAAAACCTCGCTGAGATGTGTTCCAGGTTCGACGCAGTGTTCGCCGACGTGGCGGCAGAAATTTCTTCGTGAGCTGTCGAAATCGGCGCCGTTGATTCGTCGGAATGGGTGAAGCATCCGAATAGCAAAGGAGAATGAAATGCCCCGATATGCAGCTCTGATCTACGAAGCCGCTGCCACCGCAGGCACGGGAACGCCCGAGGACTGGGCCAAGGTGATGGCCGAGTACACCGACTTCGGCGCCACCGCCGGTGCGGCAGGCGTGATTGGTGGCGGCGAAGCGTTGCAGCCCACCGGCACTGCCACCACCGTACGGGTGATGGGAGGTGCCAAAGGCGGCGAGGTCGTGACCGCCGACGGACCCTTCGCCGAGACCAAGGAAGTTCTTGGCGGCTTCTACCTGCTCGATTGTTCCGATCTCGATGAGGCGCTGAAGTGGGCGGCGCAAATCCCGGGTGCGTGGTACGGCAAGGTAGAAGTGCGACCGGTCATCGACTTCAGTCAGGGAATGTGACCGAACCGCTCGAACAGATGATCCGCCGCGAGGGTGGCCGTGTCCTGGCCACCCTCGTGCGGCTGGTCGGCGACATCGATCTCGCCGAGGATGCGGTTCAGGACGCGGTGGTCGCGGCCCTGCGACGGTGGCCCACCGATGGCGTTCCCAACAATCCGCCGGCGTGGTTGACCACCGCCGCTCGCAACCGAGCGCTCGACGTACTGCGCCGGGAAGCCAAGCGCACGGCCAAGGAGAGCGACGCCCGGCTGCTCGACGATGTGTTGATCTCGATCAACGAGGCGACAACCGACTCGATGGTACGCGACGATCTCTTGCGCCTGGTGTTCACCTGTTGCCACCCCGCGCTTGCGTTGGAAGCTCGCCTCGCGTTGACGCTGCGCACGTTGTGCCGGATGAACACCGCCGAGATCGCGGCGGTGTTCATCGTGCCGGAGTCAACGATCGGGCAGCGCATCAGCCGCGCGAAGAAGAAGATCGCGACCGCGCGCATTCCCTATCGCGTTCCGGCGGATCACGAGCTGCCCGATCGACTCCCAGCTGTGTTGCAGGTAGTTCATGCGCTCGTCACGGTCGGCCATCACTCGCCGGCTGGGAACCTCGACGCACGCGCCGATCTGGCAAGCGAAGGCCTGCGGTTGGCGCGGCTGCTCACCGAGTTGATGCCCGATGAACCCGAGTGCACGGGGTTGCTTGCGCTGGCGCTCGTCACTCACGCTCGGCGAGCTTCTCGCCGCGATGCCGCCGGAGAGGTCATCTTGCTCGCCGATCAGGATCGGTCACGCTGGGATCGAGCTCAGATCGCCGAGGCCGCGGCAACTTTGGACGCCGCCGTGCGGCTGCATCGTCCGGGCCGCTATCAGGTGGAGGCAGCGATCGCCTGTCTGCATGGAACTGCAGTGTCGTTCGAGGACACCGACTGGTCGCAGATCGCGAGCCTTTATGCAACGCTCGAGTTGTTCACCCCGACTGCGGTTGTGCGGGTAAACCGGGCGGTGGCGGTGGCGCACGCGCAGGGCGCTGCTGTCGGGTTGTCGTTGCTCGACAATCTGGGCGAAGCCGATCTGGCCGTCATTGACGACTGGCATCTGCTGTGGAGTACTCGCGCAGAGTTGCTGGCACGGCTCGGCGAGGTGGACGCGGCGGTGGCTGCCTTCGACCGCGCCCTCGAATGTTCGCCGAACGACAGCGATCGTCGGTTCTTGCTACGGCGACGTGAGGTCGTCGCGACCGAACGCCGCGAGGCGTCGTGACAGTTCCTCGCGATAGGCGGTCGCACGCTCGATCTTGAGGTGTTCGTAACCGCGAACTCGATCGGGCAGCGATGCGATCGCGATGATCTCCGGCAATGTCGCCGGCGCTACCTGCGGCAGTAGCGACTGGATGGCAGCGATGTATTCGGGAATCATCTCCCGTTCCATCCGCCGAACTTTCGCCCAACCGAAAACGTCGAGCGGTGTGCCGCGCAGCCGTCGCATGGCCCGCAGCACCCAGAACGCAGGTGTTGTCCAGCGGCCCATGTGCAACTTGTTTCTCATCCCAAGAGCGCGCAGCACGGGCGGATGAAGCAGCCAGGTCACTTTCGTCCGTTGCCCACCGATTTCGCGTGCTTGTCGGCGCGACTCGGGGAGCAACAGCAGCCGGGCTACTTCATACTCGTCCTTGTAGGCCATCAACTTGTGCAGATTGCGTGTAACGGCCTCGGTGAGTTGGTCGTCTCCGCGGGCGGCGACTTCGTCTACGACGCGATCGAACTTGGCGCTGTACTTTGCCGACTGGTAGTCGGCGAGATCGGCCGACAGTCGTTCGCGCAGCGGCACGTTGTCGATCTGCTGTTGCAACCCAGCGGCGGCATCGACTGCGGAGGGATCCGCTACCCACGCGCGACCCCAATTGAAGGCGGCCAGGTTCTTCTCGACGGCGACGCCGTTGAGGACCAGCGCCTGTTCTATGAATTCGACGGCGACAGGAACGTTTCCGGACTGCACCGCAACCCCCAGCATGAAAACGTTGACGCTGCCGGTGTCGCCGAGGAGTGCAACCATCAACCGTTGGGCGTCGACGCGCAACACGTGGTGGGAATTGTTGTCGAGACGGGCACCGATTTCGGCCCGCGGGTAGGGCCGATCGGGGTGCACCACCATCGAACCGGTGGGCACAGCCGCGGTGTTGGCAATGACGGCGGTGTGTTCGGCGCTCATCGTGCGCAGGGTCGCATCGCCGCCTGCCACGAGTTGGTCGAACGCGAGCAGCACGTCAATGGAGCCGGCAGTGGCCTTGTTGGAGGCATGCGGTGTGAGGCCCGAGAGTCGCACGTCGCTGACCACCGGCCCAGCTTTTTGCGAAAGCCCCGTTTGGTCGAGACCGCGAACGTGATAGCCGCCCAGCATTGCCGCCGTTCCCAGAATCTGGCTGATGGTGACGACCCCGGTTCCACCGATGCCCGCCATGCGGATCGTGTAATCGTCGACGGCGGAGATCTGCGGAACGGCAACTCGTGGAGCAGCACCAGGCGACTTCGCGGTCGCCGACGAACCCGTAGTCGACACGGTCATGAACGCCGGGCAATCACCTTGCATGCAGGAAAGGTCGAAGTTGCATGAACTCTGATCGATAGCTGTCTTGCGTCCGAACGGAGTATCGATCGGCTGCACGGAAAGGCAGTTGCTCTTGTCGCCGCAATCGCCACAACCTTCACAGACCCGTTCGTTGATCACGACACGAAACTCGGGAGACTCGATCGTGTTGCGCTTGCGATCGCGGCGCAACTCGGCCGCGCACCGCTGATCGTGGATCAGCACCGTGCACCCTGGCACGAGGGCGAGTTCCTCCTGCGCTTCAATTATCCGGCCGCGGCCCCACACACGCACGCCTGGTGGGACGTCGGCCTGGCGGTAGCGGGAGAGATCGTCGGTGGTGACGATGATGTCGCGGACGCCTTCGGCGCCCAACACGCGGCACAGCGTGAGTACATCGAGTTGACCGAACGGTTCCTGACCGCCGGTCATCGATACCGCGCCGTTGTAAAGGATCTTGTAGGTGATGTTGACGCCGTTCGCGATCGCGGCTCGCACGGCAGTCATGCCACTGTGGAACAGCGTGCCATCACCAATGTTCTGGATGAGGTGGGGCGTGTCGACGAACGGTGCGATGCCGAACCATTGCGCACCCTCGTTACCCATCGAGGTGAGGCCGACGATGTTGCCGCGCCGCTCCGGTTCCATCAGCATCACCATGCTGTGGCAGCCGATGCCGGCGCCGATCAGCGAACCCTCCGGCGCCTTGGTCGAAGAGTTGTGCGGGCACCCCGAGCAGAAGTACGGCGAACGGATGACGGCGAGGGGAATCAGCTCACGTGGGGCCGGCTTCTCCGGTGTCATGCGATCGGCCAGGCGAGCTGCCAACCGGCGCCGCAGCAGCGGCGCGATCGAGTCGGCTTCGAGTGTGCCTGTCATCGGAAACAACGTTTCGTCGTTCGGTGCGTGTTTGCCGTGCACCATCGGGGCATCGGCGCGGCCGTAGAGGGCGTCCTTGACCAGCCACTCCAGGTTTGGCGTCTTCTCCTCGACAACCACGACTTCGGCGAGCCCTTGGGCAAACTGGCGCGTCTGCGTGGCATCGAGCGGCACCGGCATGCCCAACTTGAAAAGGCGAATTCCGGCGGCGCGCAGATCGTCGGCCGACCGAAATCCCAGTAGGTGCAGTGCCTCCAGTGTCTCGTGGTAGGTGTGGCCGCTGGCGGCGATGCCGATCCAATCGTTGGGACCTCGCACTTGAATCGTGTTGAGGTGATTCAGCACGCCGTACTGGCGAGCGAGTTCGAGTCGGATCTCTTGGAATTCCTTTTCCATCGCCAGCGTGTACGGCGTGATGATCTCGCCGCTCGGATGAGGCACCCACAACTTGCCGTCGACCTGCATCGTCGGCACGACCGGGTCGATGCGCTCAGGCGACAGTTCGACCGAACCCGTGCCGTCGGCGACGGCCTCGACCACCTTGATGCTCGCCCACACTCCACACGCCCGCGACAGCGCGATGGCGTGGCGTCCGAGGTCGATCGCCTCTTGCACATCGCCGGGGTAGATGATGGGCATGTTGAGGTCGACCATCGTGGCGCCGCTGCTGCTGGGCAACGTGCTGCTCTTCGCGTTCGGATCGTCGCCGACCAACGCCAACGCTCCGCCTCTCGCCGAGGTGCCGGCGAAGGCCGCGTGGCGCAGGGCATCGCTGGCACGATCGAGGCCGGGAGCTTTTCCGTACCAGATGCCGATGATGCCGTCGTAGAGACACGTGTCGACCGTCACGGCCAACTGCGTGCCCATCACCGCCGTCGCCGCCAACTCCTCGTTCATCCCCGGTTGAAACACCATGCGCAAACCGTCGGCGGTCGCCAACTTGGCGGCAGCGGTGACATCGCGATCGAAGCCGGCGAGCGGGCTGCCGGGATAGCCGCTGATGTAAGCGGCCGTGTGCAAACCCGCGCGTCGATCGGCACGCAGTTGTTCGTAGGGCAGACGTGCCAAGGCCTGCGAGCCGCTCAGGAACGCCCGACCGTCGTCGAGCCGGTAGCGGTCGGCAAGTTGGTACGTGTCGGCGGCGTTAGGGCTGTCCTGGGATTGGTGCGTTTCGATCACGGCCACGGATGCCATGTTGTCACCTTCTCAGACCCGTTGCTGAACGACGATCCTTGACGACTAACTGGGGACTGAGTCCAGGAAGTCGTCGTTGACGTACGCCAAGACACCCATTTCGGCGAGGTCGAGGCCAGCCCTTTCGTCCTCTTCCTTGGAGCGGATGCCGCCCTTGGTGAGCCGGTTCTGAATCTTGAAGAAGCCGAAGGCAAGCCCGAGGATCACGGTCCAGATGACACCGATGCCGAGTGCCTGGGCGCCGAGTTGGCCGCCGTCGCCGTAGAACAATCCCTTGATGCCGGTGCTGCTCGAGCCGTTCCATCCGGCGCCGTAGCTGCCGTTGGCGACGAGTCCGACGCACAGCACACCGAAGGTGCCGCCGATGCCGTGCACGCTGATGGCACCCACCGGATCGTCGATGCCCTTGCGCTCGAGGAACAGGCACGACTCGATGACAATGATCGCCGCGATGCCGCCGATTGCCGCCGACCACGCCGGTGTCGTGAACGCACACGGGGCGGTGATGGCGACAAGTCCGGCAAGCATGCCGTTGCACATCATTGCCGGGTCGGGCTTGCCGAGTCGCTTCTGGCAGTAGAACATCGCGACGACGGCGCCGAACGCGGCGGCAATAGCGGTGTTGGTTGCGACCGTCGCGAACTGCACGTCGGTGACAGAAGTGGTGGATGCGGCGTTGAAGCCGAACCATCCGAACAACAGGATGAACGTTCCGAACTGAGCCATCGGGATGTTGTGACCGGCAATTGTGCGCGGCTTGCGATCGGGGCCGTACTTGCCGATGCGTGGTCCGAGGACGATCGCGCCAGCGAGCCCCGCCACGCCTCCGACCGCGTGAACAACACCGCTACCGGCGAAGTCGACGTAACCGGCACCAGCGTGCAGCGTTTGCCACGACTTTGCCAGCCAGCCGCCGCCCCACGTCCACGCGGCGAACAGTGGGTAGTAGATCGCACCGCAGAAGAGACCCCAGCCGACGAAGCTGTTCCACTTCCAGCGCTCGGCCATTGAGCCGGTTGGGATCGTCGCGGTCGTGTCCATGAACGCGGCCATGTACAGGAAGTAGGCGAGCAATGCCGGTGTGACGCCGTTGCCCGACATCGCCCAACCTCCCTTCCACAGGAAGACCCAGTTGCCACTGCCGACGAGCGCGTCGCCGATGGGCGTGTCGAGACCGAATGCAGAGTAGGAGTAGCCCCCGAAGGCAAGTGGGAACCCCACTAGGAAGAACGCGACGAACCCGATGCCGAAGATCGCAAAGTTCGTCGAAAACACGTGTGTTGCGTTCTTGGCCTGTGTGAACCCGGTTTCAACGAGTGCGAACCCGGCCTGCATGAAGATGACGAGGACCGCGCCGAGTACGACCCACAACATGCTGGTCTGCTGACCGAGCACCGTGACGGGGTCGGCGTCGGCCGCAAATGCCTGGCCGGCGAGCAACAGTGTCGAGAGAATTGCCCCGACGACTCCGCCGAATGTGTACCTGACTACCTTCTTGTTGCGCATGGCGCGCTCCCTTCGTCTTGGTCGCCGGACGGTACCGAAGGGAGATTTCCGGTTAGTTGCGCGCGTGTTTCGTGCGAGTGAACGTCTTGTCCGTGCCGTTCAAGGCTGCGCGGGTGCGGTTCATCGCCGCCAGGTCGAGTTTGCGCCCGAGTCGGTCAGTGACCGTGAAGCGATCCGAGACGTTGCCGTTGAGCGAGCCGATTCTCGCGGAATGAACGACCACCTTGGTGGCCGCGAACGCGGCGCTGACGGCCTGCAGCACTCCCTGTTCGTCACGCCCATTGACGATGCACGAGGTGTGCCACGGGAGTGCTGCGTTGTCGAAGGTGAGTTCCAGCTGTGGCTTGGGTGTGGCGCGCAGCGGCTTACGCAGCCGAGCCTCCATGCTGGTCGCCAACTCGTTCGCGTCGGGCTGCGCCTCCGATCGAACGCTGAAGCTGTCGAGCACCGCGCCATCGGGCCAGGTCGCGATATCGGCCGATGTGATGTCGAAGCCATGCGCAGTCAGTACATCGGTCAGCCGAGCGAGCAGCCCGTCTGCGTCGCGGCACGCAATGTCGACCTTCCAGTAGTCGGGCATCGGTTGCGCGCTGACCGCGACGCGCACGACACCGGCGCGCGGCAGAGGCTCGACCAGTTCGGCGTGGCGCGCGATTTCCTCGGGTTCGTGGGTGAGTAGGTACGACGCGGGTGCGACTCGGAGCCGTTCGATCGCGGCTTCGTCGGTCAACAGTCGTTGCGCCGCGACTCGGCGAATGCCTGCCAGGTTGGTCGCGTTGGTTCCGGTGAGCTCTGGATGATCGAGTGCCTCGCAGACGAGGGCATAACGCTGTTCGAGCGCGTCCCGATGGTGTTTAGGCAGGTCGCCGAGGGTGAGCGCCAGCATGTAGGCGTCGTGAGCGTGGTCGGCACCCGCGAGATGCGTCGCGAGTTGAAATATCTCCGTGTTCTCGAAGGCCGGTGGCTCGCGCAGGCCGGCACGGAAGAGATTGGCGTCGGAGATCAGTGATACGACGAGCAGAGCATCTGACTCGCGACATAGTCGCGACGCGAGAAACAGCGCTTCGTCCGGGGCGCGACAAACGTCGTGCACCATTGCGGCGAGCACGAGTGAGTCGTGAGGATCGTCGCGGTCGGAGATGGAGCCCTCAGTGCTGGTGAGCTCGTGCAGACGATCGACGGTTGGAAAGCGAAGCGCACTAAGCGGGTCGAGGTCGCTCATGTCTGCCCGGCGCCGTGCCATGGCAGCGGCCACTTCCGGTAAGGCGCGTTCGAGAACGCCAGTGACCTCGAGGAAACGCCACGCCCGTACCTCGTCGGAGCGAAGAAGATCCACGAGCGTGGGAGTTTCATCAGGGTTCCAACTCAACGAATCGTGGCGACGGGCGCTGAACCAATTGAGCAGTGATTCGCCCGGAGTTGCGAGAGTCGCCATCTTCGCCGTCGTCAACGCCAGGTGAACAATCGCCGCCGATGGAGGAGTGCCGTGGAGTTCGATGACACCGGCTTCGATCGTGATCCAGCCTTGCGGCGGTTCCTCGGTCGGCGTGTCCAACTCCTTCGCGGGTCTCGCCTCCGTGGCACCAAGTCGCAGGCGAAGTAGCGGCGGAGTGGCGATCGTGGTGAGCAGCACGACGAGCAGCAGCGCACCATAGAGATCGGCGTCGAGCACGCCACTGGTGAGACCGATCGACGCGAAGATCAGGCCGACCTCGCCACGGGGGATCATGCCGATTCCGAGCAGAAGTTTGTCGGCCCTCGTACCGATTGCGCCGACGGCGGACAGCAGCTTGCCGCCCACCGCAACAGCAGACATCACCGCTGCGAAAGTGAGCACGGATGGCTTGGCCATCGCGGCGATGTCGGCGTTGAGGCCGATTTGCAGGAAGAAGATAGGAATGAAGACGTTGCCAACGCTTGCCAAGTCGCGTGCAATGTGCTCACGATGTTCGCTGCGCCCGATCGCTAGACCGGCCACGAATGCACCAATGATGAAAGCCAGACTTGACGCATCGGCCAGTGCCGCGAACGCGAGTGTCAATGCGAGTGCGGCGATCGGCAGCGTCGCGCTCGACTTTGAAAGTCGATCGATGGCGCGTAGCACTGGCGGCACCACAACGAGGCCGACGACTCCGGTACCCATAAGAAACGCCAGTGCCGAACCGAGAGTGACGGCGACCACTCCGACGCCGACTTCGGCTCCGGTGACGGCCTTCACCACGACGGTCAAGATCACGAGACCAAGCACGTCATCGGCTACGGCTGCTCCGAGCACGATGCGTGCCTCGATCGAGGCGAGCGCGCGCAGATCACCGAAGACGCGCGCCGTGATCCCGACGCTCGTCGCGGTCAGCGCCGCGCCGAAGAAGATCGATGTGTCGGTGGACTCGCCGAATGCGAGCCCCGTCGCAGTGCCAGCGGCGAACGGTGCTGCCACACCGACGACAGCGACGAGCAGCGATGCCCGGCCGACCTTCACCAACTCGGCGAGGTCCATCTCCATGCCGACTGACAGCAGCAGTAAGAGCACACCGATCTCGGCGAGGAGCGCGATCGATACACCGCGATCGCCGCCGGTTTCGATCAGGCCGAATACCGACGGGCCGAGCAAGATCCCGGCGGCGATCTCGCCGAGCACAGCCGCGACGAACAAGCGCTCGGCGATCTCGGCCGCGAGCTTTGCCGCAGCAAGCACAATCAGCAGGTCGAGGAGCAGTCGCCCGAGATCGACGCTGCCGCTAGTTGCCAGCACCGTCGACCAGCAGGTCGGTCGCCTGTCCGACAGCGTCCAAACTCAACATCCAGCCGCGCGAGCGCACCGTGACGATCGCGTTGTTGCCGAGTCGCTCGCGCAATCGAACCAACACTTTGTCGCACCGTCGGTCGTGCAGGTCTTCGAGCCCGGCCTGGTGCGCCAGTTCATGGCGAGCGAGCACACGGCCGCGATTTGCCACGAGAATGCCGAGCACTTCGCGCTCTCGGGGAGTGAGCGAAGCATTTGCGGGCATCGCAGAACTGTAAGGCGGCCCTATTTCCTACTTGTGTGGGCTTCGTGAACGGCGTGTGAAATTGGCGGGGCTCAGATCTGGAGCGGGCACAATGAGGGCGTGGCGATCCCATCGAGCAACGGCCGCGCCGCAACGGGGGCGATCCTTGCGCTGCAGGCCGCCGGTGTCGCATTTACCGTTCACCACTTCGAGCACGTTTCGAACAATCGCGGCCACGGTTGGGTCGCGGCCACCGCATTGGAACTGCCGCCGGAACGAGTCTTCAAGACGCTGGTCGTCAACCTCACCGTCAACCTCACCGGCAGCGCTGGCAGCACGGGCGGCCAAGGCATCGAGCAGGTGGTGGCGATCGTGCCGGTCAGCGGGCAACTTTCGTTGCGCGAGCTTGCTGTAGCGCTCGGCGGTAAGCGCGCGGAAATGTGTTCCGTCGCTGTCGCCGAACGTGTTACCGGCTACGTCACCGGTGGCATCAGCCCATTCGGACAGAAGAAGCGACTGCGCACAGCGATCGACGACAGTTGCGTTCTGTTCGAAACTGTCTTCGTCAGCGGTGGAAGACGCGGGCTTGACATCGAACTGGCGCCCGATGCCTTGGTCGATCTGCTGTCGGCGGTCGTGGCGCCGATCGCAACTTCGTAATTGCCAACGGCCAATGGTCAATGGCCAGAGCTGTCAGCGTCGGTTGCGCAGCAGCGCCTCGATGCGGGCAACGCGCGTGCGAGCGGGTGGGTGACTGCTCGCCAGCCGATCTCTCCACGTCAGCGGGCGATCGGCACCGAACTCGGCGACGAAGCGTCGCAGGGCGGTGGCCAGTGGTCTTCCGAAGCCCATGTTGACTGCCCGCAGGTCGGCCTCGAACTCGCTGTTGCGGCCGACGACGTTGGCCAATGCGTTGCTCAACAGCAACCCCGAGAGAAACACCCACGACACGGCGGTGAGTAGTGCGGCCAGCGTGCGTCCGATCGCCGTCAGCGCCGACGAATTACTGCCGTAGCTTGTCGTCGCCGCGCTGGCCACATTTTGTAGGAAGAAACCGATACGAGCGAGCAATAGCACCGGGATACTCAGCCATTGGCCGAACGTGAGTGCCACTGTGTGCCCGCCGAGGTGATGGCTCAGTTCGTGCGCCAGCACGCCGGTTAGTTCGTCTCGTGGAAGCGCCTCGATCGCGTAGGAGGTGACCACCACCAGATGGCCGCCGCAAGCGAAGGCGTTCAAGTCGTTGGACGGCAGTGCAGCCAATACGTAGCGGCGGCCCGGCAGGTCGTTCGCCTGCAGCACCGGACGCCACGCAGGACTGAGCGCCGCCGACTGCGCGCGCGTGAGTCGGCGGGCACCCAACAGCGGCGCCAGCACCCAAACCTGCACCGGGCGAAGGAACAACAGGACGACAGCGGCGACATACCCGAGCGCAAAGACACCGAAACTGACGTGCCAGATCGCACGAGCGGGCAGCCAGAAGACGACAATTGCCAGCAGCCATACGGGGGCAACGGCGACCACGGGCATCAGGGCCGCGACAGCACTGGAATCGAGGTTGCGCCGGGCAGTTGACCGTTGCCGCGTCGCATTCACAGCGACACACGATACGAAGTTTCGGCTATCCCCGGTGCCAGAACTGCCGATAACTAGCCTGAAAAGGCGGTGTTACCGAAGTGGCGCGCGAACTCGAGGAGGTGAGCATGGCCATCACTACGCCCGTAAGCAACGTAGGCGGTGGTGATCTCGCCGTCGATGAACTGCTCGAACAGGCGCGGGAAGTCGAAGCGACAGATATCGGTCGGGCTCGATCACTCGTCCAGCAGTCACGGGTCATCTCGCGGTCGCGAGGCGATCAGGCCAGCGAAGCGGAAGCTTTGTATCGGCTCGCCGAACTGTCGTATGCGTCCGGGTTGAACAACGAGGCCCTGGCGGTGGCACTCGAAGCCCGAGATCTTGCTCACCAATGTGGCGCCTCCATCTCCGAGGTGTCGGCGCTCAACCTGATTGCGGCGGTGCAGTACCACGCCGGCAACTTCTCGGAAGCGCTCGGCTCCGCGTGTGCGGCTCTCGACCTGTATCGGGCCACCGGTGAACGGGCGAGTGAGGGCCTCTTGCTGAACTCGCTGGCGGTCATCCAGCACAGCCTGCGCGACACCGACCGCGCGATCGTCACGTACGAGGCCGCGTTGATGGCGAACAAGGGTCAGGCGCGCCCCGACCTCGATGCCGTCACGCTGGCCAACATGGCCAAGGTGCGCGCCGATCGGCACGAGGACTTGTTGGCCGTGAGCCTCGGGGAATCTGCGCTCGACCTGGCCAAACAACACGCCCCCGAATTCGTTCCCGAGATACTCGCCCGGTTGGCCATCGCCTATGTCGCGCTGGCCGCACTCGACCGGGCGACGAGCTGTCTTGATGACGCCGATGGTGTGTTGCGCGATCGCACCGAACGGCGGCTGGCCCTGTCGCCCGGCTGTGTCGTGACGGTGCGCATTGCTCGCGGCGAACTCTACGTCGCGCAGAGTCTTCGCGAGGAGGCGTTGCGCGAGTGGGGGGAAGCGCTCGAGTTGGCCGCGGAGGCGAAGATGACCGAAGTCTCGCTGAAGCTGCGCGACAAGCTGGCCAACCTGTGCAAGGAGATGGGCGACTACAAGACGGCGCTCATGCATCAAGAGGCGCGCTACGAACTCAACGAGCAGATGTTCGATCGCGGCAGCGACCTGCGCATCACCACCCTGCAGGTGCAACACGACACGGAGGTAACTCGCCAACAGGCTGAGATTCTCCGGCTGCGCACTGCCAATTTCGAGCCGATGCTGCAAGCGAGAATCGAGGAAGTGGAAGCCGCCCAAGTGGAGGCACTGATTCGCGTTGCCGCAGCGACCGAGGGCAAGAACGTCGACGCGATCGCACACCCGATACGGGTCGGAGAACTTGCCGCCGAGATCGCTGCCTGCCTTGAACAGGACGAAGAGTTCGTTCGACGGCTGCAGGTCGCGTCGCGGCTGCACGACATCGGCAAAGTGGCGATACCCGATGCGATCCTGACCAAGCCCGGTCCGCTCACGGCGGTCGAGTTCGAGGCCGTCAAGGCCCACGCGATCCACGGAAACGACATTCTCTCGGGAAGTTCATCGCCTCTGATCAGCCTGGCGGCCGAGATCGCGAGTTCGCACCACGAACGTTGGGACGGCAGCGGATATCCCAACGGACTGGTTGGAGACGAGATTCCGTTCTGCGCTCGGATTGTTGCGGTGGCCGACGTCTACGACGCGTTGTTGAGTACCCGTGTTTACAAGCAACCATGGCCGCACATCGACGCGATCAACTACATCGCGGCGGGCAGTGGCACGCGATTCGAACCGCGCGTCGTCGAGGCCTTTCTCGATGTCATTGTCGTTCGCGACCCATCGCTGGCCGATCACATCGAGCGACCGAGCTGCACGTACACTTGACCGGCAATGGTCCCCTCTCGGGCGCAGCGAATCGAACTGCGCGAGCGAAACGAGAAGTGGTTGAGCCCGCCGCTGCGCATCGAGATGCTCGAATGCATCAACTGCGACGCGTGTTTACGCGCCTGCCCGCCCCAGTTCGGTGCGATCTTCAACCACGGCCCGGATGTTGTCATCATCCCTGAGTTGTGTAGTGGCTGCGACAAGTGCCTACCGGTCTGCCCCGTGAATTGCATCTATCCGTTTGAGGACTGGGTGCAGACGGGTTCGCCGGATTCGTGGTGGCAGGAGCCTGCCGGTCCGAACGACCCGTACCTCTGACCCTCTGACCCTCCACGTCTGTCCGGTCGCTGGCATACTGCCTGCTATGACTGAATTGATACCTGGCGCGGAACCGTGGTCGCACGTCGGTTCCGGTTCCGCCGGTGCACTCGTAATTCACGGCCTTACCAGCAACCCAGCCAGCATGCGCGGCGTAGCGGAAGCGCTGGCGGCGGCGGGCTTTCACATCGAGCTGCCACTGCTGCCTGGCCACGGCACCGTTATCGAAGACCTGTTGAACATCAGGTGGGCCGATTGGGTCGCCGAGTTGGAAAGAGTTTTTCAGATCCTGGCGGCGCGTGTCGACAAGGTCGTGGTTGTCGGACTCAGTTTGGGAGGGGCACTGACGCTGCGGATGGGTGCCAACCATCCTGAGGTCGCCGGGTTGGTGTGTATCAATCCGGCGGCGCAACCGCCGGCTGCGGAGGTCGTCGACATGCTGCGAGGGATAATCGACGGTGGAACGGAGGTGCTGCCAGGTATCGCCGGTGACATCGCCGATCCCGACGGCAAGGAGTCTGGGTACGACGGCACCCCGGTACGCGCTGTGTTGTCGCTGTTCACCGATGGTCTCACGCCGCTCGCCGAGGCCTACGCAGGAATGCAGCTGCCGCTGTTGCTGCTCAACTCGCCACAGGACCATGTCGTCGAGCCAGCACAATCCGAGTTTCTGGTTGCCAACTACGGCGGTCCGATCGAACGCGTCAGCCTCGATCGCAGTTTCCACGTTGCCACTGTCGACTACGACAAGGACCTGATCTTCGAATCGACTGTTGCATTTGCGCGTCGCGTGACTGGTAGCCACTGATGGGTATCCACCTCATCGCGTCGATCCCCAGCCCATCCGACGGTGTTCTCGATATCGGTCCGATTTCGCTGCATTTGTACGGAGTGATGATCGCGCTTGGCGTTGTTGCATCCGTCTGGCTGAGCGGCAGGCGGTTGGAGGCCGCAGGCACCGGCACCCGCGACGACATGAGTTCGATCGCGATCTGGGGCGTCGCGGCCGGAGTGGTCGGTGCGCGGATCTACTTCATCATCACCGATCAGAGCCGACCGTTTGAAGAGCCTTCGCGTTGGCTGAAGGTCTGGGAGGGTGGCCTTGGCGTTCCGGGGGGCATTCTCGCCGGCGCACTGGTCGCCGGCTGGGCGGCGCGTCGAAGGGGAGTGAGCGTCGCTGGGGTTTACACCGCGGCGGCGCCGGCGATTCCGCTGGCGCAGGCGATCGGTCGCATCGGTAATTGGTGGAATCAGGAACTGTTCGGCAGGCCGACCGATCTTCCTTGGGCGCTGGAGATCGACGATGCGCATCTCCCAACCGGCTACGTCTCCGGCACCACGTTCCATCCGACCTTCTTGTACGAAGCATTGTGGAATGTTTCGCTGTGCGGGGTGCTGCTGCTGATCGACCGGCGATTCCGCTTGCGTCCCGGCCGACTGCTGGCCGTCTATGTCGTCGGCTACGCGATCGGTCGTTTCTGGATCGAGGGTCTGCGCATCGACCCGGCGCGATCGGGTGGTGGCTGGCGCCTCAATCAGTGGATGGCCGTGGCAGCAATCGTCATCGCTGCCGGTTATCTATTGATCGACTGGTTGCGCAACAGCGCCGACAAGGCACCCACTGACGCACCCGAGGAAGCGCCCCACGAGGCAGCGGTGGATTCGCCGAGTGAGTGACAAGTCGGTGCGCAACGACACGGTTCTTTACGAACATCGCGAGCCGGGTATTGCGTTGCTGACGCTCAATCGTCCCGATCGACTCAACGCGTGGACGGGCGAGCTGGCGGTGCGTTACTTCGCGCTGCTCGATCAAGCTGCCGCCGATCCGGCGGTGAAGGTGATCGTGATTACCGGCGCCGGGCGCGGCTTCTGCGCCGGTGCCGATATGGACGCGCTGCAAGCTGTCAGTGGCCGCGCCGCGGAGCCCGCGGACATGACGGCTCGGCGAGGGCCGCACGAGACCACCCTGATACCCAAGCCGGTCATCGCTGCCGTCAATGGCGCGTGCGCGGGCGTTGGCATGGTGATCGCGTTGATGTGCGACATCCGTTTCGCAGCTACGAACGCCAAGTTCACAACCGCGTTCTCGCGGCGCGGCCTGGTTGCCGAATACGGTATGAGTTGGATATTGCCAAGGCTGGTCGGCACGGCGCGGGCTTTCGACCTGTTGTACTCGGGGCGTGTGATCCTCGGCGACGAAGCCGCGCGGATGGGTTTGGTGAACGAAGCCGTTGCGCAAGAGTCGGTGCTCGACCACGCGCTCGCCTACGCCGGCGAGCTGGCGACGCTGGCTTCGCCGACGTCGATGGCCGTGATGAAGCGGCAGGTGTATTCCGATTGGAATAGCTCGTTGCCGCAGGCGACGGCGGCGGCGATTGAGTTGATGAACGCTTCGCTGCGTCGACCCGACTTGCAAGAAGGCGTGGCCAGCTTCTTGCAGAAGCGATCGCCGAACTTCGGCCACGTCGACCCGAAGGCCTAAGGCAATCGCGAGAGATCGCGAAGCTTCTCGGCCAACACTTCCGGGATGACCGGATTGAAGTACTCGTTGCATGCGACCTCGGCGGCGGCGATGAAGCGTGGAACACCCGCTCGCCGCCATGGCGACACGATCTCGATGTTGAACCAGGCCTCGGGCCAGTCGCCCCCATCGGTCGGCCGTTGATTGAGCCACATCATGTACGGCAGCGGTTGCTCATAGAGTCGGTCGAGTCGGCCGAGAACGTCGATCAGCAGCGCCGCCAGTTCGTCGCGGCTCGCCGGCGACAGCGTCACGACATCAGGCGCCCTGGTTCGAGGCGCCAGCGACAACGCCATCGGGTAGCTGCCCGCGACCGGCACTACCGCCATCCAATCCCCGTGCTCGGCAACGAACCGATCGCCGGGATTCAGGTCGGGAGCCCACTGCGCACTTAGGAGACGCGCCGGTCGGTCGGGAACGTGGTCGTAGGCGTAGATCTGGCCGTGCGGGTGCGCGATCGTTGCGCCCACTTCGGCTCCACGGTTTTCGAACACCAGCACGTATGCGACATCCGGTCGCGAGCCGAGCGCGGCGGTGCGTTCGGCCCACAGGTCGATGACGCGACGCACGCCGGTAACTCCCAGCGATCCGAGCGTCGCGTCGTGTTCGGGGGTGTACAGCACTACTTCGCAGCGGCCGTCGGGCATCGCCGGCCAGCGGTTGGCAAACCAGTGCACGTCGTAGGGCGCGGGTGCCTCGCGGCCACCGACGCAGAACGGGCAGCCGGTGCTCGGAAGGTTCGGCCGCGCCTGGCGTGTTCCGACCACGTGAACGACCGTGCCCAGGTACGGGTCGGTACGCACGTCGGACAGTTCGCTCGCTTCTTTCATCGCTGTCGGCAGCGTAAGCCGTGCGGGGGGTTTCGTGCGTGGGTGCGCCATCGGGGGGGTTCGTGCCGGTACACAGGCACGAAACCCCCCGAACCGGCCACCACAGCACGAAACCCCCCGCGCTGGGGCCGGGCGACCTTGGCGGCTGTGTT
>JACQZX010000059.1 GCA_016213665.1 Actinomycetota bacterium | reverse complement strand
GCGCTGTTGCGGTTGACGTGCAGAGTGGAACGCGTTTCGCCGATGCCCTCGCCGCGCTGCCGTTGCACCTTGGCGCGGCGGCGGCGCCGCTGGCCGACTCATTGATCGCCGCCGACCGCTACGGGTTACCCCTTGCGCCAGTGCTCGACCGGCTTGCCGCCGAGGCACGACAGCATCGGCGGCGGCAAGCCGATGCACGCGCTCGCCAACTGCCTGTTCGGCTTTCGCTTCCGCTCGTGCTGTGCACGCTGCCTTCGTTCATATTGCTGGCGGTGGCCCCGTTGCTGCTCGCAGCCCTGTCGTCGCTCAACACCTGAACGGAGAATTCGCATGCGCGCTTTCATCACAAGACTCCTCACGCTTGGCCGGCACGGCGAAGACGGCCAAGCGACCACCGAGTACGCCCTCGTGTTGTTGGGTGCGGCATTGATCGCACTGCTGGTGATCGGCTGGGCCACCACCGGCGGCGGTTCGGGCCGCATCGGTCAACTCTTCGACAGCGTGATCGACAGCGTTGTCGACAAGTTGTGAAGTCGCTTCGCCTGCACGATCACGGACAAGCGACCGTCGAACTGGCGCTCACACTGCCGATCCTGTTCATGGTGCTGCTCGGCGGAGTGCAAGTGGCCGAGCTCGGCCGCAATCAATTGGCCGTGCAACTTGCCGCGCGCGAAGGTGCCCGCGCCGCGGCAGTGGCCGACGATCCAACCGCTGGGGCCAGGGCGGCGGTCGATCGCGCGATCGCATTGCGACCGATCGATGTGCTGGTGAGTCTCGACGCAACCACCGTCACCGTCACGGTGACCTTCGTCGACCACACCGAGGTTTCGATGGTCGGCGCACTGCTACCCGATGTCACGCTGCAAGCAAGTGCCACGATGGCCTTTGAGCCGCCGTGAAGTTCGGTTGCCTCAGCGGGTGATCAGGTCTCCTTGCGCGGGCGACGAACGCCGCGGCGGTCGAGCGCCTTCTGCTTGGCGCGCTGCTCGGCTTCGAGCGCAGCCTCCTCCGCGACGAGGCGTTGCATGCTGATCAGGCGCCGCGCATCGAGCGCCCCGTGCTCGATCGCGTTGCGCACAGCACATTCGGGTTCGTCATCGTGCTTGCAATCACGGAAACGACACCGGTCCATCAGTTCGAAGACATCGGCGAAGGCACGCTCGATCCCGCGGCCGCTGCTCCACAGGCTGACTGCCCGCACTCCGGGCGTGTCGATCAACCATCCCCCCGCTGGCAGGGGCACCAACTCGGAGGCGGTCGTGGTGTGCCGACCACGCTGGTCGCCGTCGCGAACCTCGGCGGTGTGTTGGCGGCTGTCGCCGACGAGCGCGTTGACCAACGTGCTCTTACCCACCCCGCTCGCCCCCAACAGGGCGATGGTGGCGTTGTCGGCCGCATAGGCGCGCAGACGCTCCACACCGGTGCCAGTGATACCACTGGCCACGCAGATGTCGACTCCGGGAGCAACGTCGCGAAGTGCGGCGACACCGGCGGCAGCATCATCGACGAGATCGTCCTTGGTGAGCACGACCACCGGGACTGCCCCGCTGTCCCAAGCCAGCACCAACTCACGCTCCAGTCGCCGCTGCTTCGGGGGCGAAGTCAGCGCATGGATCAGCATCACCACATCGACGTTCGCCGCAATCGTGTGCGCCGTTGCTCTGCTTCCCTCGAACGATGCCCGCCGAACGAATGCACTCCTGCGGGTAAGGACCCGTTGCACTCTGTCGCCTAAATCGTCGGCGACAACGAAGTCGCCGACCGCAACATCGGCACCGATATTGCGCAGACGCAGGGGCGGGAGCGCCAGGTCGACCAAGACAGAACTCCATCCGCGGTCGAGGCGGCAGACACGTCCTGGTTGCACGCTGGTACCGAGGTTGCGAAATTCCGCTTCCAGCGCGTCAGTCCAACCAAGCAGCGCGTCGCCCGCCCACTCCTTCGGATCCGTGTTGATGCAGTCACGGTAGCGGTCGGTTGTTAGTCACAATCAACCACTAGCGTTACCGAGGCAACCCCTCAGGTATCAAGCATCGTCTTCAACGAATCGGAGAACACCAGTGCTCGCACGTATCGCGCGCTTTAGCTTCCGTAAGCGGTCGGTCATGATCTTTGCGATCTGGCTCCCGATCATGATCGCCTTCTCGGCAGCGGGCGGCTCAGTAAGCAACTTCCACACCACCTTCTCGCTTCCCGACAGCGAGTCCAAGGATGTCGTCGACATCCTCAGCCGTTCGGGCAACGAGAACCGCGGCGGCGACACTGCCCAGATCGTGTTCACCGCCCCACAGGGAACCGACGACGCGGAAGTGAAGGGTGCAATGGAGGAGCTGTTCAGCGCACTCGCCACGATCGACGGGCTACACGTCACCAGCCCGTACTCACCCGAGGGCGCGGCCCAGAACAGCACGAGCGAACCGATCGCGTTCGCGACCATCGAATTCGAGCCGAAGGGGCAAGCCGAGATGCTTGCGCTGGCCGACGACATCAAGGATCTCGCCAAGGACATCGACGTCGATGGCCTACGAATCGCATTCGGTGGCCAGATGTTCGGTGAGTTCGAGTTTCCGCCCAGCGAGATTCTTGGTCTGCTGGCAGCGGTGATCATCTTGCTCGTCGCATTCGGGTCGGTGCTCGCAATGGGCCTACCTACCGGCACTGCGATCTTCGGTCTCGTATCCGGCATCGGCATCATCGGAATCGCGTCGACCACGATGGAGATGCCCGAGTTCTCGACACAGATGTCGGCAATGATCGGACTCGGAGTGGGCATCGACTACGCGCTGTTCATCGTCACCCGCTACCGCGAAAACCTGCACGCAGGCCTCGACCCCGAAGAAGCCACGGTGCGTGCTGTCGATACCTCCGGCCGCGCCGTCGTCTTCGCCGGCATCACGGTGATGATCTCACTGCTCGGTCTGTTCGTGGTTGGTCTGCCCTTCGTCAGGGGCCTCGCCGTCGCCGCCGCGATCGGCGTGCTGACGATGATGATCGCCTCGATCACGCTGCTTCCGGCGCTGCTCGGCTTCGCCAGGCACAGAGTCGACAACACGACCCGTGCCGCTGCGGCGGGCATCGCGACCTGGGTACTGATCTCGCTGGCCGGTGTCGTGATTACGAAGCCGGTGCTGCTGCTGGCGGCGATTCCAGCCGGGATAGTGGTGTGGCTGATCGGCTTCATCCCGGCAGCGAAAGCCAAGATGCGCACTCTGCTGCCGCACCGCCGCTTGCCGCCGCGCGAAAAGCAGTTTTGGTATCGGTGGAGCCAATTCATCCAGCGCCGCCCATGGGTCGGGTTCATCGCGGGCACCGCCGTGCTGCTGACATTGGCGCTACCCGTGCTGGACATTCGGCTGGGGTTCGGCGACACCGGCAACTTACCGAAGGACTACACGGCTCGCGAGGCGTACGACCTGATCTCCGATGGCTTCGGCCCTGGCTTCAATGCCCCGCTGGTGCTCGTCACCGACGACACGTCGGCCACTGAACAATCGCTCGCCGCGGTGCAGGCTGCCGTCGCCGCCGATCCGAACGTCGCCTTGGCTTCGCCGGCAGTACCGGTGACCGACGGCGTCTACCTGTGGCAGGTCTACCCCAAGACGAGCTCGCAGGATGCGGCGACCAGCGATCTTGTCGTTCGACTACGCGACGAGTTGTTGCCGGCAAGCGGTCTCGACGTGAAGGTCGGCGGCTTCAACGCCGGCTCCGTCGACTTTGCCGATTACCTCGGCAGCCGACTGCCGTACCTGATCGGCGGGGTGCTGGTCGTGAGCTTCCTGCTGTTGATGATCGTGTTTCGCAGCATCCTGGTGCCGCTGAAAGCCGTCATCGTCAACCTGCTCTCGGTCGGCGCTGCTTACGGGGTGATCGTCGCCATCTTCCAGTGGGGGTGGGGAAAGGACCTGATCGGCGTCGGCAAGGCAGGCCCGGTAGAGGCCTGGGCGCCGATGATGCTCTTCGCGATCGTGTTCGGTCTTTCGATGGACTACGAAGTCTTTCTGCTGTCGCGAATGAAAGAAGAATTCAACCGCACGGGCGACAACGCCTCCGCCGTGGCCAACGGTCTGGCAGTCACCGCACGGGTCATAACCGCGGCGGCGTTGATCATGGTTTGCGTGTTCTCCGCATTCGCGCTGGGTGTTGATCGTCAACTGAAGTTGTTCGGTCTCGGCATGGCGGTGGCGGTGCTCGTTGATGCGACAGTCGTTCGGATGGTGCTGGTTCCGGCGACGATGGAGTTGCTCGGTGCCCGCAACTGGTGGATTCCGAAGTGGCTCGATCGGATTCTGCCAAGGGTTGACGTCGAAGGTGGCCACTAGAGCGCTTAGCATTGCGGCTAACTATGGCGCGCAAGGTCGAAACAGAGAACGTCGCCGGTGACCGGCTGGAGATCGTCAAGCGCGGCTACGACCCGTACCAGGTACAGCGCCTGGTCTCCGCGCTCTCGACCGAACTAAAGGAACTCGCCGACGAGAACGACGCGCTCCGCAGTCGACTCAACGAAACACCCGCCCGCCGAGATGCCAATGGCCACATCATCGAGCGTCGAGCGCAAGGGTCGTCACCGGCCGAGCGCGCTACCAACGCGGAACTGCGCGAAAACCTGCGCTGGGCGCGCGCCGCGCTCGACGACATCCTTGGCCAGCTGTCCAACAAGACGTCCCCGCGACCCGCGGAACAGAGTCGTCATTGACCGAACTGCCCACCCCGCGGGCGCACACTCGACGACTGATTGCGCTTGCCGATGAGGTTGCCAACCGGCCGTTGCCATTGCACAGTCGCAAACTGATTCCGGCAATTCTGGCAGTCGTCGGCATCTTTGCACTGTGGTTGGGTTTGCGCGATACCGATGCCACGCCTGGCCCAACTTCGCCAACCACTACGGCGGAAGTGGCGCCCAGCGTTGTGTTCACAGCACCACCCTGAGCACCGAGAACGCCGGGGGTGCTTGACATGGGGGGGTCGAATCACGTAGCCCTACCCGTGATGTCTAAACCCCTCGTCGTCGTGGAATCCCCCGCGAAGGCCAAAACGATCGCCAAATTCCTGGGAGATGGCTTCGATGTGCGCGCCTCGGTAGGCCACATCGCCGACCTTCCGAGCAAGGGATTGTCGATCGACGTCGACAACGGCTTCAAGCCCGTCTACGAACTCACGCTGCGCGGAAAAGACGTCATCAAAGACCTGCGGGCGGTCATGAAGGGCGCGAGCGAGTTATACCTCGCCACCGACGAAGACCGCGAGGGAGAGGCCATCAGTTGGCATCTGCTGGAGTATCTGCAACCGAAGATCCCCGTGAAGCGGATGGTGTTCCACGAGATCACCAAGGCCGCGATCGAGCAGGCGGTAGCCAATCCCCGTGGGATCGACTACGGCCTGGTCGATGCCGCTGAGACCCGTCGACTGCTCGACCGCTTGTATGGATATGAGGTATCGCCGGTGCTGTGGCGGCGAGTGAACCGGGGACTATCGGCCGGGCGTGTGCAGTCGCCGTCGATTCGCCTGATCGTGGAGCGCGAGCGCGAACGCATCGCGTTCATCTC
The DNA here is from genome assembly GCA_016213665.1 of Actinomycetota bacterium. Taxonomy (GTDB): domain Bacteria; phylum Actinomycetota; class Acidimicrobiia; order Acidimicrobiales; family Ilumatobacteraceae; genus UBA668. The sequence goes on along the minus strand of JACQZX010000059.1, from coordinate 3,917 downwards.
CGCCGGCTATTGGGACATCGAATTGCTGACGTCGACATCGCCGGCTTTCACCGCCACCCTGGTCGCCGTCGACGCCACCAAGGTTGCCACCGGCAAGGACTTCACAGCCGATGGACGGCCGAAACCGAACGTCGCAGTGGTCACCGAGGCGCGAGCTCGTGCGCTCGCCGACTCACTCGTCGGCGCCGAGTTCAACGTTCGCTCGGTCGAGGAGAAGCCATACCGCAGCTCGCCGAGAGCCCCGTTCATGACCAGCACGTTGCAGCAAGAGGGTGGGCGCAAGCTACGACTCGGTGCCGCGCAAGTGATGCGCATTGCGCAAGGTCTCTACGAACGCGGTTTCATCACCTACATGCGTACCGACAACGTGACGCTCAGCGACGAGGCTTTGGCGGCGACCCGAGTGGAGGTGAAGGCGGCCTACGGCGAGAAGTTCCTTTCACCTTCGCCACGGCAGTTCACCACCAAGGTCAAGAATGCGCAGGAGGCACACGAGGCCATCCGGCCCACGACCCCATTGCGTAACCCCGACTCGGTCGCCGATGAACTCAACGGTCAGGAGCTTTCGCTGTATCGGCTGGTCTGGCAACGCACACTCGCCTCGCAAATGGCCGACGCCACCGGCACGACGGTGTCGGTGCGGCTGGGGGCCACCGCCGCCGCCGCCGCCGCGGGAACACCGACCGATTGTGAGTTCGCGGCCAGTGGCACCACCATCACCTTCGCCGGCTATCGGCAGGTGTACGTCGAGAGCTCCGACGAGACCGAAGCGGAAGACGACAAGGAAGCGTTGCTGCCGGTGCTCGCCGTCGGCGAGGCGGTGCCGGTGAGTGAACTCACTCCCAACGGCCACTCGACGTTGCCGCCGGCTCGCTATACCGAAGCCTCGTTGGTAAAGCGACTGGAAGAGTTGGGCATCGGCCGGCCGAGCACGTGGGCGTCGATCATCCAGACAGTTCAGGACCGCGGGTACGTGTGGAAGAAGGGCCAGGCCCTGGTACCGACCTGGACGGCTTTCGCAGTCGTCGGACTACTGGAGAAACACTTCGACGAACTGGTCGACTATGAGTTCACCGCCCGCATCGAGGAAGACCTCGACGCGATTGCGCGCAATGAACGCCAGAAGCAGGACTGGTTGCAGCACTTCTACTTCGGTGACGAGACCGACAAGATGCCCGGTTTGAAGCGTCTGGTGGAAGAGAACCTCGACCAGATCGACGCTGCCGAGATAAACACCTTTCCTATCGGACTCGACCCCGATGGCAACCAGGTGGTGGTGAAGCCAGGCAAGTACGGCCCGTATGTGAAACGCGGCGAAGACACCGCCGGTGTGCCAGACAACCTCACGCCCGACGAACTGACCCTCGATGTCGCGCTGAAACTGCTGGCAGCGCCGAAGAACGATCAGCCAATCGGCGAGCTCGACGGGTATCCGGTTTTCGCCAAGAACGGACGCTACGGGCCTTACGTGCAGTGGGGCGCTCCCGACAATCTGCCTCCCGGCCTGGCCAAGCCGAAGATGGCGAGCTTGTTCAAGACGATGGTGTTCGAACGGCTGACGATTGGCGAGGCCGTTGAGTTATTGCAGTTGCCGCGAACTGTCGGCACCGATCCGGCCGACGGCCAGGACATCCTTGCTAGCAACGGGCGCTATGGGCCGTACTTGCAGAAGGGCAAGGACTACCGCAACATCAACACCGAGGAGCAACTGTTCACCATCACGCTCGACGAAGCACTGTCGATCTACAGCCAGCCGAAGGTCTTCCGTCGCGGCGGCAACAATCTCGCCGCCAGGGGGCCGTTACGTGAGTTCGGCACCGACCCGATCAGCAACCACGCGGTCGTCGCCCGCGACGGCAAGTTCGGTGTCTACGTGAGCGATGGAGAAACCCACGCGTCGTTGTCGAAGGGTGATCGATTGGAGGAGATGCTGCCCGAACGCGCCTACGAACTGCTCGCCGTGCGCCGCGAAGCGATCATCGAGAAAGGCGGCGTGAAGGGCAAACGCGCCGCGGCCACGAAGCGAGCGGCCGTCAAACGAGCGGCACCGAAGAAGGCGGCGACCACAAAGAAGGCGGCCACAAAGAAGCCGGCGGCGCGCAAGAAGGCCGCACCCGTCAAGAAGGCCTGACCGCTCAAGAGTCGGTATCGTGCGACCGGTATGTCGGATGGTCGATACATAGCGCTCGAGGGCGCGGAGGGCTGCGGCAAGAGCACCCACGCCAGTCGACTCGCCACCGCGCTCGGCGCCGTTCTCACCCGGGAAACCGGTGGCACCGCAATCGGGCAGCGCATCCGGGCCATTCTTCACGACACATCGATCAACAATCTCTCGCACCGCGCAGAAGCGTTGCTGGCGGCGGCCGACCGGGCACAACACATCGACGAGGTAGTGGCACCGGCGCTCGCGGTCGGCCGTCATGTGGTCAGCGACCGCAGCGTGTATTCCACATTGGCATATCAGGGTTACGGACGTGAACTGCCCATCGACGAGGTGCGGCACCTCAACAGGTGGGCGGTCGGCACGCATTGGCCCGACCTCGTGTTGCTGATCGACGCCGCCCCGGAGGTTCTCGAGCGCCGCATGCGCGGTCGCCAACTCGATCGTTTCGAGCAAGAAGGTGAACTGTTCCACGAACGCGTACGCGACGGCTTTCGGCAAATGGCCGCCGAGGAACCCGAGCGCTGGGTGGTGATCGACGGGGCTCAGTCACTCGATTCGGTCGCCACCGACATCCGTACCGCCACGCGCGAGCGACTTGGACTTTGATGTTCCCCGAGTACGCAAGCTCAGTGTGGAAAGCCGTCGTCGGGCAGGAACGCGCCGTCGAACAACTCACCCAGTCGGCTCTCGCGCCGGTGCACGCCTACCTGTTCGTCGGCCCCGCGGGGTGCACAAAGGACGAAGCTGCCAGAGCCTTCGCGGCACTACTGCTCACCGGCACCGACGACCCGGCGGCCCGTGATGCGCGATTAATCCTGGCTGGTGAACATCCCGACGTTCGAGAGATCGAGCGGTCGGGCGCTCGCATTTCCGCCGAACAGGTGGCCGAGATCATTCACAACGCGGCACTTGCCCCCATCGAGGGCAAACGCAAGGTGATGATCCTGCACGAATTTCACCTTCTCGACGCGGCTGGCGCCGGACGACTGCTGAAAACCCTGGAGGAGCCACCGGAAAGCACCATCTTCATCGTGCTTGCCGATCAGGTGCCGCCAGAGTTGGTGACGATCGCCTCGCGATGCGTGCGCATCGAGTTCGGCACCATCAACGAGTCGACAATCATCGGGCTGCTGGTCGACGAGGGTTCAACCCCCGCGACCGCGAAGCAGGCAGCGCAGGCCGCCGAGGGCAGCATCACGAGAGCGAGGGTGCTGGCCGGCGACCCTGATCTCGTGCAACGACGTGGGGCGTTCGCCGCGGTACCGGCGAAGCTTGATGGCACGGGGGCGACGGTGGTCGCGACCTGTCACCAGTTGAACGCCCTCATCGAGGCCGCCGCCGCGCCGTTGGCTGCCCGCCAGGCGCAAGAGGCCACCGAGCTCGAGGCCAGGATCGCCGCCACCGGTGAACGCGGCGGCGGCCGCAAACAATTAGAGGAGCGACACAAGCGCGAACTGCGCCGCCACCGCATCGACGAGCTACGCAGCGGACTCGGCGTCATCGCCGGCGCCTATCGCGACGCATTGGTGAGCAATCAGGCAACGCGACCGGAGGCCGCGGTGCAGGCCGTGCGCCGCATACATGCGGCGCTGGAGGCACTCGAACGCAATCCAAACGAGCTGTTGTTAATGCAGTCTCTGCTACTCGACTTACCGTCGCTAGCATTGCAACCTGCGCCCAGGTAGCTCAGTCGGTAGAGCAACGCACTCGTAATGCGTAGGTCAGGAGTTCGATTCTCCTCTTGGGCTCCAAT
>JACQZX010000056.1 GCA_016213665.1 Actinomycetota bacterium | reverse complement strand
GCCGAGGGCTACCTCGCCGAAGCCGTCGAGTCCGACGATCGAGTGACACTCGTCGAGCACCACTGCCCCATTCGCGAGGCAGCCGACAGCTGCTCGGGACTGTGCAGCGCGGAGCTCAACCTGTTCCAACGCGCCCTTGGTGCCGACGTGTTGGTCGCGCGCGAGCAGCACGTGCTCGATGGAGGCCAACGCTGCGCGTACAGCGTCTCTCAGCGGTGACGCCAAGGTCGCGGGCCGCTACCGTGGCACGTTATGGCTGACTTCTTTCTGGGCGGGCTGATCGACCCCGCAAAACACGAACGCACCGACAAGAACGTCGAGTTGGCTAGCGGCGACTTCACAACTCACGGCGTCATCGTGGGCATGACCGGCTCGGGCAAGACCGGTCTCGGCATCGTCCTGATCGAGGAGGCGCTATCGGCAGGAGTGCCGACCTTGCTCATCGACCCCAAGGGCGACCTCACCAACCTGTGTCTCACGTTCCCCAAACTTGCCGCCACCGATTTCCAACCGTGGGTGAACGAAGGAGATGCCGGCAAGGCCGGATTGTCCGTCGCCGACTTCGCGGCAGCGCAAGCCAAGACGTGGAGCGAAGGACTGGCCGGATGGAAGGTCGGTACCGATCGCATTGCAGCCCTGCGCGCCGGAGCCACGTTCACGATCTACACACCAGGCTCGAATGCAGGTGTCGGTCTCAACATCGTCGGCTCGATGCAGTCGCCGGGCAAGGACACCGACCCGGAGATCGTCGGCGACGAGATCGAAGGGTTCGTCAGCGGGTTGCTCAGCCTGGTCGACATCGAGGCCGATCCCTTGAGCAGTCGCGAACACATTCTGCTCAGCAACCTGATCCTCAACGAATGGAGCGCCGGGCGCGACTTCGACCTGCCATCGCTGGTCGGCATGGTCACCAAGCCGCCAATCCGCAAGTTGGGTGTGTTCGAGCTCGACGAGTTCTTTCCGCCCAAGGATCGCACGGCATTCGCGATGCGCCTCAACGGCCTGCTCGCCTCGCCATCCTTCGGTGCATGGATGGAAGGGCCGGCGCTCGACATCGAGACACTGCTGCGCACTACCGACGGCAAGCCGCGGTGCGCCATCATCACTACTGCCCACCTCAGCGATCAGGAGCGCCAGTTCGTCACCACACTCGTGCTCAGCAAGCTGGTCACCTGGATGCGCAAGCAGAGCGGCACTACCGATCTGCGGGCGTTGTTGTACATGGACGAGGTCACCGGCTATCTGCCCCCGACGGAGACCCCGCCGACCAAGAAGCCGATCATGACGTTGATGAAGCAGGCGCGCGCGTTCGGTGTCGGCGTGGTGCTTGCCACGCAGAACCCTGTCGACGTCGACTACAAGGCGCTGTCCAACGCCGGAACGTGGATGATCGGCCGACTGCAAACCGACCGCGACAAGCAGCGTCTGCTCGACGGAATGAGTGCCGCCGCCGGTGGAGTCGATGTCGGCGCGGTCAGCGACACGATCAGCGGCCTCGCCAAACGCGAGTTCGTGTTGCGGCGGGCAGGCAAGGACAAGCCGGAGGTTTTCGCCACCCGCTGGGCGATGAGCTACCTGCGCGGCCCACTGACGCGCGATCAGATCGCGACCTTGATGCAGGATCAGAAGGCCGCCCCGAACGCGTCCAAGTCCTCCGGAACGAACGAGCAGACGAAGTCGACGAAGGCGCCGGTTGCGGCCGATGAGTCGACGCTCATGCCCGAAATCGCCGAAGGCGTCGCCATCCGATGGGTCGACATCGCCGCTCCCTGGTTGAGCACCATCGGTGGCGACCCGCGCGGCACTCGCTTCGAACCTGCCATCGTCGCCCGTGTCGCCTTGCGGTACGACGACGACAAGGCCGATCTGATGCACGACGAGGAGTTCGAGGCGGTGCTGTTTCCGCTGACCGAGCAAGTCGACGTGTCACGCGTTATTGCCATCGACTACGACGACCGCGATTTGAGCGTGGAAACGCCGGCCGCAGGTTCCTACGAACTTTCAGCGGCGCCGTTGAAGGCCAAGAAGTTCTGGACCGGAGTCGAACGCGATCTCACCGACCACCTAGTGCGCAGTCGGACAGTCGACCTGCAGGCGAACAAGCAGCTCAAGTTGTTCAGCCGGCCGGGCGAGTCGGCCGAGGCGTTTCTGGCCCGGTGTGCGCAGACCGCCGACGCGATGGGCGATCAGGACACAGCCAAACTACGCGACAAGTACCAAACCAAGGTGACCGCGCTGCAAGCTCAATTGCAAACGGCCGAAGACCGGGCAGAGGTGCTGGAGGCACAACGCAAAGGCAATCGCAACTCGGAGATGCTTTCGACTGCGGGTTCGATCCTCGGCGACTTGCTCGGTGGTCGCAAGTCGCGCGGCGGCATGCTTGGCTCGGTACTCGGCAAGGCCGGTAGCGCGGCCGGTCGGCGAGGCCGCACATCGGCAGCCGGCCAACGAGTGGAAGCCGCCGAGAACAAGATCCAGGCGCTACACGCGCAACTGGACGACCTGGAAGCAGAGCTGACCGAGGAACTCACCGAGATCGACGCCAAGTGGGCGGCAATCGCCAAGGACACGATCACATTGCCGATAACCCTCGAGAAGAGCGATGTGAAGGTGACCCAGATCTCACTCGCCTGGACCCCGGTTTCCTGACTCAGCCTGCATAGTGCAGGCGATGCAGCTATATTGCATGCATGCCTGTCGCTGTCACAATCCGCCACGTTCCTGACGAAGTTCGCAATCAGCTAGCTGCGCGGGCAGCCATGAAGGGGTGGTCCCTGCAGGAGTTCCTGCTGCAGGAGTTGATCGATCTCAGTGGTCGACCCGACCGCGAAGCAGTGGTGGCGCAACTGCGTTCCAGGCTCGCCGGGCGCAAGCCCGTAACTGTCGATGCGATCGTTGCCGCGCGTTCCGCCGATCGCCGATGATCGTCGTTGACGCTAGTGCCGTAGTCGCGCTATTGGTCGACAGTGGCCGTGCTGGTGAATTCGTCGGCGAGCAAGTCGCTGTACATGAAATCGCTTACCCATCGTTGATGCCGTACGAAGTCGCCAACGCGCTTCGACGGTTGTGTGCGAACGGGACGATCGATGCTGCGTTTGCGGAAAAGGCGCTAGACGAGTCGAGTGCCCTCCGCGGAGAGGTGTTCGAGTTCGACGAGTTGGCTAATCGGGTATGGCAACTCCGCGACAATCTCACAGCGTACGACGCAGCGTACGTGGCGCTCGCGGAGTCAATCGATGTGCCGCTGCTCACTCTCGACGCAAGGCTCGCGGCAGCGCCTGGGCCAAGATGCCAATTCGTGGGGCTGACAACCTCCGGCTAGAAGACACGGCGTCGCGTAGTGTTCGGACGTGGCCGTGTTGGCGATCGATCAAGGGACGTCGGCTACAAAAGCGGTCGTCGTGGCCGACGATGGCACGGTGCTCGGCCTGGCCGAGGCACCGCTCACGGTTCAGGCAACGCCCGATGGCGGGGTGGAGACCGACCCGGAGTCGATGTGGGCGAGTGTGTTGGCTGCCGGCAAGCGGGCAATTGCAGATGCAGGCAATCCGACGCTGTCGGCGATCGGGCTCGGCAACCAGGGGGAAACCATCCTCGCGTGGGACCGCGCCACCGGCGCGCCGCACGGACCGGCAATCGTGTGGCAAGACCGTCGGTCGGCCGAGGTTTGCAATCGACTGATCGATCACGGCCCTCGTCTCGCGCAAATCACCGGGCTGGAGCTCGACCCATACTTCGTCGCACCCAAGATGGTGTGGCTCCGCGAACGCGTTGATCGTTCGCTGGCGGTGACAACCACTGACACGTGGTTGCTCAATCGGCTGTGCGGAGCGTTTGTGACCGACGTGGCCACGGCAGGGCGGACGTTGTTGCTCGATCTCGAATCCGGCCAGTGGAGCGACGACGCGTGCTCGATTTTCGACATCGACGCTTCGACGCTGCCCCGGATCGCCGGTAACGCAATTGCGCTCGGTGAGTGCACCCACTTCGGCGGCAAGGTTCCCGTCACAGGTGCCTGCGTCGATCAGCAGGCCGCACTGTTCGCAGAAGACTGCCGTTCACCCGGTGAGGCGAAGTGCACATACGGCACCGGCGCGTTCATGCTCGCGTGCACGGGGTCGACGCCCACACGGTCGGCGAACGGACTCGTCGGTTGCCCGGCGTGGATGCTCGGCGACGAACTGACGTGGTGTCTGGACGGGCAGGTCTACACCGTCGGCGCGGCAGTCGGCTGGCTGATCGAGATGGGGATCATGGCCGAACCGGCCGACCTCGACCGAGTGGGTGGGGCGGTCGGCGACGCGGCCGGCGTGACATTCGTGCCCGCGCTTGCCGGCCTGGCAGCGCCGTACTGGAAGCCGCAAGCCAAGGCGGCCTTCACAGGAATGTCGCTGGGCACCGAGCGCGGTCACCTGATACGGGCAGCGATCGATGGCATCGCCGCCCAAGTGGCGCTGCTGGCCATAGCCGCCGGGCGCGACCTCGGCTCACCGCTCACTCGCCTGCGCGTTGACGGTGGCCTGACGCGCAGCAACACGTTGTTGCAGGTGCAGGCCGATCTGCTGCAGTGCCCGGTGGAGGTCTACCCCTCACCGCACGCAACAGCACGGGGCATCGCCGCCTTCGCGGCGATCGGCGCTGACACCGGCGCCAACCCGGGTGCGTGGACGCCGAGCGCAGTTGTCGAGCCGTCGATCAGCTCCGAGCAGGCAGCCGAGCGGCTTGCCAAGTGGCAGGCGGTCGCCGACGCGACGATGGGTCACTGAATGACAGACCGCCCTGTCTTCGACGCTGTCTTCGATGTCGTCGTCGTCGGCGGCGGGGTCGTCGGTTGCGCAGTAGCACGGGCACTCACCAGGCATCGTTTATCGGTGGCGCTGGTCGAGGCGCGCGCGGACATCGGAGCGGGCACCAGCAAGGCCAATACCGCCATCTTGCACACCGGGTTCGACGCAGTACCCGGATCCACCGAATCGCGACTGGTTGCACGCGGTTACGAATTGCTGCGTGCCTATGCGCCGACCGCCGGTATCTCAATCGAGGAAACGGGT
>JACQZX010000052.1 GCA_016213665.1 Actinomycetota bacterium | reverse complement strand
CGAGCGGCGGCAAGGACGGCGGCGATCTCCGCCGGTAGGTGCGCGTAATCGTCGACGAAGGTGACCCCATCATCGCCACCCCGCAGGTCGAACCGGCGAGCGACGCCGCCGAACTTGGCCAACGACGCGGCCGCGACCGCGAACGGCACACCTACCGACACAGCCATGGCGATCGCGGCCGTCGCATTGCGCACGTTGTGGATTCCGCGCAGCGGCAACGAGACGGAGCCGAGCACCTTTCCCTCGTGAGCAACATCGAAGACGTAGGCGCCATGCTCGGGGTGGAGATTGCAGGCGATGAAGTCGGCCTGCTGCGACAGGCCGTAGGTGACGACATCCTGGCGACTGCCGCGTCGGCCGTCGTGTCGAGATTCGTGACGGCGGGCGAGATCGGCGCAGACGGGGTCATCGAGACACAGCACCTTGACCCCCGCGATGTTGGCGAGGTACCGGTCGAAACCGGCGACCAATTCCTCCATCGAGTCGTAGAAGTCGAGCAGATCGGCTTCAACGTTGGTGAGGATCGTCGCCTCGAGAGGCAGTGCGAGGTGGGTGCCATCGCTTTCGTCGGCCTCGACCACCAGCCACTCTCCACCCGTCCATTGTGCTCCCGTGCCCATGTCCATCACGTCGCCGCCGATCACAAAACTCGGACGCAGCCCGGCCTCGGCCAGAATCAGCATCAGCATTGATGTCGTCGTCGTCTTGCCGTGAGTACCGGCGACTCCGATCGACTTCGCCTGCGCACAGATCGCGGCCAACATCGCCGACCGGTGAAGCGCGGGAACACCGCTCGACACCGCTTCCTCGCGCTCGATGTTTCGCTCCGGGATCGCAGTGCTGTAGGCAATGGCATCGCAGCCGTGAACGAACTCGCGCGCGTGGCCGACGCGCACGTCGACTCCACCGGCACGTAAACGATCGAGCACCGCCTGCTCACGGATGTCGCTACCCGACACCGAGTGACCCATCTCGGCCAGCACGATGGCGATCGCGCTCATGCCCGGGCCACCGACGCCGACGATATGGATCTTGCGTTTTTCGGCGAGATCGAAGACGCGCTCCGCGACCGTCATCGGGCGCCGATCTGCTCGATCAGGGCCAACAGCTTGCCACTGCGATGAATGGCGCCGACCGCATACGCCTGCCCGGCGAGGTCGGCGAGGTCGGCCGGCGCGCCCAGGAAGCGCTCGATCTCGGCGGTGAGACGATCGGCGGTGAACTGCGGCTGCTCGATCAGTACCGCGGCACCCTTGTCGGCCAACGGCCTGGCGTTGGCGAGTTGGTGGTTCTCGGCCGCTCCCGGCCAGGGCACGACGATGCTGGGAGCACCCACGGTAGCCAATTCCGCGAGTGTGCCGGCGCCGGCGCGTGTTACCAATAGGTCGGCTGCCGCGTAGACCGCGGCCATTCGGCTCTCGTATCCAACCACGCGGTACAGAATGCCGTCTGCGCCATCGCGATTGGGCGCGGCGGCCGCGATGAAGCGCTCACCGACGACGTGATAGACGGCGAGCTCGCGTCGTGCGCCGAGCCGCGTAACCGTCGCCGTGACGACATCGTTGACCGCCGCCGCACCCAGCGACCCGCATACCACGGCGAGCACGAAGCGATCCGCAGGCAATCCGAGAACCGCTCTCGCCGCAGTGCGCGTTGCCCCACGATCGAGATGCACCAGTTCTGCCCGCACCGGTGCCCCCGTCGGCGTGGCGTTGGGCAACCTCGAATCGGCGTCGGCGACAGCACACGCGGCGGCACCGCCCGCGAGTAACCTCGACACCAAACCCGGCCGCCGGTCCCAGGAAACAACTATGTAGGGGATCTTGCACCGGCGGGCGGCGTACGTAGCGGGGAAACTCGCGTAGCCGCCGACGTTGACCACCACGGCAGGCTGCAGCTCGCGCAGCAGTCGCTTGGCCGCCCGAACAGCACGATTCAGCTTGGGAACAAAGGCGAGGTTGCGGGGCGAAAGCCTTCGTTGCAGTCCGACGACATCGAGCAACGTGACGGGATACCCCGTCGAAGGCAGCAGTTTGGCCTCCACGCCGTGCGTTCCCCCGACGTAGTGAATCGTGTCGCGCTCATGCCCGGCTGCGACCAGTGAATCGGCGATCGCCAGCGCCGGAAGTACATGACCCGAGGTGCCACCGCCGGTGACTACGGCAAAGGTGCCACCGCGCTTGGGGACCGTCATCGCACGTTGCGGGCCACGTTGAGCAGCACGCCCATCGCCAGCATCGTGGCCAGCAACGAGCTGCCGCCGGTGGAGAAGAACGGCAGCGTCAAGCCCGTGACCGGCAGCAAGCCTGTTACGCCGCCGACGTTGATGATCGTCTGCACGACCATCCAGCACACGATTCCTCCGGCCAGCAGCGCGTGAAAGCGATCGTGCGTCGCCAGCGCGACCTGTACCCCGGCGTAGGTGAGCGCCATGAACCCACCGAGTACCGCGACCACGCCGATCATGCCCAACTCCTCGGCGACAACGGCGAAAATGAAGTCGCTTTGTGCCAGCGGCAAGAACTCGCCGAGCTTGGTATCGCCGCGACCGACGCCCGAACCGGTAACACCGCCTTGCGCCATCGCGATCATGGCCTGGTATGTCTGATAGCTCAGGTGGTCCTTGTGCGCGGCGATGTCCAAGAAGGCGGTGAACCTGGCCTCTCGGCGAGGACTCGATGCCACGAACGCCAGCGCCCCGACGACGCCGACCGAACCGCAAGCCATCATCGGCAGCAACGGCGCTCCGGCAACGAACACCATCGCGAACACGATGCAGCCGAGCACGATCGCGGAACCAAGGTCGCCCTGTGCGAGGCACAACGCGGCGCCGACGAGAGCGATGACGAGCACCGGCATCATCGTGCGCGCGGGCAGGTGCATGTCGTCTTGGCGCGCGGCGAGCAGGCTGGCGCACGCCAACAGGGTCGCCAGCTTGAGGAACTCGCTCGGCTGAAAGTTGAGCGGGCCGATGATGACCCACGAACTGGCATCGTTCACCGTGCTACCGATGCCGGCGACGAAGGGCAGCAACATCAGCCCGTATGCGCCGACCAGCATCGGAAACACCAGCCGCCGCCAGCGACGAGTGGGAACACGAGCCGCGAACCACAGTCCAAAGCAACCCACGATCGCCCACAGCAACTGGCGATTGAACAGTCCCCACGGCGACCGGCCGCCGTGAAACTCCTTGATCGACGTGGCCGACAGCACCATCACCAGCCCGAGCATGGTGAGCACGGTGGTGACGACGGCGATGACGTAGAACGCAGCCGGGGGCGGCGTCGTCGGTTGCAGGTCGGTGCGCTTGGTCGGATGGCGCCGCATCGCATCCGCGCGCGCGAGCGCGGCGCGGCGGCGGTCGCCGATGAGAGTCGCTGAGCTACTCATGGCGCGCGCCGTTGCCGAGGGCGACCACAAGTCGCCGGAAGTCGTCACCACGCGCGGGATAGCCGCCGTCGGGGTACCAGTCGAAGCTCGCGCATGCGGGTGAGAGCAACACCACATCGCCATCGACCGCCAATTCGTCGGCCATCGCGACCGCCTCCGGCATCGAGGTCGCGATAGTCGTCGGGCAGAAGCCCGCGAATGCTCCCGTAACCTCCGCGGCCGACACTCCGAGTCCGATCACGGCCTTGACGTGCGCGTGTTCCGTCGCCAGGCTGGCCAGATCGAGGCCCTTGTTGAGCCCGCCGGCGAGCAGCACGACGCGATCGAACGCACGAATCGCGGTGAGTGCGGCGTGCGGCGAGGTCGCCTTCGAATCGTTGAACCAACGCACTCCTTTGAACTCGCCAACAGGTTCGATGCGGTGTGGCGGGTGACGGAACGTGGAGAGTGCGTCGGCAACCGCAGCGACATCGGCGAGACCCGTTTCCAACACCATCGCCGCGGCAGCGAGTGCGTTGGTGATGTCGTGAGGTAACGCGCGCGTCATTGAATCGACCGACGCAATCCGTCCGCTTGGTCCAACCAACTGCCCGTCGGCGAGGTGATAGTCGGCATCGGCGGCGGCGAAGGTGCGGGTGACTCCGCCGGCGGCGCCCAGACGGCTCATGACGACCGGATCTTCGGCGAAGCCGATCGCGACATCGCGCTCGCGACGGTGCTCCCAGATGCGCGCCTTGGCAGCTTCGTAAGCGGCAAGCGACGTGTGCCAGTTCTGGTGATCGGGGGCGAAGTTCAGCCATGCGGCGGCCTCGGCCCGAAACGAGGTCAGCCAGTTGAGGCGAAAGCTGCTGCACTCGACGGCGAACACGTCGACATCGTCGCCGAGCGCGGCCACGAACGGCACCTCGGTGTTACCGACGGCTGCAGCCCTGTGACCGGCAGCGGTCAGCATGTGTGTGGCGAGCAAGGTCGCCGTTGTCTTCCCGTCGGTACCCGTGATCGCGATGATCGGCCGTGGGCCCTGCGGGCGCTGCTGCTCCCACTCGTAAGCGAGGTCGATCTCGGTGCGAATCGGCACGCCCGCGGCGGCCGCCGCGGCAACAAGCGGGTGAGTCTCGGGAACGCCCGGTGCCGGACAAACGATGTCGGCTTGCGACACCAATCGGTCGATCTCGGCCGGATCGGGATGTTCGACCAATTCGGTGGCGAACGAGGCGGCCAATGAACGTTTGGCATCGGTCGGCTGGTCGTCGGCCACGATGACGTGCCACCCCCGCTCGACAAGTTGGCAAGCGAGAGCCTCGCCCGCGAGCGCGATTCCGTAGACCAAGGCGACGCTCACAGGTTGTCCGTCACTCGGGTGAAGTCTCCGATGAATAGGCCGAGCGCGCTGGCAACGCAGATGCCGCTGATGATCCAGAAGCGGATGATCACTGTCGTCTCCGGCCACCCGGTTAGTTCGAAGTGATGATGGATCGGCGACATGCGAAACAGTCGCTTCCGTCGCCCCGACATCTTGAACACTCCCATTTGGATGGCGACCGAACCGGCCTCCATCACATTGATTCCGCAGATGAGGATCAGCAGCAACTGGGTATTCGTGGTCAGCGCGAGCAGCGCCAGCGCCGTGCCGAGACCCAGCGCGCCGACGTCACCCATGATGATCCGCGCCGGAGCTGCGTTGAACCACAAGAAACCACCGCATGCTCCACCGAACGCCGCCGCGAACACCGCCAAGTCGAGTGGGTTGACGACCGCCGAATAGACATCGGGATTACGGAAGGCCCAATAGGCGATGATCGTGAACGCAAGGAACCCCATCATTGCCGAGCCGGCGGCGAGACCATCGAGGCCATCGGTGACGTTCACCGCATTGCTCGTACTCCACACGATGACACCCGCGAACACGACCAACACCGGCCACGGAAGGTGCCAGCCAGGCAACGTCGCACGTGTCAACGAAAGGCTTTCGCTCACGCCCGTGGCGGCGACCAGCCACCACGACAGCAGAATCGACAGGCCGAGCGTGAGGTAACTCTTCTTCTTCCAGAAGATGCCACGGTTGTGGCTCTTGCGCACCTTGATCACATCGTCGAGCAGGCCCATGCCCGCCATTGTCAGGACAGCAACCCACATGATCATCGTTTGGTCAGAGAGTGCCAAGCCGCGGCGGAGGTGCGCAACCAACCACCCTGCGAGTGCTGCGACCACGATCGCCAGTCCACCCATCGTCGGCGTGCCCTGCTTGTGCATGTGGTGCTCGGGGCCATGATCTTCGCTGCCCAGAATCGGTTGGCCCTTGCCGCGGGAGCGAAAGAACGTGATCAGGTAGCGACTGCCGAACAGCGAGGCCAGCATCGCCGTCGCGCCGGCGATCATCACTGCGATCATCGGTCGTCACCGCGACAGTCGTCGGCCACCGGGTAAGCCTTCGCAGCATCCGCCAGCAGCGTCCGCGCCACTTCCCGATCGTCGAAATGCTTGACGTCATTTCCGATCGTCTGCGTTGTCTCATGACCCTTGCCCGCGATCACCACGACATCGCCACCCTTGGCCATCTGAAAAGCCGCGGCAAAAGCTCGGCGACGATCTGATTCACTCACGACTCGTTCACGGTAGTCGTTGGGCACCCCGGCGAGCACGGCATCGATGATCGACTGTGGATCCTCTGAGCGCGGGTTGTCGGAGGTGACGACCACGAAATCGGCCAACTCGGCAGCGATGGCTCCCATCTCCGGCCGCTTGTCTCGGTCTCGGTCGCCGCCACAACCAAAGACGACGATCACCGAACCGCGTCCCGGGGCGAGGGCGGCGCGGGCGGCCCCGAGCACCTCCCGCAAGCCGTCGGGCGTGTGCGCAAAGTCGACGATGATGTCGAATGGTTGGCCGGCGCTGACAGGCTCGAATCGTCCGGGCACCGGCGAGGCATCGGCAAGACCGGCGGCGATCACGTCGTTGCTGATCCCCAACACCGCCGCCGCGGTCGCGGCGGCGACGCTGTTCATCGCGTTGAACGCACCGCCGATGCCGACGCGAACGTCCTCGCCCCGCCAGCGGTAGCGATGACTGGTCGGCGTCACGATCAGCCCGGCGAGATCGTGTTGTGAGAACCCGGTCATGGGTATTGGGGCGGTGTCGACCAGCAGTCGACCGTGGGGATCATCGACGTTGGCTACTCCTTTGGTGCTGAGCGTCGGCTGAAACAGGCTTGCTTTGGCCGCGAAATACCGCTCGAGCGTGCCATGGAGGTCGAGATGGTCTCGCCCGAGGTTGGTGAACACCACCAATGCAAAACGGCAACCGGCAACTCGCTGCAGCGCCAGCGCGTGCGACGACACCTCCATTACCACTGCTTTCACTCCGCCCGCCAGGAAATCCGCCAACTGCTCTTGCAGATCCGGCGCTTCGGGCGTCGTGAACTTACCGGTGAGTGTGCCGATGACCCCGGTCGGAATACCTGCTGATCGCAGTACGTCGGCAAGCAAGTTGGCGGTTGTCGTCTTGCCGTTGGTTCCTGTTATCCCCACCAGGATCAGATGGTCGGAGGGGTTACCGTAGAAGGCAGCCGACAGCGGCCCCATCGCGGCACGCGCGTCGGGCACGACCACCTGCGGAACCGGCACCGCCAACACCTGTTCACACAACAACGCGACTGCACCGGCAGCCACGGCCACCTCTGCGAAGTCGTGTCCGTCGGAGTTCTCACCCGGAATGCAACAGAACAACGAGCCGCGCTGCACACGGCGCGAGTCCAGAACTATTCCGTTGATGTGAGGTCCGTTGATGTGCGGGCCGTCTCCCCCATCGGCGACCGGCAGAATTGCAGCCGGCAGCGCGGCCGCGGCCAATAGCTCAGCGAGCGAACGATCCACGGGATCACACTGCCGGACAGCCGGAGTCGCTCGCCGGCGGCGTGATCAACAGTTCATGAATCGCCGCGGTGGCCACGGTGGTGAAAAGTGGCGCCGCGGCGGTGCCGCCGAACCGATCGCGAGACGTCGGATCTGGTTCGTCGATCGTGACCAGGATCGTGACACGCGGAGCCTGAGCAGGGAAGAAGCCGACGAAGGTCGCGCGATATTTGCGATTGCCGTCCTCGCCGTAGTTACCCTCGGACTCCTTGTAGGCAGTACCGGTCTTGCCGGCCACCGAGAACCCGTCGAGCTGTGCCAACTTGCCGGTGCCGTAGCAGACGACGTCGGTCATCAGCGTGGTCATCGTTGCTGCCGTTGCCGATTGCAGTACGTCGTGTGTCGGCGACGGATCGGCCGACTTGATCTCACCGTCGGCATTGATCGTGGCGGTGAGAATCCGCGGAGCGACGTAGACCCCGCCGTTGGCAACGGTGTTGACGGCGGCAATCAACTGCAGCGAGGTCGCCGAATAGCCGTACCCATAGGCGGGGTTCACCCGCTCGGTTCCCTGCCACTCACTCGGTGGGTCAAACTCTCCAGCGCTCTCGTCCGGAAAGCCGAGCGCGGTCGTTTGCCCGAAACCGAAGTCCTCGAGATAGCCGCCAAAGCGTTCGTAGCCGACACCTTCGGTCAGCAAGACCGTGCCGATGTTGGAGGAGTTGACGATGATGTCGCGCAATGACATCGGCTGCGTGTCGTGCGGAACCGCATCGGTGATCGTTTGCTCCCATTGCGTGTCCTTGTCGTATACGAGTTTGCCCGGCACGTCGATGATTGTGTCGGGACTCGCAACACCGGTATCGAGCACGGCTGAGAGGCTGAACACCTTCGCAACCGAGCCCGGTTCGTACGGTTCGACGGCGGCGAGGTTGCCAGATGTCACCACCACCTCGCCGGCGTCGGTGCGCTCGACGTTGGCGATCGCGTAGATCGCGCCCGTCGCTGGGTCCATCGCAATAACCGTTCCACCTTTGGCGGAGAGTGCGATGACGCGGGCGATCAATGCCTGTTCCACGGTGAACTGAAGAGATCGATCGAGCGTGAGTACCAGATCGGAGCCGGCAATGGGCTCGATCGTCGTCGCACCCGAACCTGGTATCGAACGCCCCTCTTTGTCGTGTTCTCGCACGCGTTCGCCGTCGCGGCCGGTCAGGAGCTCGTTGTACTTCAGCTCGATGCCTGCCAACCCGACGCCGTCGATGTCGGTGAGCCCAAGAATGCTGCGACCGACCTCGCCGCTGGGCATGATGCGCTTTGGCTCCCGCACGGCTTCGACTCCTGGAAGTTGAAGCGCGAGCACCGACTCGGCCAGGGTGTCGTCGATCTGACGGGCAACATAGACGAACGCCTTCTCCTTGGAAGTGAACGCGTCCAACAGTGACTGTCGCTTCTCGTCGGAAAGCCGCAGCATCGTTGCCAGCACCGAGGCGGTGCCGCTGGCATCCGTGACAAGCCGTGGGTTGGCGACAAGAGTGCTGCTCGAAACGCTGAGCGCCAACTCACCGCCATCGCGGGCAAAGATCGTGCCCCGCTGAGCAACCAGAATCGACTCGGATACACGCTGCGCCTTGCCGGCGGCGCGCAGGTCGTCACTTCCGGCCGTCTGCAGGAAGGCCACCCGACCGATGACGGCGGCGAACAGGAGCACCGCGACGACGAAAACCACTTGCAGTCGACGTCGTGGGTCGCCGGCCCGATAATGCGCCACGGTACGAACATTGCGAACACTGCGAGCATCGCGGCCCTCGCGGCCGGGGCGAGCGCTGCGCGGTCTGTGCGCCCGCCGCTGCAGCGGCTGTGGTCGTGCGACTCTATTACTGCGCGCAACGCTTCCGCGGCGATGGGGTCGCGCGTCGGCGGCGACGGGATGTCGCGGGTGTGGTGCGCGCCTCTTGGAGCTCACCTTCGGTGGCACTCTGGAAGTCATGGGGCACCGGAACTCTGCGCTTTGACGTCGGCGTACTGGTCGAATTCCTCGCCAAGGCCGGTCGGCGCGGCCTGGTCATCGGCGGCGCCGGAACGTTGGACTGTCGCGATGATGTCGGGATCGAGCGCCAGGAACTGGGTCTGCTCGGCCGGGACCATTCCGAGCGCGGCGGCCTCGGTGGCCAGCCGCCCCGGTGAGCGCAACTCCGCTCGCTCGCGGCGCATCAGGTCGTACTGGTCATAGGCGGCACGGATCTGGCGATCGACGGTGTCAAGACGCAACTGGCGACTTGCCAGCTGGGTCTGGAATGCCGCCGCGCCCAACATCAAGGCAAACACCGGCGCGCACACCGCGGCTATCAGCCGCGCTGTACGCCGACGGCGCGGAACGAGCGCAAGTTGCGGGCGCGCCGAGACATGACCGACCGCGGCCGTGCGCTTCGTCATCACCCGCGCGGCGACGCCACTTCCGTGGACTCGAATGCGCACCGCTTCGCGAGGGGGTGCCGCCTGCTCGCTGCGAGCTGCCATCGCCATCGTCGCTACCGCCGCCCGCGGGTCGGTGAGTCGACAATGCGCTCAACCACGCGGAGCCGGGCACTTCCCGCGCGTCGATTGCCGGCACGTTCGCTCTTCGACGGAGTCCGCGGCACTCCGCGCACAATGCGCACGGTCTGAACTGCGTCGCATACACAAGGCAGTTCCGGCGGACACCCGCAGTCGCCCGTCGCCGCCGCCCGCATGCGCTCCTTCACAATCCGATCCTCACCGGAGTGGTACGACAGAACCGCAATGCGGCCGAGGGGCACGGTGTGGTGGATCGCGCTGTCGAGCGCTGGAGGCAATGCTTCCAATTCGCCGTTTACCTCGATGCGGATCGCCTGGAACGTCCGCTTCGCCGGGTGCCCGCCAGTGCGGCGAGCCGCCGCGGGGATCGCGGCGACGACGACCTCGGCGAGCACGGCGGTCGAGTCGATCGGTCGCGCGGCGACGATCGCCGCCGCGATGCGGCGGGCGAAGCGCTCGTCGCCGTAGCGCTGGATGACCTGCGCCAGTTCTGCCGCCGGATAGCCATTGACCACATCCGCGGCCGACCACAGCTGCGAACGATCCATGCGCATATCCAGCGGTGCGTCATTGCGATAGCTGAAGCCGCGCTCGGCGACGTCCAATTGTGGCGAGCTGACCCCCAGGTCGAACACAGCGCCGGACAGAGATTCGATGGTCAGTGCTTCCATGGCTTCTTCGAGGCGGTCGAACCGACATCTGTGCACCCGCACCCGATCACCGAAGCGGGCGAGACGACCCTGCGCGGCGGCAAGTGCATCCGCATCCCGATCGATTCCGAGAATTCCGATGTGCGACCAACGATCGAGCAGTTGCTCGCTGTGGCCGCCACCGCCAAGGGTGGCATCGAGCACGAAACCGGGTGGCACGTGCTCGAACAGCGCCACGATCTCGTCCACCATGACCGGTTGGTGAGCGAATGGCGTGTTCATCGTGCCTCACCCGATCCTTCTCTGCCGGGTACTGGTCGAACGACCATCTGCAGCCCCCCGGCCGGCTGATGCTTCCGGGATGTCTCCCCGGTTGTGCGAGACGGAAGCGGGCGGAGGGGGGCTGTCCATCGTGCTGACCGGAAGGCTGCAGATGGTCGTTCGATCATCGATCGCTGAAACACGATGCGGGTCGGTAGTTCTGCCTCTTCCTCCTTCTCTGGTTGTCCGTTGCCGGATGTCGATCTGTTCTGCAAGAAGTCACGCGCCGGGCTCGCCAGATAGGCCTTCACCTGAAAGGCCCTCACCTGAAAGGCCCAGCGTGCCGTCGTCGTTCACGCGCTCGAATCGGTCGGGCGACCAAATCTCGAGGCGATCGAAGCTGCCCGCCACCACCACCGGCCTCCCGACGGCGACCTCGGCGTACGCGCGCAGATTCTCATCGAGCGTGACGCGACCTTGCTTGTCGAGCTCGACCAGCACCGCCGACGATGCCAGCGCGCGCAATTGGTTGCGGGTGACCTCACCGGAGCGCACGCGGGCGGCCATCGCCTCCGCCTCCGCCTCGAAAACCGCCGATGGAACGACCGTTACGCACTTGTCGAGGCCCTTGGCGAGGTAGCAATGCTCGCGCAGGCGGTCGCGAAACGTGGCCGGCAGCGCCAGCCGACCCTTGTCGTCGAGTTGGCGTTCAAGCGCCCCCACGAACAACACGTCGCGTCACCCACCTTTGCCATGGTCAACGCCTGCCTCGGGAAACAACCGCGGGGGGCGCGAGCCCGGCGATTCCCAGTGGGACTTATCCTGCCCCCATTTTTCCCCAATGTCAACCACATCTCCCCTTTTCGCGCCCCGCAGTGGACGCTGACGGGAAAAGTTCAGTTATCGACAATAAGGTTCAGGGCCGTTAGGCAGCGGGCGATAAGTGAATCGATCCATCAAAGGCGCTCGAAGCGCTGCAACGTTGAAGGAGCTGCTGCGTGGCCATACCGCCCGATGACCTCGCCCATTTGTTGCGACGCACCGAGTTCGTAGCGCGCCCCGAGCGACTCGCCGAACTCGCCGCCTCCGAACGCGCCGCCGTCGTCGACGACATCTTGTCCGTCGACGCGGCGGCATCGACGCCGGCCAACCTCACCGCCTACTCGGCCGATGGCTGGGAGCAGTACGTCGCGGCCTGCGACTGGTGGATCGACCAAATGGTCACTCGACCGCGGCCGTTCCTGGAGAAGATGGTGTTGTTCTGGCATGGCCACTTCGTGAGTGCATGGTGGGATGTCGACCACGGCTTTCACCTGATGCGCCAGCTGCAGACCTATCGTGCGCAGGCTCTCGGCAACATGGTGACCCTGACGCAGGCCATGGCCATCGAGCCAGCGATGCTCGTCTACCTGTCCAACGCCGACAACGTCAAGCTGGCTCCGAACGAGAACTTCGCCCGCGAGTTGATGGAGCTCTTCCTGCTGGGAGCCAACAACGGCTACACCCAGACCGACGTGCAGGCGGTGGCGCGGGCATGGACCGGTCACAACGCGCGCTGGCAGGAAGACCCCTCCATCAGTCGCACCTACGCCTTCAACGCTGCGAAACACGACTACAACGTGCAATCGATCTTCGGGCTGCCAAACCGGCCGGTTGGTTCCGGATGGAACGGTCCGGAGGTGATCGACGAGATCTTGTCTGGTTCGCGCAAGCTGTTGGCGGCTACGTACCTCACGACCAAGCTGTGGGAGTACCTCGCGCACCCGACCCCACCGGCAGGTGTTATCGACGCGATCGTCGCGGCCAGTGGGTTCGCCGACAATCACGACATCAAGAACCTCGTGCGCGTATTGCTGAATCGCGACGAGTTCTACCTGCCTGCTGCCAAACAGGGCCTGGTGCGCACTCCCATCGAGTACTTCGCGGCGCTGTGTTATCACGCACGACCGATGACCGCCGATGATCTCGGTCTCGCATGGCAGGCAGAAAGTACCGGTCAGCAAATCTTTCAGCCACCAAACGTGTCGGGGTGGCGGCCGAATGGTTATTGGTTGCACACCAGCGGCATCAGTGGCAGGGCGAACATCGCGCGCTACGCCGCATGGTCGTTGCTGCAGACCGGTCGCCCGTTCGACGACGAGACCGTGATCTCGAGCAAGACGACCTCAGCAGCAGTCGACTACGTCGCCAACTTCTTCGGACTCTCGCTTTCGACTACGACGCGCGACGCGATCATCGCCACACACCAGGCCGATCGGAACTCGCACAGTTGGTGGAGTTGGTACACGGTGGGCAACTTGTTGTTGATGGTGATGATGAGCCCAGAAATGCACACATCGTGATGGCTTCGTTGCAGCTGCCCGAGATGCCGATGGAGTTGAGGAGACAAGATGCTTGAGCGCGACATCTCTGCCGCCGATGCCCGCCGTCTGCTGTCGCGTCCCGACGGCGACGACTGCGCGAGCGAGCGCGGTCCTTGCGGTTGGACGCGACGTCAGTTCCTGCAGACGATCGGAATGGGACTTGTCGGCGGCGCGGCGGTTGGTTCAATCGCACCGGCCGCACTCGGCTTCGATCTGCCCGAGGCGTGGGCAGGAACGCCGCTCGCACCAAACGACGGCGTACTCATCAACATCGTTTTGTTCGGTGGTAACGACGGCCTCAACACGGTGGTGCCTTACACCAACGGCACCTACTACGACCGGCGCGGCGCGCTGGCAATCGCGCCGGGTTCAGTTCTGCCGCTCGACGCCACCTGGGGTCTTCATCCCAACCTCTCCTACCTCAAGGCTTTGTGGGACATCGGTTGGGTGGGGGTCATCCACGGTGTCGGCTATCCGAATCCCGACCTCTCGCACTTCACCTCGATGGCGACCTGGATGCACGGCAGTTTCGGTGGCGGGCCACCGTCGTCGGGCTGGGCCGGACGCTGGCTCGACGGGCAGCCCGCGGCCTCGGCCGAGATGGCGGTGGCCACCATCGGCTGGTCGGTACCACTGCACCTGCAAGGCATCACCAGGCGTGGACTTGGCATTCCACCGAACGGAGACCTGTTCGGAGCCGGCAGCGCCACCTACGAGCAACGGCTGTACAACGGCATGAAGCAGTTCTCTGCCGCGCCCGCTGGGCGTGGGCAATGGCACGACATGTTCGCGACCGTCCTCAAATCGCAACTCAACGTTGCCGCCGAGGTCTCGCCCATCTTCGCGCCGGAGCCCACCGGGGCCGACTTCGCCCAGCAGATGACGATCGCCGCGCGGTTGGTCAACGCCAACCTCGGCTTCCGTGTCGTCGATCTCAGCCTCGATGGATTCGACAACCACGACGGACAACCGGCGGACCACTCGGCGCTGCTGAGCGCATTGGATTCGGGGTTGGCTGCCTTTTACAGAACGCTCGCGCCGTATTGGCGGAACCGCGTGACGATCGCAACGATGTCGGAGTTCGGGCGCACGGTCTACAGCAACGAATCGCAGGGCACCGACCACGGCACGTCGAGCGTGCAGTTCGTCATCGGGCAAATGGTGAGGGGCGGCCACTACGGCTCGGCGCCGTCGCTGGCGCTGCCCAACCGCTGGGACCGACTGCCGCACACGGTCGACTTTCGCAATGTGCTGGGCACGACGCTCGATGGGTGGCTGGGCGGCGGTGCGTCGAGCATCCTCAACGGCGCCTACGAGAATCTTGGCTTCTTTCACGCCGGTCCGGGTGAGCCGCCACCGAACAACAGCGTTCCGCCGATCATCGGAACTGCCAACGCACCCACAGAGTTCGTGTCGCTCACGCCGCTGAGAGTTTTCGATACGCGCAACGGCACTGGTGGTCGCCTCGGACCACTCGGCGCGAATGAGACGTGGCCGTTCATCTTCCGCGGACAATTCGGTGTGCCGGCCGACGCCGTCGCCGTCGCCATCAACCTCACCGCGGTCGGCGCTTCCACGCCGACATTTGTTACCGCGTGGCCGTCGGGTCAGGCCCGACCAGACACGTCGAACCTCAATCCAGTCCCGGGCATGGCCGTTCCCAACCTTGCGGTCATACGTCTCGGTGACACCGGCGGAGTCAACTTCTTCAACTTCGCCGGCACGGTGAACCTGCTCGCCGACATAGTCGGCTACTTCCGGGAGGGCACCTCGGTCGGGTTGCTGCCGCTCACACCAGCGCGGCTACTCGACACTCGCAACGGCACGGGCGGTGTGCTCGGTCGACTCGGCCCAGGACAGACGCTCGATGTAATGGTTGCCGGCAACGGCGGGGTCTCCACCGACCCGCAGGCAGTGGCGCTCAACGTCACCATCACCGGTCCGACGGCGACAAGTTTCCTGACGGTCTGGCCTTCTGGCTCGTCGCGACCGAACACCTCCAGCGTCAACATGGTCGCCGGGCAGACCGTGCCCAACATGGTGATATCGATGGTCGGCGCCAACGGCAAGGTGAGTGTGTTCAACGCATTCGGATACACCGACGTCATCGTCGATGTGCTCGGCTGCTTCGCCACCGAAGAGACGGGCCGCTATGTGGCACTCGCACCAGCGCGCGTGCTCGATACCCGCGCGGGGGTGGGTGCACCGCTGGCGAGGATTGGGCGCACGCCCCTCAAGGTCACGCTGCTCGGTAGGGGTGGCGTGCCGGCGGACGGTGTAACCGGTGTGCTGATGAACGTCACCGCCGTCGCCCCCACCGCCGACACCTTCGTGACCGTCTACCCCGGTGACAGCGAGCGGCCGACGGCCTCGAACCTGAACCTGACGACCGGGCAGGTGGCGCCGAACATGGTGCTGGCCCGAGTTGGCCCCGACGGAACCGTGATGATTTATCACAACGGTGGTGTGGTTGACCTGATCGCCGATGTCGTCGGCTATTTCACCGCCGACTGACGTTCGCCTCAGAAGTTTTCGAGTTGCGCTTGCAAAGCCGCGCAGATCTCTGCCGCTGGCACCGGGACGCAAGCCACCATCGGCGCCAACTCAGCGGCCACCGGACGTGGCGCGGCCATCAACGCGACGACAACTTCGGGCCGCCAGCGCAGGTGGCAGAGCGACTGGAAGCGCGCCGCCGAGCGAGTGCGGCGCTGCGACACCCCGACCAGCTTTCGCCCGGCGAGCAGCACCTCGCCGTTGCCGACGCCGGTGAAGCAAATCCGACGCGCCCACGATGGGGTGGCGCTGTCGGCGACGGTGGTGCTCACCTCGGCGGTGACGCCGACCGCAGCCAGCGCGCGCTGCCACAGTTCACCGACCCACAACATCGAGCGGCCGATGTCGTCAACCCACAGCACGTCGCCGGCAGGAACAACAAGGTCGAGCCAGATGAACTCACCTGGCATCAACAACACCGCTCCGCCGCCGCTTCGCCGCCGCACAACATTGATCGCGAGTGCATCCGCGACGCGCCGATCGACATCGGTGTCGGGTTGCGCCGACCCGAGCACGAGTGTCCGCGTGCTGACCGCTACAAACGTGGCGGAGCGTGCGGGTTCAGCACCACGCGCGTGAAACGTCGCCGCGTCACCGAAGGTTTCGCGAACTCGCCAGCGATTCACTGCGGCGACCAGCCCGCCTGGGGATGATTCAGCTCGCGCGCGCGAGGAACGGCTTCCACGCCTCCGGGATGAGCGCGACCGCCGCGCCGATCCAGGCATGCTCGCGCGGAGCACACGGCGGGCGGCTGAGCTTCATACCCGCCTCTGCCGGCGTGCGATCTCGCTTGCGCAGGTTGCACGGTCGGCACGCGGCCGCAACGTTCTCCCACGTGTGCTGCCCACCGCGTGATCGCGGCACGATGTGGTCGAGCGAGTCCGCGTGGCCACCGCAGTACTGGCAACGCGCGTCGTCGCGTGCGAACAGCGCCCGCCGCGACATCGCCGTGCGCCGGGCGTAGGGAACCTTGACCACATAGCGCAGGCGCACTACCGACGGGCTTGGAAGGCTCAGGCGCGCCGAGTGCACCATGTGGCCGTCGCCGGCGATGAGGTCGGCCTTGTCGGCCAACACCAGACAGACAGCACGAAAAGCGGGCACGACGGAGAGCGGCTCGTAAGTCGCATTCAGCACCAGTGCACTTCTCATTGGGTGAGAACCTAGTCAGCGCGGCCGTTGTCCGGTGGCCACTTTCGGTTCG
>JACQZX010000055.1 GCA_016213665.1 Actinomycetota bacterium | reverse complement strand
GGGCGGCTTCGGGCAGCACGCCGGCCGTCGTCAACACCACCTGCCCCGGCGGTAGGTGGTAAAGCAACGCCGAGCAACGCCGCGGATCGAGCTCACTCAGAACGTCGTCGAGGACCAACAGTGGCGAGTTGTCGGCAACCTCGGTCACCAGGCGATGGGAGGCGAGGCGCATAGCCAGTGCGAGCGTGCGCTGCTCGCCCTGCGACGCGTGCGTGCGAGCAGGCAAACCCCCGATCTGGAGATCGAGATCGTCACGATGGGGACCGACCGTGCTTACTCCCCTACGCACGTCGGCCGAGCGTGCCGCTGCCAGCGACGTCGCGAGACCAGCGCGGCGCCATTCCGGCATGTATGCGACCTCAATCGCACTCGGTTGGTCGGCCAGTTGCTCATAGGCCTCAGCCACCGTCGGACGTAGTTTCTCGACGAGCGACGATCGCGCAGTTCCGAAGAGTTCGCCGGCCTCGGCGAACTTCGCGTCCCACACATCCAACGTCGCCGCAATCTCATCGGTCAGGCGTCCACCCGCCTGCTTCAGCAGCGAATTCCGCTGCTTCACGATGCGATCCAACTCCAGTCGCAGGGCGTCGTACTTCACCGCCAGCGCGACGATGGTGTCGTCCATGAATCGGCGCCGATCGTTGGGCCCGCCCTTCACCAGTTGCAGATCGTCGGGTGAGAAGACGGTGACACGCATGACACCCAACAGCTCGCGGGAGCGGCCAAGTTTGTTTCCGTTGACCTGCACGCGATTGCGACCATGGCGATTGAGTTCAAGGTCGACGAGCACTTCCCTACCGTCGGGGTGATCGACAGTTGCCCGCAAGATCGCCGTGTCGCTACCAACCCGGATGAGGGCATCGACCGGCGCACCACGAAAACTCTCGAGCGATGCGAGGTAGGCCAACGCCTCGGCGAGATTAGTTTTTCCTTGGCCGTTGCTACCCACAACAGCCGTGGTGCCGGTATGAAACTCGAACGTCTCGCGTGCGTAGTTGCGGAAGTCGACCAACTCCAACCGCGACACGATCACGGGTCAAGCCTACGAGCGGCGAGTATTACGGGACGCGAACAGGCATTAGCAGGTAGAGGTAGTCGTCGTTGCCGACACCACGCACGACCGCGGGCTTTAGCGCGTCAAGTGTGAACAACGTGATTGATTCGCCGTTGCAGGCCTCCACGCCGGCGGCAAGGTAATCAGGATTGAACGCCACCGTCAGTTCGGTGCCGGTGAACTGCGCGTCCAGTTCTTCTGTTGCGTTACCGACGTCTTGGGTGATGGCGGTGAGGCGCAAGATATCGCCACCCATCTGCAGCCGAACTGGGGTCGCATCCTTGGCAAGAATCTTGACGCGTCGAATCGCTTCCAGCATTGGCTCGCGCTCGACGGTGAGCGTATTGGGGTGCGATGCCGGGATCAGTTGGCGATAGTTCGGGAACTCGCCTTCGATCAGGCGCGTCGTCAACCGTGTGTTACCGACCTCGAACGTCGCGTCGCGGTCGCCGAGACGCATCGTGACATCGTCGCCACCACTCACCAATCGTTGCAGTTCGGTGAGCGCGCGACCTGGAACAAGCACCTTCTGGTCAGCTGCCAGCACCTGCTGGCCGACGAGGTCACGGACGGCGAGGCGATACGAGTCGGTTGCAACCATGCGTAGTCCGTCGCCCTCGGCGGTCATCATCACACCTGTGAGGATCGGACGGGCTTCATCGGTACTGGCGGCGCGCACTACCTGGCGAAGAGCATCGCCGAATTGCGAGGCGGGCAGAGTGACCGAACTGGCGACCGGGGCCGCGAGCTTTGGGTAGTCGTCGAAGTTCAAAGGGCGCACCACGAAGTTCGAGCGACCGTTGCTGATGCCAACCTCGTCGCCGTCGGCCGAAACCTCCACCTTGCCCTGGCCTAGCGAGCGCACGATGTCTGCGGCCAGCCGGGCCGGTAGCACAACTCCCCCATCACGTTCGCCACCAACTTCGATGGTGAGTTGAATGGTGAGATCGAGGTCGGTACCGGTGACGGTGAGCTTGTTGCCACTCAGCTCCAGCCGTAGGCCCGAGAGCACGGGCAAAGCACCGGTGCGGCCGGTAGCTGCCCGGCCGCCGGTGGTAAGAGCATCGGCTAGCACTTCACGTTCGCAGCGGAACTTCACGGCGTTCCCTTTCGAGGTGTTGATAGTTGCGTCATTGTTATTGGTGTGGAGAGGTGATGAGAAAACCTAATAGGACTAATAAGGGCTGTGGATTGTGGACAAGTAGGTCTTGGCCCAGCGTAGGTGGCAAAAGTGCGTGCACACCTGTTTCCCCATGCGTGCACACCTATGAAATTGCAGGGCTGTGATTCAGTGGACAAGGTATCGGTTGTCCCCTGGTTAGACGGCGTGCCCCACAAGTCGTGCACAGTCAGGCCTTCTTCAGTCGCTGTACGAGATCGGTGACCTGGTCGTAGATCTGCTTGCGTTCCTTCATCAGTCGTTGAATCTTGTCGACGGCGTGGATGACGGTTGTGTGGTCGCGACCGCCGAACAGGCGCGCTATCGCCGGGTAGCTGAGATCGGTGAGTTCACGGAACACGTACATCGCCATTTGGCGGGCAGTGACCAGTGGCCGCTGACGACTCTTGCCACGCAAGGCGTCGACGCTGTACCCGAGAATGACCGCAATTTCGGCGAGCATCTCGTCGTCGGATCGGGGCTTCACATATGACACCGAGAGCAGATCACCGAGCAGTCCCTCGGCCATGTGGTTGCTGATCGGGACGTGATTGAGACTGGCGTAGGCGGTTACCCGAATTAGTGCGCCCTCCAGTTCACGGATGTTGGTGGTGATGCGCGAGGCGATGAATTCCAGAGTTTCGGCCGGGACCGGGCTGTGGTCGCGCTCGGCCTTGTTGCGCAGGATGGCCAGACGGGTCTCGAGATCGGGAGGTTGGATGTCGGTGATCAGGCCCCACTTGAAGCGCCCGCGCAAGCGCTCCTCAAGTGTGGGTATCGCATCGGGCATTCGGTCGCTCGAGATCACGACCTGTTTGTTGGCACCGTGGAGGGAGTTGAACGTGTGAAAGAACTCTTCCTGCAACCCTTCCTTGCCTTCCATGAACTGAATGTCGTCGATCAGCAGCACATCGATGTCGCGGTAGCGCCGTTTGAAGTTTGCTGTCGTGTTGGTACGGATCGCATCGACGTACTCGTTTAGGAAGGTCTCGGTTGTGACATAGCGGACGACGTCGTGTTGGTAGTGGTTGTGCACGTAGTGCCCGATTGCGTGCAGCAGGTGCGTCTTGCCGAGGCCGGCGGAGCCGTAGATGAACAACGGGTTGTAGCTACGACCGGGGGTTTCCGCCACCCGCAGTGCCGCTGCGAGGGCGAACTGATTACTGGCACCTTTCACGAACGTCTCGAACGTGTAGCGAGGGTTCATGCCTCCCGTGTCGAGTCCACTGCGACTCGACCCCGAGGTTGATTCAGCGATGGCCCCGAGGTCGCGTTCGGGAGGTTCGGGTACCCACTCCTGGGGGGCTTCTTGCTCAACGACTTGTACCTCGACCACGAACTGCATTTGGGCCGCACCGATTTCCTCGAGAGCGTCGCGTACCAAGGGCAGGTACCGCGAGAGGATCCTGTCGCGAGCATGGGCATTGGGAGCACTGACGCGCACCATCGACGCACCACTGTCGAGGGCAGTTACGTCTTGAAACGTCGAGAACCAGACTGCTTCGGACACCTGCGCACGAAGAAGTTGTGCCACCGCTGTCCACAGCTGCTCATGGTCGCTCACCTGCACCTCCTTCAGTTCGACCGAGCCTTGTCCACATGCTTGTCCACACGATGTGGACAAGTCGTAAGGGGCGGGGAAGGGCGCACGCTAGCAGGCGCGGACACAACCGAAAAACGGCGGTAGTTGCCACGGAACGCGAGTCTGCCGTTAGTCTTGCCTCTTCGTCTTCGCGTAGCCAGAGTTGTGTGGCGCGCGTCGGTGATGGCCGGATCTGCTGAACCGCTGCCGCTGGGCAGCTGGAGGAGGGTTGCGTGAAGCGCACCTACCAACCGAACAACCGTCGTCGTGCCAAGAAGCACGGCTTTCGCAACCGCATGAGCACCCGTGCCGGCAGGGCAGTGTTGAAGTCCCGCCGCGCCAAGGGTCGGCACCGTCTTTCCGCTTGATCTGGCGCATCCGAGAGCGCAGTACCTTCACGCATCTGGCGAAGCAAGGTCGGCGAGCTCGGGCCGGAGTGCTGTGGTGCACCTACTCTCTCGATCTTCCCAACACCGAGACGCCGCCGCGTGTGGCGTTCGCGTTCGGTCGCGCCTTCGGTCCTGCAGTGGTACGCAACCGTGCTCGGCGACAGTTGCGGGCGATGTTGCGGGTGGCGGCGGCAAACGGGCTGCTTCCGTCAGGCGCCTACCTGTTCGGGGGCCAAGCCACCGCCGCCGGACGATCATCAGTCGAACTCCAGTTCGACCTCGATCGACTACTCGCCCTCCTTCACCCGTGACCCGTCCGATCGTCATTCGCCTGCTGGCTGGCTATCAACGGGCGATGGAGGGAAGGCCGTCACCGTGCCGGTTCACGCCATCGTGCAGCACCTACGCGATCCAAGCCGTGGAGACACGCGGCACTTTCCGTGGGCTACTTCTCACTTTACATCGACTATTGCGCTGTCGCCCGTTCGGCCCATCGGGCTGGGATCCGGTTCCGCCCAGGCGCAGGCAAGCCGTTGAACACACACACCAGGATCACTCACCAGAAGGCAAGGGCTTCCACCAATGATCGCGATCGAGTTCTTCCAGCAGCCGGCCAGATTGCTGAACTGGTTCTACACCCTCACCCACGACTACATCCTGTCGATCTCGATGATCGCGCTGGTGGTGATGTTGGTGACCTCCCCCTTGGTACTGAAGAGCACCAAGGGGATGCTCGAGATGCAGAAGCTGCAGCCGGAGATGAAGAAGCTGCAGAACCTCCATCGCGGCGACCGTCAGAAACTCAACGAAGAGATGATGAAGCTCTACCAGGAGCACAAGGTCAACCCGTTGGCATCTTGCCTGCCACTGCTGCTGCAGATGCCGGTGTTCATCATCATGTTCCGGGTGTTGTACGGCCTGACGAATCGAGTGGCGGGTCCCGGAAGTGCGTTCGCTCCCAAGTATCTGGCCAAAGACAGCGAACTGTACCTTTCGCTAGTCGGCAAGACAGAGATGAAGTCGTGGGGGATCGATCTCTCCTTACGGCCGTATCAGGCTCTGTCACACGGGTTCACCAAGGGTCTGGTCTACACCGGCCTCGTTGCGATGCTGTGCTTGCTCTACTTCGTACAGCAGCGGATGATTGCGAGCCGCAACACGGCCACGCCCTCCATGTCACCGACGATGCAGAAGGTGATGCAGTACCTGCCGGTTCTGTTCGGAATCTTCTCGTTCTTCTACCTGACCGGCCTCGCGATCTACTACATGGCCCAAGCCGTGTTCCGGATCGGGCTCAACTACTACATCACGTTCCGCTTCTACAAGGGAGAGCACTCGCTCGGCCGGGTCGCGCAGCGCGCCGGTGAGGAGGCCCGGGAACTAGCCAAGAAAGATGGCGGTGGCGGTGGCATGTTTGCGCAGGCCAAGCGCGAACTGAACGCCGCCAAGCAGACGAAACCTGCGAGCGGCACCACGGTGAGCAAGCGAGTGACCCCGCCGAAGAACAAGCCAACCCCCAGTTCGAGTCATAGCAAGGGGCGCCCGGCGTCGACCGGCAGGGCCGTTCGGCCCGATGGTTCCCGGCGCGTTCCCAAGAAGAAGTAGCAGGTCAGAGCGCATGGAATGGGTAGAAACCACGGGTAAGACGCTTGCCGAAGCCAAAGAGGCAGCGCTTGATCAGTTGGGCGTTCATGAAGAGGACGCCGAGTTCGACGTCCTTGAGGAACCGCAACAGGGACTGTTCGGACGGGTACGCGGCGAGGCGCGGGTACGGGCGCGCGTGCGACCGGCGCAGGCCCGCCAAAAGGTTGATCGGCGCGACCGCAAGCGGGCCGAACGGGCGGAGTCGAATAGCAAGACGGCTTCATCGGGCACGACCGTGCGCCGACCCCGCGCAGAAGCAACCGGCGCCAAGGAGGGCAGCGGCGGTGAGGGTTCGTCACCGAAGCCCGCCCGCAGTCGCACCACCAAACAAGCGCCGCGCCAGAAGCCCCAAGACCAGGCCGACAGCCCGGACGTTGTGCAGGACCCGGCCGTTATGAAGGAGAGGAAGCAAATCGTGGACGCAACTCAAGTTGGCGAAGAAGCCCGTCGTTTTGTTGATGAATTGGTCGCCGCCTTCCGGCTCGACGGAACGACCGAGCTGGTTGCCGACGGTGACGACTTGGAGGTGAGAGTTCACGGTCAGGAACTCGGCTTGCTGGTTGGGCCCCGGGGCACGACGTTGCAGGCTGTGCAGGACCTGACGAGGGTGGCCTCACAGCGCCGTCTGGGTGATCACGACACCCGCCTGCGTGTCGATGTCGGCGGTTACAGGGAACGCCGCCGGGCGGCACTGGCCACGTTCGCGACCCAGATGGCCGCGGAAGTAACCGCCTCGGGGGTGGCCCGAGTTCTGGAGCCGATGTCGTCGGCTGACCGCAAGGTGATCCATGACACGTTGTCAGACGTCGAGGACATCTCCACCCGTTCCGAGGGCGACGATCCTTATCGGCGCGTTGTGATCGCGCCGAGCAACGCCTGATCGGCATGTCTGTCTGACATTGCCGCGTGAGGACTCTGCGATGCCTGAGGACTCTGCACTACTGGCGGTTCTCGGCGATATCCGCACCCGCGGCGCGATCGGAGAGGCGTCGCTCACCGTCGCCGTCGCCCATGCCGAGCGGTTCGTCGACGCACTACCGCCGGGGGCTTATTCCCTGGCCGACCTCGGCTCCGGGGGCGGTCTGCCCGGCCTCGTGATCGCCATGCGGAGGCCGGACATATCCGTCATGCTGGTAGAACGGCGGCGCAGTCGCTCGGATCTATTGCAGAAGGCGGTGCGGGCGCTGGGGGTGACCGATCATGTGGAGGTCTTCGCCGGCGATGTGGCAGCTTTGGCGAGGATTCGACCGAACAGCTTCGATGCCGTGACTGCACGTAGCTTTGCCGCACCACAGGTGACCTCCCGATGGGCAGCGGAACTGCTGGCACCTGGAGGAACACTGGTGGTCAGCGAGCCACCGCAAGAATCTTCGGGGAGATGGCCGACCGCCATGCTGGGCAGCGTCGGCTTGGTGGAGAGTGATCGTGCTGCTGGCCGCCCTGGTGGCGGAGTTCGGGTGTTCCGAAAGCTCCCTAGCACCTAGGGTCCGCCGCTCACCGACGCCGATGTTCCACGTGGAACAGATCCTGACCGGACGGCTAGGGTCGCCGCGTTCCACGTGGAACATCGGCCCGGGTTTATGCGGCCATGCAGGCCCGAGCGCGGCGAAGTCCGCTATCCTGCGCCCCATCCACCCCGCCAATTCGCTGATCAGCACCAGCAATGTCAGTGAGCAGGAGTCGTAGTCAGATGGCAACAGCAGCTTCCCCTCGCCGTGCACTGCCACGGGTGATCGCGATCGCGAACCAAAAAGGGGGGGTCGGCAAGACCACAACGACCGTCAATCTCGGGGCATGCCTCGCCGAGCTTGGTTATCGCACCTTGATCGTCGATCTCGATCCGCAGGGCAACGCCTCCACCGGTCTCGGAATCGACAGTCGTGGACTCGAATCGTCGATGTACAACGTGATCATGAACGAGTCGCCGCTCGAGAACTGCGTTGAGCCGGCAGCGGTCAAGAACCTGTTCGTGGCGCCGGCCAGCCTCGATCTGGCTGGCGCCGAGATCGAGTTGGTGCCGGCGTTCGGCCGTGAGAGCCGGCTGAAGCGGGCGATCGATGGCGTTGTCGCCGATTACGACTACGTGCTCATCGACTGCCCGCCCTCGTTGGGTTTGCTCACCGTCAACGGTCTCAATGCTGCCGCTGAGGTGCTGGTGCCGATCCAGTGCGAGTACTACGCCCTCGAGGGTCTCGGGCAACTGCTGCGTAACGTCGATCTGGTCAAACGCAACCTCAACCCGCAACTGGAAGTGAGCACCATCGTGTGTGTGATGTACGACGGCCGCACCAAGTTGGCCGAT
Organism: Actinomycetota bacterium; assembly: GCA_016213665.1. Taxonomy (GTDB): domain Bacteria; phylum Actinomycetota; class Acidimicrobiia; order Acidimicrobiales; family Ilumatobacteraceae; genus UBA668. The sequence continues at coordinate 5,923 of JACQZX010000055.1, read as the reverse complement.
CAAGTGGTCAGTGAGGTGCGCGAGCACTTCGGCGACAAGGTTTGCAAGACGGTCGTGCCCCGCACCGTGCGCCTCTCGGAGGCGCCCTCCTTCGGTCAATCGATCATTACCTTCGACCCCACCTCACGCGGCGCTTCGGCTTACCGTTCAGTCGCCAAGGAGGTGAGCGGTGGCCCGGCTCAGCGGTCTCGGTAAAGGGCTCGGGGCGCTGATCCCCAGCGATGCGGCAGCCGTGGAAACGGGGGATTCGCCGCGTTTGCTGGAGATCGCCGTCTCGGCGATCGAGCCCAATCCCCATCAACCGCGCTTGCGTTTCGACGAGGAATCGCTCGCCGAACTCGCCGATTCGATACGCGAGATCGGCGTGTTGCAACCGGTGCTCGTGCGACCGACCGGTGATGGCACCTTCGAACTGATCGCCGGTGAGCGACGGTGGCGGGCCGCCCGGCGGGCGGGCTTGGCAGTAATCCCGGCCATCATCCGCGAGACCGACGACATCGGCTCCGTCGAGCGCGCGCTCATCGAGAACCTGCACCGTCAGGATCTCACCCCACTGGAAGAGGCTGCCGGCTACCAGCAGTTGATCGAGGACTTCTCCTTGACCCACGAGCAGGTTGCCAAACGGATGGGCAAGAGTCGCTCGGCGGTCACCAACACGCTGCGGTTGATGTCGTTGCCTGCCTCCATCCAGGCACTGCTCGCCGACGGGCGGCTGACCGCCGGCCATGCCAAGGCGTTGCTGGGCACGCCCGATCGTGCGTTCCAGGAGCAGCTGGCCCGGCGGGCGGTAAGTGAGCAATGGTCGGTACGAGCACTGGAAGAGGCGGTTCGCGAACGCAGCGGAGGGTCGGGCGGTGGCGACGGTGGCGAGAACGGAGTCGGCAAAGTTGGCCGCGTCGGCGACGGTGCCGGGCTGACGGGTGCGACCCGTCTTCGTCCGCCGGGGTTACTCGAGTTGGAGGAGTTGCTCGCCGATCATTTGTCCACACGGGTCAGCATCTCGATGGCGGCCGGCAAGGGCAAGGTCGTGATCAGCTTTGCCGACCTTGAGGATCTCGAGCGAATCTACCGCCAGATGACCGCTGATAGTGTTGGATCGAATCGGAGAGTCGACTCAGAGTGAGATTTCCGGAAAACGTGCTGTTGACCTTTACGCACACCGGGGGAAAAAGCTGTTGATAAAGTCTCTACTTGAACTTTACTGTTCTCAGGATTCAGTGCCCGCCACTTAAGGTCCACAACTCGACGGCTCTCAGCACCGACGCCGCCAAATGCGGGCTAGCGTCCGTGGCCGCCCGAACCGGACCCACCTGCAGCAGCACCGCCGGCATGCGCGTTTCGCGAAGCACGGGCAGGCGCATGCCACGAGCACTGGGGCGTAACACGCCCGTCCCGGTGAAGAGATCGGTCGCGCTCAGTTGGGTGACGATCAACTCCGCCAACGCCCGCCCCCCCGCCGACTCATAGGTCGGTACCTGATAGAAGTACGCAACCGCCACGGCGTCGGTGTGTGCCTCGAAACCGATGTAGGCGTCGGCGTTGAAGTGGTTGGCGGCTACGGCCTGGGTCACGGCGTCGGGCTCATCGAGTGGCATCACCGTCGCCCCGCGGCGGCGTAACTCGCCGGCCAACGAGCGTGTGACGCTGCTCAACCCTCCGTACTGACCGACAACGAGGCGACAGTCGGCCACCGAGGCGAGGCCGAGGCGGAGACGTTCGCGGTCGCGTACGGCGCCGACGCCTGGCCCGTCGCCAGTCTGTGTACTGACGACCAGCAATGCCCGTACCGTTCGCGGGCCGCAGACGCCATCGGGGCGAATACCGCAATTGGATTGGAAGTCGACCAGGGCGCGGTTGGTGCGCGGTCCGAACGTGCCGTCGACGCGCCCACAATCGAAACCGAGACGGGCAAGACGGGATTGCAGTTCGGCGATGTCGTCGCCTCGCAGATTCGGTGATGTGAGCAGCAACGGCCGGTCGCCGAGCTTCCACGAGGCCTCGACCAGTGCGGCCCAGGTGTGGGTGTCGCAAATGCCACTCTCGGTCAGGCCTCGCCCCCGCTGGAAGGCCCGCACCGCCGACGCGGTCTCGGCACAGAATGACCCGGATTCGGCGCCCGTAGGCGGGAACCCGGCAGCACTGAGGCGCCGCTGAAGATCGCGGATTGCCTCGCCGCTTTGACCGGGTGTCAGCGGGAGGTAGGCAGGAATTCGTTCAGCTCCTCGAGGAGTTGGCCCTTCCCTTTTGCGCCGACGATCTTCTTGCGCACTTCGCCCTTGTCGAAAATCAACAGCGTGGGGATGCTCATCACGTTGTAGCGCATCGCGATCTCGGGATTCTCGTCGACGTTGAGCTTGGCGATGGTGACGCCGGCCTGCTCGGTGGCGATCTCGCTCAAAATCGGCGCGATCATCTTGCACGGACCACACCATTCCGCCCAGAAATCGACGACGATCGGCTTGTCGGCGGCGTTGACCTGCTCGTCAAAGGTTGCGGTTGTGAGGGTGACGATGCCATTGGCCACGGCTGGGTCCTTTCGGTAGGGATCGTGATGTTACCTCTGTGCAACCCGAATCACGGCGCCGTAATTCCGGCGGTAACTACCACCTGTCGGCTAGCTGTGAAGTTGCGCTTCCAGCCACCGCTCGGCGTCGATGGCCGCCATACAGCCCGAACCGGCGGCCGTGACCGCCTGACGGTAGGTGTGGTCTTGCACGTCGCCACAGGCGAACACGCCGTCGATCTTGGTGAAGCTGGAACCGGCACGGGTGACCAGGTAGTCGTTGTCGTCCATCTCCAGCACGCCCTTGAACAGGTCGGTATTCGGGCGGTGGCCGATGGCGATGAACAATCCGGTTACGGCAAGGGTGGTGCTTTCGCCGCTGACGACGTTGCGCACGATGGCACCTTGCAAGGAATCGCTGCCCAGTAGGTCGTCGACGACGGTGTCCCAGACGATCTCGATCCTCGGATTGGCGAGCGCCCGCTGCTGCATGATCTTGGAGGCACGTAGTTCGTGGCGGCGGACGATCAATGACACCTTGGTTGCGAACTTGGTGAGGAATGTTGCTTCCTCGATGGCACTGTCGCCGCCCCCGACAACGGCAATCTCATGACCCCGGAAGAAGAAGCCGTCGCAGGTCGCACAGGTCGAAAGTCCGTGGCCAAGCAGGCGCTTTTCGGCTTCCAGGCCGAGCATCAGGCTCTGCGCGCCGGTGCTGACGATGACGGCGTCGGCGGTGTAGAGATCGTCGCGAACCCACACCTTGAACGGGCGCTCGCTGAAGTCGATGGCTGTTGCCTTGGCGGTGAGGAACTCGGTACCGAAGCGGGCGGCCTGCTCGCGACACCGAACCATCAGATCCGGACCCATGATTCCGGCGGGAAACCCAGGGAAGTTTTCGACCTCGGTGGTGAGCATCAGTTGCCCGCCCGGCTGATCGCTGGTGCTCGAAGGTTCGCCCTCGATGACGAGCGGCGCGAGGTTGGCACGCGCCGTGTAGATGGCGGCCGTCAACCCGGCGGGGCCGGAGCCGATGATGATCACCCGGTGATGCTTCACTGCTTGGCCTCGTCAGCCTTTCTGGGATGCCGCTTGGCCAGCGCGACAAACCCCAGCAGCATCAACAGCCCGCCGGTGATCATGTACGAGAGCCACACAGTGGTGGCGTGCTCGGTGCGGGTCATGCGGCTCAGAACGACCTGCGCAAAGCGGGTAAAGGCAATGATGCCCAACGGAGCAGCAATGAGCAGCGAGATCAGCCCCAGCGTGCCGAACACGACGGCGCGCGATGCCCTAACGGCATTGTCGGTGGCGACGCTGCGCACCTTGGCGACCAGGCGCTCGACGGTGTCGGCAAGATCAGGGGCCCACTTGGGATCGGTGAAGGGATTTCCGGGCATGCGGCCGAGCCTATCTACCAGAGGCTGAGGGCGAGGGCGGCGATCGCGCCGTGATAGGTGACCATCACGGCAGTTGATCGCCACTTCTCAGCACCATCTCGGGCGTCATCTCCGGCGGCGACGAAGCGGCCCCAGCCCAGCAACGTGTCGCTGACGACGAAGAGCGTCGTTCCCGCGATCACCCAGCCGCGACCGGTCGCCCAACCGAAGACCGTCATCGCCGAGATGACCGCCAGGTAGACGGCGACTGGTAGGCGCAGCGCCCGATCCTGGCGAGCGGCACCGCGCACGATCATTCGACCCGCCGTAGCAGCCAGCGCGACTGTGCCGCCGAGTGCCACCGCCCCGAGCGTCCGGTTGGGTAGCTGGTAGCGAGCGAAAAGAACGATGAACATCACGTGACCGAACAGGAATGACGCCAGCCCGGCAATGAACTTGTCGACGGCGGGCAGCAGCGCGATGTCGCCCTCCAGACAAAGCACCAACGCCACAACGGCGATCCCCGAATACCTGATCTCTGCGTCGTTGGCGATCGCGAGGGCGATAACGGCCATGGTGGTGAGTGGCTTGGCCCAGGTCTCGACTGGTCGGTTGTCGTGCCAGCGCGCCCACCAGTTGGTCAGTGCGGCTGCGACAGTGGCGATCAGCAGGGTGACTTGCACCGCCGGATAGTACGACCTAGGGGGTGGCGCTGGCCAGAACGCTGCAGTTGCCGTCGATCGCCTCGGTCACGCCGGTTGCTCCATCGCGAACGGCAATCGCGATGACGCCGCGGTAGTAGATGTCGCCGAGGAACACCCACCCATCGGGCATGCAGGCGAGTGCGGAGAAGTTCAGCGTCTCCACCCGTTGCGCGGCTGTCGTGTCGGCGACCTCCGTCGGAGGCGTATCGAGCAACAGCAGTTGCTGTGGATCGTCGATCTGCACTGCGAACTCGGCCGGTTGCGGTGCCTCGCCGCCGACATTGGGCGGCAGTGCCGCGGCAACCGACTCGTCTTGGGTGCTTGCATCTGCCAACTTCGGTTCGCTGGTCGCCGCAGTGTCTGCAGATTTCTCTTCGTCTGTGCTCTGCAAAACGGTGACACCGACGATGCCGACCAACAGCACCGCGGCCGCGGCGGAGAGAGCCGTCTTCGGCCACCGGCGACGGTCGGCCAGCGTTACGACGGAACCGTTGCGTTCAACCGAGCTTGCCCCGAACTCGGCGAGCGCAGCGACGATGGCGTTCTCGCGAACGTCTTCGGTGACCACCGGTATCGCGGCCAGTACCGACCGCGCTGCCCGCAACGATGCCACTCGCCCCAGCAGTTCGGCCGAACCCTCAACCTCGGCGCGCTCGGTAGCGGTGACCTCGCCATCGAGGTAGGCGCTGGCAAGTTCGAGAGCGAGGTCGGGAGTCATGAGTCGGTCGTTCCTGGTGCGTTCGTACCGGGATCAGGTGTTTGACGGTCGTAACGGGGCTGTTGGTTCCCGTCGGGGTGCGAAATCGCCGCCGCGACGACGGCGCGGCCGCGGGCGATGCGGCTCTTGACGGTGCCGATGGGTATATCGAGCGCTTCCGCGATCTCGGCGTAGTCAAGGTCGGCGACGTCGCGCAGCACGACCGGGAGACGAAAGTCCTCGGGAAGCGCCGCCAGCGCGGCATCGAGGTCGAAACGGTCGGCGAGGTGTTGGATGCGTAGATCGGCGTCGTGATCGATCGGTTCCGGTGCCGGTCGCGGCCCATGATCGTCGCGCTCGCGGCCGGCCAGTTGCGGTCTCCGCCGACGTCGGCGGAGTTCGTCGAGGCTGGCGTTGGTGGCAATTCGGTAGGCCCATGTCGCGAATGTCGAGCGCCCGTCGAAACGGGCAATTCCGCGCACGACGGCGATCATCGCCTCCTGCGCGGCGTCGGCGGCGTCGGCCTCGTTGCCCGTGATGCGGCGACAGACCGCGTGCATGCGGTCGAAGTGGCGGCGCAGCAACCGGTCGAGCGCGTTGCGGTCGCCTCCTTGGGCAGCGGTCACCAGCGATAGGTCGT
>JACQZX010000054.1 GCA_016213665.1 Actinomycetota bacterium | reverse complement strand
GTACACCCCACCGGGCAAGCGATGTTCGATCAGCGCAAAGACGACAGCCGCTGCTACCGCGGAAGCCAGATCGGCAGTTGGCGCGGCGGCACCTGCAATCACAGTGCTGCGCCCGCCGTTGGCGTCGGCACCGCGTGCCTCCACGCGCACCGCACCGAGGTCGCCGGAAGCATGCGGCGGCAGCAGCATCGGAAAGCGAGCGGTCAACCGGTCGCGGCGAGTCGCCGAGACACGTGCCGAGATTCGACTCGCCGCCGGAAATGATCGTTGCAGCAGCAGAGGGTCGGCCAAAGCGGCGCGGTAGCAATCGTGGGCCGCGATCGGCTCCGGAAACCAAACCAGATCACGCCCACTGCCGCCCGGTGGTTCAATCCATTCGTCGTCGTGCCAACCCAAAGCCGTATCGCCGAGTGCTTGGTGATGCTGGCGAGCGCACTCCGGCCCGGCGGTGCCATGAATCGCCACGTGAATCTCCTCAAGACTGTCGAGTTGTCCCGCGAGATAGCGAGCCAGCAGGCCAGACAACCCGGGTGCCATGCCTGCACCCACCACCAACACAACACTGTTTGCCGCAGCCTCGGGCTCCAGGGCGAGCAGACCGCGAACGTCATCCAGGTCGTCGCTGATCGACACAACCGAAGTGCCCGACTGTAGGAGACGCCGCGCTAGCTGAACGTGCGGTGCCGGATGCGCCAGCACGACCAAGTCGCAAACGGCGAGATCGGCAGCATCGTCGACGCGCACGGCGTTGCTGGTGATGTTGGCTGGGTCGTAGGTCGCGACGCGGATGCCGGCGAGGGTGAGATGAGCGAGAACGCTGCCACCGGTGATGCCGCAGCCGACAACCCCGACGATCGCTTCGGTCATTTCGGGGGCACGCTGACTTCGCGCCAGCCGCCCTCCTGCGGGGGCACCCCGCCCTTGCCGCGCATGCGCAGAACGCCGGCAATGGTTCCGGCCAGTGACAACGCGACAAGAAAGCGGCGTAGCGTCTTCATGACTGCGATGGTACCAAGCCCGGCTCAACTGCACCCCGACGACGTGAGTACGGTGCTCGTATGGAGATTCGTATCGTCCGCTTCACGACTGCATTCGACGAGGCGTGTCATTTCTACGGAGAACTACTCGGGTGGCCGGTGACCCACGAGTGGCCGGCCACCGACGGACAGGGCCGCGGCTGCCTATTCGGCTACGGCGAGACGGCCCGCATCGAGTTGGTCGAACGCGCCAGCAGCGACCCGGTGAGTGGAGTGTTCGTGTCGGTGCAGCACGACGATGTCGAATCGGTGCACGATCGTCTCGCAGCGGCTGGCGTCTCGATCCTGCGGCCCATCACCGACACACCGTGGGGCCACCGCTCGTTCGCGGTACACGATCCGACCGGCCTGGAGATCGTGCACTTTCAGTCGCTCGCTGCACACTGACCGCGAGGTCACTGATGGGCCATTCGCTAACGGCATTGTTGTGGGGCTAACAAGAATCGAACTTGTGACCTCATCCTTATCAGGGATGCGCTCTAACCAACTGAGCTATAGCCCCAGTAGCGGTAGGCAAGGCTAGCGGGGCCGACCGGAAACCATCAATCGAGCTGCGACTCACCATCGAAGGGCTGTGATGGGCGCGAAATCCTGCGCCAGCGCGGAGCCGCTTCGTCGAAGGCGACCACCTCCTCTTCCAAGACGGTCACCCGAATGCCTCCGATCAGGTCGGTGATCAGGTTGAACAGCGTCGCCACCAGCACGGCCATACCGGTTAAACCAACAACGATGAAGATGCCTGCCACCCAAGCGGCGTGATAGATCTCGCCACCTTTCAACTGAAACGTCTGCCACCCAAAGCTCTCGAAGAACCGTTCGATGTTCTCGATTGTGCCGGTATTCAAGGCGACCCGCCACAACATCACGGCTGATGTGAGCGACACGCAGTAGAAGAAGATGTTGAACAGAAGCGCAACCTTGAAAACGCTCCACGTATCGACGTGACGAATCACGCGCGTGACGCGACGCACTCGTGGATGCTGGCGTGGAATTCCCGCCGGTTGCAGGCGACGCAGAACCTTGTGCCCGACTTCTCTTCCCCGTGCCAACACGGCCGGCAAGGTCGTCCCCTTGGGTCGCGACGGTTGCGTGACCTCGGCGTCTTCAGCGCCTTCGCCGTCGGGGGTGACTTTCACCTCTGCCGGTTCCGGGTCGGGTTCACCGTGGATGATCGTTGGGAGCACGTAGGGAACGTCGTCGATGACATCGCTCTCGGCGAGGTCACTGACGGCCGATGTGTACACGACCGGTGCTTCCGGAACATCTTCAAACAGCGGCGGGCGAACCTTCTTCGGAGTCGGCCGCTTCACCGGCGCGACCGGCGCCGGTGTGGTGGCGGCCATCAGTGGGTCGATCACGCGCTCGACAACTGCCACCGTCGCGGCGGCAGCAACCCTTGTCGGTCGCTGGGCTGGCTTTCTGCGATTTACGGCCGGCGCCGGGCGAACGTCGGCCGATCCATCGGCTTGGCGACGTTCACGTTGGGAAGTCGGCGGGCGTTTGCGAGGGCCGGCGGCCGCGGCGGTGGTAATGGCCGCGGTGTCCTCGGCAGTGGTGTCGCCATTGTCCACGAAGCGAGTGTAGGCAAGCCACCCTGATCAGGGGGCGCGTGTCGCGCGGGCACGAGCGGACTCGGAGCCAACCCGAACTTCGACGATCACGTCGTCGCCGACCTTGGTGTAGCTGAGCAGCACGGCATGGTTGGCGATTGCCAATCGCTCCGCCGCCGGTGCGCCACCGACCACTCCAGCCAAGGCCGCGGCATCGGCGGCCAACTGTGCCTGCTCGCGAGCGGCGATTCGCACACTGAAGTGGCCAATCGCCGTCAGCAACACCACCAGCACAATCACAAAAGCGAGCAACAACACTGTCGCCTGACCGCGATCTGACTTCCGACGCATCACCACTCCTCAAGTCGAACAACAGTTGAGAATGGCGAACGGTGTCGCAATAACGCGCCGAATCGGGCGCGGGTACTAATCCTCGTCGCTGGCCAGAATTGGTGCCACCGACGCGACCGATTGCCCACTGTCGAGGCTCATCACGCGTACGCCGGTGGCACTGCGACCCTGGGAACTGATGTCGCGCACAGGCATACGAATGGTGACGCCACCACTGGACACGGCGACAATCTCGTCATCGAGGCCAACCATGAAGGCCGCGACCACGTGGCCCTTCTTGCCGGTGAGCTTGATGCCGATGACGCCCATGCCGCCGCGGCCCTGCACGTTGAACCGTTCGAGTTGCGTACGCTTGCCGTAGCCGGATTCGGTGACAATGAGAATGGCGGTGTCATCGCGGGCAACGTCGACCGACACGACTTCGTCGCCAGCCTTCAACTTGATGCCGCGTACACCGGAGGCGGCACGGCCCATCGCGCGCACGCCCTTCTCGTGGAAGCGAATGTTCATGCCCTTGCGGGTCACCATGAAGATGTCGTCGCTGCCGCTGGTCTCGATCACCTTCACCAGCTCGTCACCCTTGCGGAGGTTGATGGCAATCAATCCATCGCGGCGACCGCTGTCGTACTCGTTGAAGGCGGTCTTCTTCACCACCCCTTGCCGGGTGGCAAAGAACAGATTGCGTTCGCCCGCGAAATCGCGCGTATCGATGATCGCCTGGATCGACTCGCCGGCCTGCAGCGGCAACAGGTTGACGATCGGCATGCCCTTGGCAGTGCGCTCGCGCTCGGGCAGATCCATCGCCCGCAAGCGGTAGACCTTGCCGCGGTTGCTGAAGAAGAGCAGATAGGCGTGTGCGGTGGTGAAGATCACGTGGCGGACGATGTCGTCGCTCTTCAACTTGGCACCGCTGACGCCGCGACCACCGCGACCCTGTGTCTTGAACGATGCCGCGGGCACCGACTTGACGTATTGCGCCTCGGTCATGACGACGACCAGTTCCTTGTCGTCGACCAGATCGGTCATGCTCATCTCGCCGGAGTCGTAGGTGATCGGGCAGACACGCGGCGTCGCAAATTCCTGCTTGATGGCCGACATCTCGGTGTTGATGACGCTCCGCAGCTTCACGGGGTCGTCGAGGATGCTCTGCAGTTCGATGATGCGGGCTGTTACATCGGCAAGCTCGGTTTCCAAATCGATGCGACTCAAGCGGGTGAGTTGCGAGAGGCGCATTTCCAAGATGTCGATCGCTTGGATCTCTGTGAACTTGAAAGGCTTCGCCATCAGGCCGGCCTTGGCTGCCGGTGCGTCGTCGCTGGCGCGGATGAGCGCAATCACCTCGTCGAGCACGTCGAGGGCTTTGATGCGTCCTTGCAGTTTGTGCTCGCGTTCCTTGGCCCGCTTGAGGCGGAACTCGGTGCGGCGGGTGATGACGTGCACCTGGTGACGCAGATAACCCTCGAGTGCCTGCAGCAGGTTGAGCGTGCGCGGCACGCCGTCGACCAATGCCACCATGTTGACCGGGAAACTGGTTTGCAGCTGAGTGAGCTTGAACAGGTTGTTCATCACCACATTGGCGTTGGCGTCGCGCTTCAGTGTGATCACCAGATTTGTCTTCGCGGCCGCGGAGGCGTCGTTGACGTCGGCGATGCCATCGAGGTCGCCGGCGTCGACCAACTCTTGAATCCGGCTGGCGATGGCGTTGCAGCTGGTCTGGTACGGCAATTCGCTCACCAGAATGTGCATCTGGCCACGCTTGCCTTCTTCGATGGTGGCTGTCGCCCGCATCTTGATGCTGCCGCGCCCCGTGCGATAGGCATCGATGATTCCGGCGCGCCCGAGGATGCTGCCACCGGTGGGAAAGTCGGGGCCTTTGACGAACTGCATCAGGTCGTCGACACTCGCCTCGGGATTGTCGAGCAAGTGGATTGCGGCGTCGATGACCTCGCCCAGATTGTGCGGCGGGATACTGGTCGCCATACCCACCGCGATGCCCTGGCTTCCATTGACCAGCAGGTTCGGGAACCGCGACGGCAAGACTGCGGGCTCTTCGGTGGTGTTGTCGTAGTTGGGCAACATGTCGACGGTGTCCTCGTCGATGTCGGCCAGCATCTGCATCGCCAACGGATGCAGACGGCACTCGGTATAACGTTCCGCGGCCGCTCCAAAGTCGGGGCTTCCATAATTTCCGTGGAAGTCGATCAGTGGGTGGCGCAGACTGAATGGCTGCGCCATGCGAACCAAGGCGTCGTAGATCGCCAGGTTGCCGTGAGGGTGATACTTGGCCATCGTGTCGCCGGTGACGCGTGCCGACTTCACGTGGGCGCGGTTAGGGCGAAACCCCTGCTGCTCCATATCCCAGATGATGCGGCGATGCACGGGCTTGAGCCCGTCGCGCACGTCTGGAAGGGCCCGCGACATGATGACCGACATCGCATAGTCGAGGAAGCTGCGCTCCATCTCGACCTGCAACTGGATCGGTTCGATGTCGTCGTGGCCTCCACCGTTGGTGTCCGAGGGCGGTGCAGGTGCGTCACTCATGTGAGCTCATTCATGTCAGAAGTCCAGATTTCGTACGTCGCGGGCGTTGGTCGTGATGAATTGTTTGCGTAGGTCGACGTCGTCGCCCATCAGCGTGCTGGTGATGTCGTCGGCCAGGGCTGCGTCGGCGACGGTGATCTGCAGCAGTGTGCGCGTGGTCACATCCATCGTGGTCGGCTTCAACTCCTGCCAGTCCATCTCGCCGAGACCCTTCAACCGGTTGAAGTCGTTCTTGTGGGTCGGGTGGGCTTCCAGAAAGTCGTTCTTGGCCGACTCATCCTTGAGGTAGATCTTCTCCTTGCCAACGAGCGTCGAGAACAACGGTGGCTGTGCGATGTAGACGAACCCCGACTCGACGAGCCCGCGCATCTGGCGGAAGAAGAATGTGAGCAGCAACGTGCGAATGTGGCTGCCATCGACGTCGGCGTCGCAGAGCACGATCACCTTGTGATAGCGGGCCTTTTCGACGGCGAACTCGTCGCCGACACCACCACCGATGGCGGTGATGAGTGCTTGGATCTCGTTGTTCTTGAGCATCTTGTCGAGCCGGGCGCGCTCGACGTTGAGGATCTTGCCGCGAATCGGCAACAGTGCCTGCGTGCGCGGATCGCGGGCGTTGAGCGCGGACCCACCGGCGGAGTCGCCCTCGACGATGAACAGTTCGCTTTCCTCAGGGTTACCGCTGCTGCAATCCTTCAGTTTGTCGGGCATGCCGGCGCCGGCAAGCGCGGTCTTGCGACGGATGGCGTTGCGCGCGTTCTTGGCGGCGACACGCGCCTGCGCCGCCGCCAACCCCTTCTTCACCATCTTGTTGGCCTCGGTGGGATTCTCCTCGAGCCATTCCGCCAATCGTTCGTTGGTTGCCTTCTGCACGAAACTGCGCATCGGCACGTTGCCCAACTTGGCCTTCGTCTGCCCCTCGAACTGCGGATCGCGCAACTTCACCGAGATGATGGCGGTGATTCCTTCGCGGATGTCTTCGCCGAGGAGATTGTCTTCCTTTTCCTTCAGAAGGTTCTTCGAGCGCGCGTACTTGTTGACCACGCTGGTGAGCGCGGTCTTGAAACCCTCGACGTGCATGCCACCCTCGATGGTGGAAATGCCGTTGGCGTAGCCGTGGATGCCCTCGTAGTAACCCGTATTCCACTGCATTGCGATCTCAAGCGTCTGGCCGCCCTCGTTGTCTTCGTCTTCGAAGTGGGCAACCTTGGTGAACAAAGCGTCCTTGGACGCGTTGAGGTGCTTGACGAAGTCGATGATGCCGCCGCGGTACTGGTAGGTGACGTCTTGTTCCTTCTCGGGCCGCAGATCCTTGAAGACCATCTCGAGGCCCTTGTTGAGGAAGGCCATCGTCTGCAGGCGCTCGAGCACGGTGCGGGCCAGGAACTCGGTGCCTTCGGCAACGAACACGGTGGGATCTGGCCAGAACGTGACCGTGGTGCCACTCTTGCGACCACGCGCGGGGGTGGCACCGACCTTGGCGAGTTTGCCCTGCGGTTTGCCGCCCTTGGCGTACTCCTGCTGATAGCGGGCGCCGGACTTGTCGATCTCGATCAGCAGTCGCTCGCTGAGCGCATTGACCACACTCACTCCGACGCCATGCAAGCCACCGGAGACCTTGTAGCCGCCGCCGCCGAACTTGCCGCCGGCATGCAACACGGTGAGGACGACCTGGGCGGCGCTCTTACCCTTGTGCGGTCCGGAGGTCAACGGATCGACGGGAATGCCGCGGCCGTTGTCCTCCACGCGGCAACCTCCGTCGGCCAGCAGGGTGACACCGATGCGCGTGCAGAAGCCGGCCATCGCCTCGTCGACGGAGTTGTCGACGACCTCCCAAATCAGGTGGTGGAGGCCCGCCAAACCGGTGGAACCGATGTACATGCCGGGGCGTTTGCGGACCGGATCGAGACCCTCCAGAACCTGAATGTCCTTCGCGCCATAGTCGGCACTTGGCTGTTTGTCGCTGGACGACACTCTTACCTCGTTCGCTCGGAGAAAACAGGCCGTGACCTGCGGTGATGTTGGCGACGTATGAGCTGGCATCCTGCCCGGCAGCCGTGGTCGCGACGTAGGTACAGCCTACCCGCGGGGTGTCACCGAGAGGTGTAATTCGGCGCCTTTAGAACGCTCCGGAATCAGTGGTCGGGATACTTCACTGCCGGCAGCGGATTTCCCAGGGCCTCCGCGACCAGCTCGTAAATCCAGTTGCCGCTGACGTACACCTGGTTGGCATCGTCGGCGTCTGGGTCGGGGTTTCCATCAACGGCAGCGGAGCCGTCGTCGCGAACCAGGTAGACGCCGAACAGGTCGTTCTGTTTGTCGATCCACGGACGGAAACCCAACGACCCATCGCTGGAAAGCACTAATGCGGTTCCGTCAGGCGCGGTCCAATCGAGCCACTCACCGAGTCCGTAGGGTGACTCGTCGGCGACCCGAAACGGGGCAGCGTTGCCATAGCGGGCCTCGGTGATTTGATTGGTCTGCATCTCGGCGATCGCCTGTGATGACAGCAATCGTGTGCCGTCGGGCAGCACGCCGTCGTGCACAATCATCTCCAGGAAACGACCGTAATCGCCCAAGGTCGATACGGCCGCGCCGGCGGGCGCTGTATTAGTGACATCTGTGTAGCGACTGCCGTCGACCTGGACGAAATACGTCTTGTCCATTCCCAACGGCTCGGCAATCCGCTGCCGAAACAGGTCGGCGTACGGAACCCCGGTCACGAGCTCGGCGATCGCGCCCGCCAAGTACATGTGCTGGCCGCCATATCGGAAGACCTTGCCGGGAGCTTCGGTGAGCGGGATCGATGCCAAGGTGCGGGCACACTCGACCAATTCCGCTTCCGGATCACTGACGCAAGGAACGTCGTCGTCACTGACCAGCCCGGAGGTGAGTGACAGCAATTGCCGCATCGTGATCTCGCCGGCACGTGTGCCCGCCGCCTGTGCGACATAGGTCGAGATCGGAGCGTCGAGGGCGATCAACCCTTCGTCGACGAGAGTCATGATCGTCGCCGCCGTCAGCCACTTGCTGCCTGACGCGATCGGCACAACCGTGTCGAGTGAGTAATCCAGCCAAGCTTCCTGCTCGATCAACTCGCCGTGCTGGACTACCAGCAGCGATGCTCCCGGCAACCCGGCACGTTTGATCAAGCCCGTGATCTGTGACTCGAAGTCGTCGAAGGTTGGGTTGTCGACGACTTCGTCGGTAATCGCCGACTCGTAGCCCGCCGACGACTCTGCGGGTGAGACAGTGGACCCACCATCGGTGGCGACGGGCGCCGCTGTCGGGTTGGTTGTGGAATCGACCGTGTTGTTGCGTCCGCGACCACAGGCCGTGCCCGTCACCAGCAACAACACGACGAAGGCTCTCAGCACGCGAATCATCCGCGGAAGGGTAGTGGCACGGCCCGCTGACGACAGCAATCGTCAGCGGCCGACACGCACGTCGATGCGTTCGATCGTGACACCGGCGATTTCGGCCAATCGCTGCTTCAGTGTGACCTCCAGGAACTTCAACTGCGTCGCCCACGCCGGGTCGTCGACCACAACGACCAACAGCGCTCCGTCGAGTTTTACCGGTTGCACGTGTGCCGCCAACGCGTCGCCGACGGCTTCTTCCCACCGGCCGAAGACTCCTCCGAGAGCACTGGCGAGCGCCGGCACACTCGCGTCGCTGCCATTGGGAGGGCGCAGCGAGCGGACGACGTCGTGAAGGCTCTCTCCCAACCTCACCGGTTCGTCGCCGTGCACGCCAATCACTCTGCCACCGATCCGTTCTCAATGCG
>JACQZX010000045.1 GCA_016213665.1 Actinomycetota bacterium | reverse complement strand
CGCAACCCGATGACGCTTGCCCACATCGGCTGGGACATGCAGGCCTTCTCGAAGGGCCGGTTCGTGCTCGGGCTCGGCAGCCAGATCAAGCCGCACATCACCAAGCGGTTCAGCATGGAGTGGAGTCACCCGGCGGCACGCATGCGCGAGATGATCATGGCAATACGCGCGATCTGGGACACGTGGGAGAACGGCGCTCCCCTCGCGTTTCGTGGCGAGTTCTACACGCACACCCTGATGACGCCGTTCTTCGCGCCCGACCGCGCCGACCTCGCCGGCTTCGGAGTGCCCAAGGTGTTTCTCGCCGGTGTCGGCGAGCTGATGACCGAGACTGCCGGTGAGGTGTGCGACGGTTTCATCTGTCACGGCTTCACCACCGAGCGCTACCTGCGCGAGGTCACGCTTCCCGCCCTCGAGCGCGGCCGCGCCAAGGCGGGTAAGTCGATGGATGGCTTCGAGATAGTCGGTCCCAGCTTCGTTGTCACCGGTTCCAACGACAAGGAGATGGCTGCCGCTGACGCCGGCACCCGCCAACAGATCGCCTTCTACGGCTCCACCCCCTCCTACAAGGGAGTGCTCGAACTCCACGGTTGGAACGGTCTGCACGAAGAACTGAACGCACTGTCGAAGAAGGGCGGTTGGGTGGAGATGGGCAAGTTGATCACCGACGACATTCTCAACACGTTCGCAATCGTCGGCGACCCGGAGTCGATCGCACCCGAACTCCATCGCCGGTACGGCGACGTGGTCAACCGAGTCTCCTTCTACGCTCCCTACAAGAGCGACCCCGAGCGCTGGACCGGAGTCCTCCAGGCACTGAAAGCCTCCTGAGCCAATCACCACCACCTACGGGGGTTTGATGCGTCCGGGGGGTTTGATACCCGAACTTGTGCACGAAACCCCCGGAAGGCACGAAACCCCCGGATCAGGTTATAGAACATCCGTTCGATAAGGTGCCTGCATGGAACGTGGCCCGCGCCAGCTTGGGCGCAATGCGATTGTTGCTCCCGGTCAGGCAGCGCCGATCGATTGGGCCGACGCGCCGCGCGTCGCCGTCGAACTGCCCGCCGCCGGGCAGGCCGAGCAGTTGCGACAAGCCGCTCAGCTCCGCCGCGCGGTGGTGCTCGAGGTTGCGCCAGAGCACGACCGCGCGATTCAAGAACCGTTTCGGAGCGACTTGGCTCTACATGTCGTCGGACCGCGTGTGCGCTTCAACCGCGAGCTACTGCAGCACATGTTGTACGCCAACTCGATCGATTTTCGCGTCGACGCGAACGGAATCTGGCCCTTGCTAGATCGTGCGCTCACGCTTGGCGCAGGAACAGTCGACGATGGCGGCGGCGATATCCGACTGCGCGACGGTTCGCGCGCTTGGCTCGATGGTGGTCCCCCGCGGTTCACTTCCTCGATCAATGGCGTACCGGTGCTGCACCGCGTGGCAGTCGAGCACGGTTCGCTGAAGGTCCCCCGCGGGAACGACACGACCGTCGACCTGGCGCCCGATCAACAGGCGGCGGTCGTGCACGACGGCGGCGCGGCACGCATCATCGCGCCCGCCGGTTCGGGCAAGACGCGAGTGCTCACCGAACGCGCACGGCACCTGGTACAGCAGTGGCAGCTACCACCGTCGGCGATCACGTTGATCGCGTTCAACAAGCGAGCACAAGAGGAGATCGCCGCCCGCACCACCGACCTGGCCGGGCTACAGATCCGCACGCTCAACGCCATTGCTCTCGCGATCATCAACGGCACGCCGCCGTTCGCCAAACAGCCTCACCGACTCGCAACCATCGAGGAGTCCGAGGTTCGGCGGATGATCACCAAGCTTGTCAAGTTTCCACGCGTTCGCAACGCCGACCCTGTTGCCACTTGGATCGAGGCTCTGTCGCTCGCCCGCCTCGGCCTCGTCGATCCAGCCGAGGTCGAATCGCGCTACGACGGTGAGGTCGCCGGTTTCGCGGAGGTGTTCTCGAACTATCGCGCGGAGCTCGCCAGCCGAGCCACCGTCGATTTCGACGAGCAGATCTTTCGCGCAATCGAATTGCTACTGCGCGATCCCGGCGCTCGTTCGACGGCGCAACGCTCGTGCCGGCTATTGCTCGTCGACGAGTTTCAAGATCTCACGCCCGCTCACCTGCTGCTGGTGCGTCTGCTTGCCGGTCCCGATGCGGCGGTCTTCGGGGTCGGCGACGACGACCAGACGATCTACGGCTACAACGGTGCCGATCCCGCATGGCTGATCGACTTCGGAGATCTGTTCCCGGGTGCGGGGGCGCACCCGCTCGAGATCAACTATCGCTGCCCCGCCGGCGTGGTGCGATCGGCCGACACGTTGCTGCGCCACAACCGGCGGCGAGTACCGAAGACAATCAGCGCCAGCCGACCCGACGGCGACGGTTTCCTGGTCGCACCATCTACCGGCGACTCGGTGGCGATAACGGCGCAGGCGGTTCAGACCGCAATCGGGGCCGGCGCCGCGCCGCACGACATCGCCGTGCTCACGCGGGTCAACTCGCTGCAGGCGCCGATACAGGTCGCGCTGCACGCGGCGGGCGTCGCGACCAGTGGTGGTGTTGGTGTCGAGTTTCTCGAGCGCACCGCCGTCAGGGCAACGCTCGCGTGGTTGCGTCTCGCGCGCTCTGGCGGAGACTTCTCCGCCGCCGACGTCGGCGAGGCGTTGCGTCGCCCCTCGCGCCCGCTGCACCCGCGCATCGCGGGTTGGGTCGGTGAGCAGACGTCACTCGCCGGGCTTCGTCGGCTGGCCACACGCATCACGACCGAGCGCGACGCCATCACCGTCGACCAGTTCGCGGCCGACATCGACCGGCTGCAGCAGCTCGTCAAGAGCGGCGGCACGACCGAGTCGTTGCTGGCGGCACTCCGCGACTCACTCGGGCTGGCCGGCAGTATCGCCAAGCTCGACGCTCATCGCCACGGCATGAACCGCGCCGCGCAGAACGACGACCTCACGGCGCTTGCGCAACTCGCCTTACTACAGCCCGACCCGGCCGCGTTCGAGCAGTGGCTACGCACGGCGCTCACCACCAAGTCTGCGCCTGGCGGCGTGATGCTGGCGACAGTGCACCGGGTGAAGGGACAGGAGTGGCCGTTCGTCATCGTTCACCACGCCGATGCCGACCAGTTCCCGCATCGTCTCGCCGACGACGTGGAGGAGGAACGTCGGCTGTTTCATGTCGCCATCACCCGCGCGTCGCGCGACGTGCTCGTCGTCCCGTCGGACAAGCCGTCACCGTTCATCAGCGACTGCAGCACGGAGCCTTCCGTGAAAGTTGAGATCGGCACAATTTCGACGCGCACGACGGCGACCCCGCTGTTCGAGGAGCTACGCAACCTTCGTAAGCAACTTGCCGCGGGCAAACCAGCGTTCACCGTGCTGCCCGACTCCGTGCTACACGCCATTGCCGCGGCGCGCCCGACTTCACTCGACGAACTGGCTGCGATCAAGGGCATCGGTCCCGCCAAGCTGCAGCAATACGGTGCCGCCTTCCTTTCTGCTGTCGCGGACACGAAGCACTAGCTCGTCAACAGGCGAGACCGCTCAACCAGGCGTGCACGTTGGCGCCCAACGCCGACACGTCGTAGCCACCCTCCTGCAGCACGACTGTCGGCAGACCCAACTCGCCGACGGCGGCGCCGCTACGACGCATACCCTCGGTGGTGACAGCCAGGTAGCAGATCGGGTCGGTGATGTAGGTGTCGAGTCCGAGCGAGACGATCAACAAGGCCGGGTCGAACGCCGCCACCTGTTCACATGCATCCGCGAGTGTCGCGACGAACAAGTCGTCGTCGGCACGCGCCGGTAGCGGATAGTTGCGGTTGCAGCCGAGGCCACGGCCGGCGCCGGTTTCATCGGCGAAGCCGATCGAGTACGGGTATGCACGCGCCGGGTCGCCGTGCAGCGAGACGTACTGCACATCGTCGCGGTCGTAGAAGATCTGCTGGGTGCCGTTGCCATGGTGATAGTCGACATCCAGCACCGTCACCTTGCTGCCGGTGGTGGTCGCTACATAGTTGGCGGCGACGGCAGCATTGTTGAAGAAGCAGTAGCCGCCGTACAGGTCGGCAGTGGCGTGATGACCGGGCGGGCGGCAGAGACCATATGCGTGGTGCTCGCCATCGAGCACAAGGCGGGTGGAGGTGAGCGCGGTATCCACCGCGCCGAGCGCCGCCTGATAAGTGCCCTCGGTGAGCGGGGTGGTGGTCTCGAAGCACCAGTAGCCCACGCGACCGTTGATCGCTTGCGGTTCGCGCCC
The DNA here is from genome assembly GCA_016213665.1 of Actinomycetota bacterium. GTDB lineage: Bacteria > Actinomycetota > Acidimicrobiia > Acidimicrobiales > Ilumatobacteraceae > UBA668. The sequence goes on along the minus strand of JACQZX010000045.1, from coordinate 115,024 downwards.
CGCGCTCATCTTGTCGCGCAGCGCCGGGCGATAGAAGACATCAGGAACGACCTCACGTACTCCGGGGTGAGCTGCGGCGTATTGCCGCCAACCCTCAGCCAGGAACCTGACCAGGCCCGGGTTGTGGACCGCTTCGATCGGTGATGTCCCCCAAGTCGAGGGTTCGAGAAAGTCGAATTGCTGATCGGCCTGCAACGTCTCGCGGATCGCCTCGGCGCGGCCGATGTGCTCCCAGGGAGCGTGGGCGGTGGATGTCTCGAACTCGACATGTGGATCGTGCAACAGATGGGCGGGTGTGTAAACGACCTTCATGCGTTGCAACGATGGCAGATAATTGGCTACTTTTTCGAACTAACGCGACCGCTTCGAAAGGCGACCCATGAAAGCCCAGGCGCTCAAGGTCTACGGCCTCGCCATTGTTACAACATTGGCTGGGTGCAGCAGCGACGGTACGACACTCCCCACCCCGGCCGACGCTCCTGCGGCAACTTCGCCGTCGTCGCTAGGCGACGATGGCGACGTTCAGGTAACGACCCCACCCGACAATTCATCGGCGACCATCGTCACCGACGACAACTGCCATGTCGACATCACCGGCGATATCAATGCTTCCTTCGACTCCGGTGGCGGTTTTTCCAACATCGGTTACGGCCCGTGGGTGCCGGGATCGGCAGTAACGGTGGCCGGAGTGACGCTCGACGACACGTTCTTCATCTTGAACTGCCAGGGAGGTGAGGGCGAACTGGTTTCCATCGGTCTCGGCCTCGACCAGCATCTCCCGATGACGCCGGCCAACTACCCGATCCGCAAGGCCGACAACATTTTCGGCGGCTACGACTCGAACCCGCCGGTCATTCAGGTGTCGCCATATATCGGCTCCGGCGACTTCTTCTGGGCGATCTCGGCCGACAGCGTTTTCAACATCACCGAGTTCGACGCCACCCACATCGCCGGCAACTTCCAGTTCTACGTGTCGGAAGCAAAGAACGACATCGTCACCGACGGCCTGCCGGCCAAGACCGCCGTTATCACCGGCGCGTTCAATATCAAGAACCCGAACTGACCAGTTCGAGTTCTTCGGAGAGATACAGCTCGCGACACTTGGCTCGCTGCAGTTTGCCCGACGATGTCTTGGGCAGCGTGCCGGCCTTGACGAGAATCACGTCGCGCGGCGGCAGCCCGCAGACATCGATCGTTCGCTGGTGAATGTGGTGACGTACGGCTTCCAGTTGATCGCCGCTGTCGGGGTTGCCGAGCAGGTTCGGGCGCACCTCGGCGACGACGACCACGCTTTCTTTAGCCTTGTATCCCTCGACGCCGAAGGAAATGACGTTGCCTGCGCGGACCCCATCGATCACCGCCACCGTGCGCTCGATGTCCTCGGGGAACACGTTGCGCCCGCCGACGATGATGACGTCCTTTATCCGCCCACAAAGCACCAGTTCCCCGTCGACGAGGTAGGCGAGATCGCCGGTGCATAGCCAACCGTCTCGGAACAGCGCGGCCGTGGCATCGGGCCGCTTGTAATAGCCCGGGGTCACCGACGTGCCGCGCAACAGGAGTTCGCCGACGTGTCGCTCGGGGAGTTCCTCGAAGGTGTCGGGGTTGACCACGACCATCTCCAGCCCGGGCACCGCCCTACCCAATAAGGGCAATCGGCGCACATCGAGTTCCTCCGCCGCGTCGCTCAGCGACAGTGGCTTGGCGACCCGTTCGCGCTCGAGGAACTCGCGATCCACAGAGTCGGTCACCATGCCGCGGTAACGCGGAGGGAACGCTCCCCCGATAGCCACCTCGGCCATGCCGAAAGCCGGAAACATTCCACCGGCCTTGAAACCGAACGGCTCGGCCGCGCGCACGAAAGCCTCAACGGCGTTCGGGTCGACGGGTTCGGCACCGCTGAGAGCCATCGTCAGCGACGACAGATCGAGTCTCTCCATGCGACCCAACGCGCGCGTCGCCAGCACCCACGCGAAGTTCGGGCCGGCCGTGGCCGTGCCACCCCAGTCGCTGATCCACTGCATCCAATTGCCGGGCTTGGCGAGAAAGTCCTGCGGCGCGGCTTGCACCAGTTCGATTCCACGAGTCATCGGCAACGAGAGGAACCCGACCAGGCCCATGTCGTGGTAAAGCGGTAGCCAACTGACCATCACCTCGTCGAGCGTCAACTCGGCCGCCTCGCAGCTGGCGTCCAGATTCGCACGCAGCACACGGTCGGGAATCATCACCCCCTTGGGCTCGCTCGTAGAACCGCTGGTGTATTGCAGAATCACCAGTCGTTCCGCGTCAAGGTCGGGACGTTCCCAACGGTCGCCGCCAACGGCACGCGGCGACCCCGCCAGCACCGAAGCCATCGGCTCGATCGGCGGGTCGTGCGGCCCGGCCACGTACAACGCGGCGAGCATCTCGTCGATCAGGATCAGCTTGGCGTCGCCGTGTTGAATACGCGCCCGGGTGCCTTCCACGAACGCGTCCAACGAACCCATACGCATCGGTAACGGCAGCACCATGCTTGCCATCCCCGCCAGCCAACAACCCTGCACGATTGTCATCAGCGAACGCGAGGTCGGCCCGAGAATCGCGACATGGTCACCGGGCATCAGCCCGCGAGCCTGCAGCGACGCCGCCACCACCCGCGCCTCCTCGTGGAGCTGTGCCCAACTCACGAACGAGTCGCCTTCCGCGGGCATCACGCTTTGCCCGACGAATCGAACGCCCGTCGCGCGATCGGCGGCGGTGATCAAACGACTGATAATCGAATCTGATTCGGCGATCGCGGTGTCTGTCGCAGTCTCGCTGGCGGGCATACCGGGCAACGGTAATGCCCAGCGTTGATCTGGTCCCCACCCGTAGAATCGTCGCACCATGGAACCCGACACTCCCGCCTATCGCTATTCGGGCGCTCTCGCGCAGCAGATCGAGGCACGGTGGCAGGAGCGTTGGGACAAAGACGGCACCTTCGAAACCCCCAACCCGGCTGGGCCGTTGGCGGATTCGAAAAGGCTTGCCGATCGTCCGAAGAAGTTCATCCTCGACATGTTCCCGTACCCCAGCGGCGAAGGCCTCCACATGGGCCATCCGTTGGGGTACACCGGTACCGACATGTACGCCCGCTACATGCGCATGACCGGTCACAACGTGCTTTACACGATGGGCTTCGATGCCTTCGGGCTGCCGGCGGAACAGTTCGCCGTGCAAAGTGGCCAGCACCCCGCGATAACCACAGCTCGCAACGTCGAGAACTACCGCCGGCAACTGCGTCGGCTGGGACTCAGCCACGACCCGCGGCGCAGCATCAGCACCACCGACCCTGGCTATTACCGATGGACGCAGTGGATCTTCCTGCAAATCTTCAACGCCTGGTACGACCCCGACCTCGACAAGGCACGCCGCATCGACGAACTCGTCGAGGAACTCGACGCGGGCACTCGGGCGGCGATCACCGGCGATTGGGCGACCATGCCGCCTCCCGACCGTCGGCGCGAACTCGACCGTTGGCGACTGGCCTACGTCAGCGACGCACCAGTGAATTGGTGCCCTGGTCTGGGCACGGTGGTTGCCAACGAAGAGGTCACCTCCGAAGGCCGAAGCGACCGCGGCAACTTCCCAGTGTTCAAACGCAACATGCGCCAGTGGTTGATGCGCATCACCACCTACGCCGATCGTCTTCTCGACGATTTGGATCTGCTCGATTGGACGGATGCGATCAAGGCGATGCAGCGCAACTGGATCGGCCGCAGCGCAGGCGCCACCGTCCAGTTCTCGGTCGCGGGCGCTTCCAACCGACACATCACAGTGTTCACCACCCGCCCCGACACGCTGTTCGGAGCCACGTTCATGGTGCTCGCCCCTGAACACCCATTGGTCGACGAGCTGACGACGGCTGTGCAGGCCGCGGCAGTTGCCGACTACAAGCAAGACGCAGCGGGCAAGAAGGAATTCGACCGCCAAGATGCCGGGCGCGAGAAGACCGGCGTGTTCACCGGTTCATATGCGGTCAATCCCTTGAATGGCGAAAACATTCCTGTCTGGATCGCCGACTACGTGCTGATGGGCTACGGCACCGGCGCGATCATGGCAGTGCCTTGTGGTGACCAACGCGACTTCGAGTTCGCCCGCAAGTTCCAACTGCCGATCAGGGCCATCCAGCAACCACCCGACAGATCGCTCGACACAGCGACTTGGCCCGACGCGTTCGTAGGCGATGCGCCGTACGTCAACAGCGACAACGGATCACTGAACCTGAACCGTGTCGCGAACATCGACGAGGGGGTGCGACTGACCAACGAGTGGCTGGTCGCTCATCGCCACGGCGAGGCCACGATCTCGTACAAGTTGCGCGATTGGCTCTTCAGCCGGCAGCGCTACTGGGGTGAACCGTTTCCTATCGTCTACGACATCGATGGCAACCCGCACGGCCTGCCCGACTCGTTGTTGCCGGTGGAACTACCCGAGACCGATCAGTTCTCACCGCGAACTTTCGATCCTGACGATGCGATGAGTAGTCCGGAGAGCCCACTCGACCGGCTGCGCGAATGGGTCGAAGTCGAACTCGATCTCGGCGATGGTTTGCAGCCATATCGGCGCGACACCAACGTGATGCCGCAATGGGCGGGCAGCTGCTGGTACGAGCTGCGCTATCTCGACCCCACCAACGAAAAGCAGTTCGTCGACCCCGCCAACGAGCGCTACTGGATGGGTCCCCAGAGCAGCAACGAAGGCGGCAGCCGACATCCCGGCGGTGTCGACTTGTACGTCGGCGGTGTCGAGCACGCCGTGCTGCATCTGCTCTATGCGCGCTTTTGGCACAAGGTGCTGTTCGACCTCGGCCACGTCAGTTCTGTCGAGCCGTACTACCGGTTGTTCAACCAAGGCCTCATCTTGGCTGCGGCTTTTCAGGACGAGCGCGGCATCTACGTCGACGCGGCGCGGGTCGAGGAGCGCAACGGTGCCTACTTCTACGAGAACAGGCCGGTGAGTCGCGAATACGGCCGAATGGGTAAGAGTTTGAAGAACGGTGTCGCGCCCGATGAGATGTGCGCGCAATACGGCGCCGACACCTTGCGCCTGTACCTGATGAGCATGGGTCCGCTCGACGCATCGCGACCGTGGGAGAGCAAGGACGTGGTCGGCGTGCACCGCTTCCTACAGCGACTGTGGCGCAACATCGTCGACGAGGAAACGGGTGCGGTGCGACTGCTTGCCGGACCGGCCGACGAGGAGACGACGCGAGTGGTGCACCGCACGATTGCCGCCGTACGAGAAGAACTCGATCACCTTCGGTTCAATACCGGCATCGCCAAGTTGATCGAGTGCAACAACCATCTCACGAAGCTGGGTGGCTGCCCAGCCGACACGGCCGACACGATCGTGAAGCTGCTCGCCCCGATGGCGCCGCACATCGCCGAGGAGCTATGGGCGAAGCTCGGACACGAAGACTCCATCACCTACGAACCATTCCCGATCGCCGATTCCGCTTGGCTGGCCAACGAAACGATCGAGTATCCGGTACAGGTGAACGGCAAGGTACGAGCGCGCGTTGTCGTCGCGTCGAACGCGGCGGCCGCAAGTGTCGAGGCGACCGCGATGGCCGACGACAGAGTTCGGGCAGCGTTGTCAGGCGCGGCGCCCAAGAAGGTAATCGTCGTTCCGGGGCGCATGGTGAACATCGTCGTCTGACGGGTCTTGTCGGTGCGGGACTAGCGAAGCAGCGACTTCTGCAGCTTGCCCATCGAGTTGCGGGGAAGTTCGGCGACGAATCGGATCTCACGCGGCCGCTTGTGTGCCGACAACTCCCCTGCGACGTGCGCGACGAGAACCGACGACTCAACCGTGTCGCCGACGACAAAGGCGACAATGCGCTGACCGAGGTCGTCGTCGGTCAGTCCGACCACCGCGACTTCGTGCACCGCCGGGTGGGTGAGCAGGGCCGATTCCACTTCCCCGGCCCCCACCTTGAACCCGCCGGACTTGATGATGTCGATCGACTGGCGCCCGACGATGCGGTGGAAACCATCGGGATCGATGACGGCCGCATCGCCCGTGCCAAACCATCCATCATCGAATGAATCGGCCGTTGCATCCGGATGGTTCAGATAGCCATCGAACAGCGTGCTCCCGGCAACACGAAGTTCACCGATGGTTTCGCCGTCATGGGGCACCTCGAAACCGGCGTCATCGACGAGGCGGGTGGTTACGCCATCGATCGGCGTCCCGACCCAGCCTGCCCGGCGCTCGCCGCGCGCACGAGTGCTGAGCGTGATCAGGGTTTCGGTCATTCCATAACGCTCGATCGGCGCGTGACCGGTGAGCGAGCGCAACGACTCGAACACCGGAACCGGCAGCGGCGCGCTGCCCGAGACCAGGAGACGTGCGTGCGCCAACTCGCGTGCGGCGTTCGGCTCGGCACAGACCCGTGACCAAACCGTGGGCACACCGAAGTACAACGAACCACGCGCTGCCGCGTACGCGGCCGGAGTCGGTCGGCCGGTGTGAACCAATCGACAACCGACGCGTAGGGCACCGAGTACACCAAGAACGAGACCGTGTACGTGGAACAGCGGCAAGCCATGCGCCAGTACGTCATCGCACGTCCATTCCCATGCGTCGGCAAGTCCGTCGATGCCGGCCGCGATCGCCTTTCGCGACAGCACGACACCCTTCGGAGCCCCGGTCGTGCCGGACGTGTACATGATCAGCGCCGTGGACGAATCCGGAGGCTCCAGCAGGTGGCCGGCGTCCAGAGCCGTGACGTCGACGGCGTCGAGATCGATGTGCGGTAACTTCACCTCCGGCCAGTTCGCTTCGCCGAGCACGGCCACGGCCCCCGAGTCGCGCAGGATGTGTCCTCGTTCGATAGGTCCGGAGTCGGGCGGCACGGGGACGACGGCCACGCCCGCGGCCATCCCGGCGACCACCGCGACCACGGTGGCAAGCGTCGAGGTCGCATCGACCGCCAGTGGGCCGCTACCTACGATTCGGCGCGCGATCGCGTCAGCACGCTCAGCGAGCTGGTCGCGCGACACCGACTCACCTGCGATCGATACTTGCTCGCGGCCAACGTGCGGCGTTGTTGTCACGGCCGCAGTTCGGCGATGGTGCGATCGAGTCGGTTCAAGAACTCGTCCATCGCTCGCGTCAAACGCCGCCGATCGCCGGTGGCGAACAGATCCATCACCAGTCCCGTGAACGTTGCCTTCACCAGCGATGCCTCGGCGACGGCGCGATCGTGCGGGATACCTTCGCGCTCGAGCCACTTCTCCACTTCGTGGCGCCACACACCAATCTGATCGGCGCGCACGTTTCGTGCCAGCCCGGTGTTGCTCGGGTCGAGCGTGGCCGCCTCGTAGTTCAAACGCACGAGCGCAAGGTTGTCGGCCGACGCGTTCATCCAGCGCCACCACTTGCGGTAGAGCGCGCTCTGCGCCATGTTCGGCGCGCGGGCCAGCCAGGCGTCCTGCACCGCAAGCTGCTGAGCGATACCGCGCGACACTGCGGCGGTGAGCAGTTCCTCCTTGGAACCGAAGTGATGAACCAAGCGGTTGATGCTGACGTCGAGCGCTGCCGCCATCGGCCGCAGCGTTGCCTGCGCCAACCCAAACTCGGCCAGGTAGCGGACGATTCGATCAAGCAGTTCTTGGCGACGCTCGAGATCGGGTGTCCGCGCCACGAGCCAGGAGGCTACTTGGTAGGCCCGTGGTCGCTTCGAACGACAAGTCGGCCGGCCTCGATCACCTGATCGATGATCGGAACGCCGGGCCGATAGACGAAATGGGAATACGAAGGTGCTGCGAGCATTAGCAGGTCGGCCCGGGCTCCCGGCGCAACATGGCCGACATCGCCGCGGCGGAGGGCTCGGGCGCCGCCCAGAGTTGCCGCCGTCAAAGCCTCCTCCACCGTCATGTGCATATCGCGGACCGCCAGGGCCAGGCAGAACGACATCGACGTTGTGTAGCTGCTGCCTGGGTTGCAGTTGGTGGCCAGCGCGACCTTCACGCCGGCATCGATTGCCCGTCGCGCATCGGGGTACGGCTGGCGAGTGCTGAAGTCGGTGGCCGGCAGAAAGGTGGCGACTGTGTCGCTGGCCGCGAGGGCCGTGATGTCGGCGTCGGTGAGGTAAGTGCAGTGATCGGCAGATGCACAACCCAGCTCGACTGCCAGCTGCGCGCCCGGTCCGTGACCGAGTTGATTGGCATGTAGACGACACCCGAGCCCAGCGGCGCGACCCGCCGTGAGCACCGCCCGACACTGATCGGCGTCGAAAGCACCCACCTCGCAAAATGCGTCGATCCAACGCGAGTGAGCCAGCGCAGCTAACAGCATTTCGTTGCATACGTAGTGCACGTAGTCGTCGGTACGTCCTTCGAATTCTCGCGGCACAACGTGCGCGCCGAGAAATGTCGTGTCGGCAGTGAAGTGCTCTGCAACCTGCAGGCACCGCACTTCGTTGGCTGCATCGAGTCCATAACCCGACTTGATTTCGACGGTGGTGATCCCCGCCCGCCGCGCCTCATCACGGCGAGCTGTGGCCAGACGTGTCAACTCGTTCGTTGTCGCCGAACGCGTCGCGGCGACCGACGTTTGAATCCCCCCCGCCTGGTACGGCTGGCCTGCCATGCGGGCCGCGAACTCGTCGCTGCGATCGCCGGCGAACACCAGGTGGGTATGGCTGTCGACGAAACCAGGAATGACGCACATGCCGCCGGCATCAATGCGCGTGTCAGCGATCGCACCCGCCGGGCCGACGGCAACGATGTGACTCCCCTCGAGAACCACCGACGCGTCACGAACGATGCCCAGCGGCGCCTCACCAACAGCCAGATCGTTGGTCACGAGCAACCCGATGTTGTCGATGACCGTGGTGGCGGGCGACACGCTCACTCCTCGTCCATCAATTCCGAGATCGCCGCTTGCATCTCGGTGGCAACATCATAGCGCACATGCCGACCATCGAGCACCACCACCTCACCGCCGACGACAACATGGCTCACATCGTCGGCGGTGGCTGCGAACACCGCCGTTTCCAGCGCCGAACCGGCGGAACCACCGGTCGTTCGTACCGAGTCGAGCCGCACGGTGATGAAGTCGGCAAGTGCGCCGGCACGCAATTCGCCGACCTCGTGCCACCCCAAGGAACGCTGGCCGTTGGCACAGGCTGCCCGTAGTAACGAGGGTGCGTCGTGAGTTCCGCGCACGTGGCTCGCCAATCGCTCGTTGAGCTCGACGGCGCGAGTTTCCTCCAGCAGATCGATGACGGCTTGCGAGTCGCTACCGAGCGCGAGTCGGGCGCCCCCTTTGCATAGGGCACCAGCGGGGCCGATGCCGTCGGCGAGATCGCGCTCCGTCGTCGGGCACAGGCACACCGTGCTCGCGGCCGAGCCGAGCAAGCCGATGTCCGCCGCGGTCAGGTGCGTCGCGTGCACCGCTGTGAACGAAGCGTGCAACGCCCCGTTGTCGGCCAGCAAAGCGGCGGGGGTCACCCCATACGCGGCGAGAGACTGGTCGTTCTCGACTTGCTGTTCGGACACGTGCGCGTGCAGCGGGGCGTTGCGTTCGTCGGCCCACGACGCCACCGTTGCGATCGCGGCCGGATCGACTGCCCGCACGGAATGAATCGCCGCGCCGACTCGGCAGATCGATGATTCGAGCGATGCCGCGGCGGCGCTCGCCCGCGTAGCCCACGACGCGGCGTCGCCATCGCTGAATCGCCGTTGCACGTCGTTCAAGGCGGTGTGCCCACCGGCGTCGAGACCGCCGTGCAGGTAGCAAGTGTCGAGCACCGTAATGCGAATGCCGGCCTGCGCCGCCGCCTGAGCCAACACCGCGCCCATCGCGTTCGGTTCTGCGTACGGCGTACCTGCGACGTCGTGATGCAGGTAATGGAACTCACCCACCGATGTGATGCCCGCCAGCGCCATCTCGCCGTAAACCGCACGCGCCAGTCGCAGATAGTTCTCCGGCTGCAGTCGTTGGGCGGCCGCGTACATCTGCGTGCGCCATGTCCAGAAGGAGCCGCCGCCGACCTGTGTTCGCCCACGCAGCGCGCGATGGAAGGCGTGACTGTGAGCATTGGCGAGCCCTGGCAACGTCAGGCCAGACAACCGGGTGGCGCCGGCCGAGTGCGGCGTCGCCGGCGTGACCGCGCGGATGCGATCGCCATCAACCTCGACTTGCACGTCGGCAACGGCGCTGTCTCCCCCCAGCCAGGCCAACTCGCACCAATAGCTCGTCACCGTGCTGCCCCCACCTTAGGAACCGACTCGTTCGACGAACGCCGTGATCCGTTCCACGAACGCCGCGCGATGGAATCGTTCGAATTGGTCCCATGTGGTGAGGCTGCGCGTGTCGTGAACCCTGTCGAGAAACAACACGCCATCGAGGTGGTCGCATTCGTGTTGGAAAGTGCCGGCGGTGAGACCACGCCGCGTCTCGTCGTGTTCGCCACCTTCGCGATCCCAGTAGCGCACGCGCACGTTGACGAATCGCATCACGTTGCCGCGCATATTGGGCACCGACAGGCATCCTTCGTTGATCTCGACCAACTCGTCGTCGAGCGGTTCGATGATCGGGTTGACGACGACCGTGAGCGGAATCGGCGGCTTGTACGGGTAGCGGGCGTTGTTGGTCACCTCGATGGTGGCGATCCGCACGAGCTCGCCCACCTGTGGAGCGGCAATCCCAGCACCCGCGGCGGCGTGCATCGTGTCGACGAGATCATCGATCAACTGCTGCAGCGCGGGGGTGGCCAGTTCCGCTCGTGACACCTCGCGCGACCGCTCGCGCAGCAGTGGGTTGCCGACGTGCAGAATCTCTCGCACTGCCACTGGTCAGCCCTTACTGTCAGGAGACTCGGAAGCCGAGTCTTCGCGCATCGGAATTCGAACGCCGCGCTCGTCAGCCACTTCGATCGCGCGTTCGTAGCCGGCATCGGCGTGCCGGATCACGCCCATGCCCGGATCGGTGGTGAGCACACGCTCGAGCTTCTGCGCGGCAAGGTCGCTGCCATCGGCGAGGCACACCATGCCGGCGTGGATGCTGCGGCCGATGCCGACGCCACCGCCATGGTGAATGCTCACCCAGGTGGCTCCGCTGGAGGTGTTGACCAGCGCGTTGAGCAGCGGCCAGTCGGCGATGGCATCGGACCCGTCGAGCATCGATTCAGTCTCGCGGTACGGCGAGGCCACCGAACCGGAATCGAGATGATCGCGACCGATGACGATCGGTGCGCTCAACTCGCCGCGCCGAACCATCTCGTTGAAGCGCAACCCAAGCCGGTGGCGCTCGCCGTAGCCGAGCCAGCAGATGCGGGCGGGCAGTCCCTGGAAGGCGACCCGTTCGCCGGCCATCGCGATCCAACGGTGCAACGCGGCGTCGTCGGGGAACTCCTCTAATACCGCGCGATCGGTGGCGGCGATGTCGGCGGGGTCACCACTGAGCGCAACCCAGCGGAAAGGACCCTTGCCCTCGCAGAAAAGTGGGCGGATGTAGGCGGGAAGGAAACCGGGATAGTCGAAGGCGCGCTCGAAGCCGCCAAGCTTGGCCTCCGTACGCAAGCTGTTGCCATAGTCGAAGACCTCGCTCCCCTTGTCCATGAAACCGACCATCGCCCGGCAGTGAGCCGCCATGCTTTCGCGGCTGCGCCGGATCAGTTCCTGTGGATTCTTCCGCGCCATTTCCGCGGTGGCTTCTGGCGTCAGATCGGCGGGTACGTAGCTGAGCGGGTCGTGGGCACTGGTCTGATCGGTCACGATGTCGGCCGGAAAATCCATCTCGAGAAGACGCGGAAGCACCACAGCTGCGTTGCCGACCAGGCCGACCGAGAGTGGCCGTTTCTCATCGCGTGCCCGCACACAGCGAGCAACCGCATCAGCGAGCGAATCGGCAACCTCATCGAGATAGCGGGTCTCGACACGGCGCTGCACGCGCCATGGGTCGACATCGATGCAGAGCGCGACGCCATCGTTCATCGTTACCGACAACGGCTGCGCGCCGCCCATGCCACCGAGACCGGCAGTGAGTGTGATCGTGCCTGCCAGCGTTCCGTTGTAACCAGGCTTGGCGAACTTGCGGCGGGCGATCTCCGCGAAACACTCATAGGTGCCCTGCAGGATTCCCTGGGTTCCGATGTAGATCCACGAGCCCGCCGTCATCTGGCCATACATCGTCAACCCCATTGCCTCCAGTCGGCGGAACTCATCCCAGTTCCCCCACTCGGGAACCAGGTTGCTGTTCGCCAACAGCACGCGCGGTGCCCACTCGTGCGTGCGAAAGACACCAACCGGTTTGCCCGACTGCACGAGCATTGTCTCGTCGGCCTGCAGTGTGGTGAGCGTGCGGGCCATGGCGTCGAACGCGTCCCAGCTGCGCGCCGCTCGCCCGGTGCCACCGTAAACGACGAGATCGTCGGGGCGTTCGGCGACCTCGGGATCGAGGTTGTTGTGCATCATGCGGTACGCCGCTTCCTGCGGCCAACCGAGACAGTGCAACTTGTTGCCGCGCGCGGCGCGAACGGGGCGGGGACCCGACATCAGAGAACCTCCAGAGGACCGATTGCGGCTTCCACCGCATCAACGATGGTGCCGTCGGTGAGCATGCGTTCAGCCGCACGCAGGTCGGGTGACAGCCAACGGTCGACGCCAGGCCCGGCAATCGAGCCGCGCAGCGCGTGAACGGCCGCAGCCGTTCCCGCCGCCGGCGACAACGGCGCGCGCAGGTCGATGGCGGCCGCAGCACAAACCAACTCGACCGCGAGCACGCGCCGCAGGTTGTCCACTGCGCGACGCAGTTTGCGCGCGGCCGCCCACCCGTTGGATACGTGGTCTTCCTGCATGGCGCTGGTGGGCATGCTCTGCACGCTGGCAGGCACTGCCAATCGCTGGTTCTCCAGCGTTATCGCCACCTGCGTGTAATGCGCGATCATCATCCCGCTGTTCACACCGGCGTCGGGCGCGAGGAACGGCGGCAGTCCCTGCGAGCGGGCGACATCCAGCATGCGATCGGTACGCCGCTCGGCAATCGCCGACACCCCGCTGACGGCGATGGCGAGGAAGTCGCAAACCATCGCCAGTGGCGCGCCGTGAAAGTTGCCGCAGCTCTCCACCCGGCCGTCGGGCAGCACCATCGGATTATCGATCGCTGCGCGCAGTTCCCGTTCGGCGATCGTGCGGCCGTGGGCCGCGGTGTCGAGCGCCGCGCCGTGCACTTGCGGCGAGCAGCGCAGTGAGTAGGCGTCCTGAACACGCTGGTCGCCCTCGCGGTGGCTGGCAACGATCTGCGAATCAGCCAGTATCCGGGTGAGGTTGCGGGCACTCACCGCCTGGCCGATCTGCGGACGCAAGGCCTGCAGCTCGGCCGAAAAGGCGCGGTCGGTGCCGAGCAGTCCTTCTACCGACATCGCGGCGGTGAGGTCGGCAACGCGCAGCAGGACTTCGAGGTCGTGCAACGCCAGGCACAGCATGCCCAAAATTCCGTCGGTTCCATTGATCAGCGCCAGGCCCTCCTTGGCCCGCAAGGTGAGTGGCACGAGCCCGGCCTGAGCCAGCGCAGCCGACGTGGGTTGACGCGCACCATCGGCATCCCACACCTCACCCTCGCCGATGAGGGCGAGTGCACAATGGCTCAGCGGTGCCAGATCGCCGCTGGCGCCGAGCGACCCGTGCTCGTAGACGACTGGCGTGAGCCCGGCGTTGAGCATTGCCACTTGGCGGTCGACCAATTCGGCGCGCGCTCCCGAAAAGCCCAACGCCAGGCTGCGCGCACGAAGGAACAACATCGCGCGCACGACCTCGACCTCGACTGGATCACCCATTCCAGTCGCGTGCGAGCGCACCAGCGCGACCTGCAATTCCGCCGTGCGATGGGCAGGAATCGTGGTCTCCGCGAGTGCACCGAAGCCGGTGTTGACGCCGTACACAGGCGCCCCGATGGCCACGAAGCCGTCGACGAGCGCCGCCGAAGCCTGCATGGCCGCGCGCGCCGAAGCACCGAGGTAAACCGTTGTCTCGCCGCGGGCAACGGCAACCACCTCGGCCAGAGTCGCACCTTCGCGACCCAGTTCGACCGTCGTCCCGCGCGTGGTAACACCGCGACCGGTGGGGGTTGGTTCAGTGGATCGTTCCATCGTGACATGAGCCTGCCATACGACGGCAGGTCATCGACAGAGTGCAGGCGACGCCGACGACGGCAAACGCCCCAAGAACATCCTCCGCTTCACGCGGCTAGCGATTGCAGTGGCAGGTAATCGGCGATGTCTCGCGCGACGAAACCGCGGATGTGCAGCATGCGACGGGCATCGGCGAGCGTCGGGTCCGCGACAGCAGCGGCGAAGGCTGATCGCAGTTCGCCGATCTCGTCCGCGTGTCGATTGGGCACCACGATCGGCAGACAGGGCACCCTCGGGCCTTGCCCGATCGCGCGCAGGCCGGCGACTTCTGCCGGCTCCCACTCCGTGAGCAGCTGCCACGACACCGCGTCGATCGAAGCCAGCTGGGCGCGGCCCGACCGCAGCGCGCGGCAGCTCTCCAGGTGCGAGCCGGTCACGATCGTGAGCGGACTTTCGCGGTCGCGCACAGCGCTACACGCATGTTGCAGGCTGATCCATCCTGAGAGGCTGGCAAAACTGTTGACTGCCGCCACCGAGGTTGCGTCAGCGCACACTTCGTCCAACGATGACTCGGTTCCGGTGACGATCAGCGTGCGATAGCTACCTGCGACCGCGTCGGGCACGTTGTAATCGAATGTTCCGACGACAGCGACGGAATCGCGCAGCTCGGTCACGAGCGGCCAACCGCAAGTTTGCGCGAGCAGAAGGTCTGGATGGTGCCAGACCTCAGGTGCCGGTGTCGCCCATTCCAACGACACCGGACCCCAACCCAGTCGTCCGCGCACACCCGTCCACAGCTGATCCGTGGCACCCTGCAATCGCGCCAGTGGATACATCGCCAGCGAGGCGACCAATCGTTGGTGCTGGGCAACAGTCAACGCAGACCTAGGGAACCGTACGGCCGTGAGCCCGGCGAGAGCGGATGATCGGGTTGACAGAACGGCCTGAAGAAGTATTTGCGACACACTTCCAGGTAGCCGCCGCGGTACAAACCCGCGCCCTGCTCGGCAAGCGCATCACTTCCCATCGCGCGGTGCAGAGCCGGTATGCGATACCACGCGAGATCGGCTTCCGCGTGGTGGGTGAGATGCAGATTGTTGTTGAGGTAGAGCAACGACATCACTGGGCCGGCCTTGATCACCGCGGAGCGTTCACCCACCGGAACTGCCGCATGCTCCAGAAACGAACGCAACTGTGTGCACGCAGCACCACCGAGACAGAAACCGAATACGTACGTCCATGGCGACATGCCGATGACGCCGAACAGCCACCACCCGAACGCGACTGAACCGGCGATGTGACCCAACCACGGCTTGCCGACTCCGCCGCCTGAGGCCGTGCGGATCTCACGGCGCCAGAAGCGAACGATGCCGCGCGGAACGCCGACCGTCAGTCGTCCGGGCACAGTTCGCAGAAAGAGCAGATAGAACCGGCGAAGTGTGCCGGCGTGCTGCCACAACTCTGGCGCGACGTAGAACGACTCGGGGTCATCCTCTGGAAACGTGAGATCGGATTGGTGATGCTTGATGTGCATCGCCTTGTAACGCAGGAACGGCAGCCAAAACGAAAGCGGCAGATATCCGATAGCGGTGTTGACCCAGTTCCACGGTGTCGGATGACCGTGCAACAACTCGTGACCAAGCGACATCCACAAACCACCGAGATAGATGAGGATCAGCAGTTCCAGCGGCCACGGAATCGAGGCGTTCCAAGCGACGACCGATCCCAACGAGGCAAAGAACGCCACCAGCAATGTCACCGTCGGCCACTCGATTGGCCGGGTCCTGCCCCCCGACACCGGCTTCACTTCCCCGACATTTGTTGCGCACTCCTTCTGATACAGCCTCCACGGCTGCCTCGGTTCCTGGTACGAACGTTACACGAATTGCCTACTGAAACGTGGCTTGATTGCTCGCTGTCGCCGCCAACAGTTCCTCGTTGAGAGTTACGTCGATTCCCGCCGCCTCGGAGAGTGTGATCCAGCCGCCGTCGGCCTGCAAAGGCGTCGTCAACGGATAGTCGCGCCGCGGGAGGGTCCACTCGGGCGGGTCGAAGGGCCATTCCACCCATTGCGAGCCCTCGAAGCCGACCGAGCCGGCGATCAGATGCAGGTTGGCGAGCACCCCGATGCCGTTGCCCCATGTGTGCGGTGTGAACAGTTTGCCGTCAGCGGCAACCGCCCGGCCGAGTGACGCGAGACCACTGAAACCCTGGGTGCACACGACATCGGGCTGAAACACATCGAGGCAGCCGCGTGAAAGTAGTTCACGAAACTCGTAGGACTCGCGGGTCAACTCTCCGCCGGCGATGCGCATGGAACCGGCAGCGCCAACGCGACGACACAGTTCGGCCATGCCGTCGTAATCGCCGCGGTGCAGCGGCTCCTCCATCCAGAAGACGTCGTCGGCAATCAGGCGCTGCGCCACGCTCCACGCCATCTCGATGTCCCACGGCTTGGCCGTGTCCCACGGCATGCGCCATCCTTGGTTGCAGTCGACCATCAGCACCAACTGATCACCGACGGCGGCGCGGATCGCGCCGACGACAGCTAGGTCGTCGGCGAGCGACGTTCTTCCAAAGCGCACCTTCATCGCCTCGAAACCGGCGTCGATCATCTGCCGGGCCGTCGTCACCATCGCGGCCTGCGAGCGGTGCACGGCGGTCGATGCATACAGCCGCAGTCGCGGCGACGAACCGCCGAGCATGCGCCACACGGGTTCGCCCTTGGTCTTGCCGGCGAGATCCCAGAGGGCGACGTCGAGCGGCCACGGTCGGCCGGCGTGAAACTCGATGTTGGCCAACCGCGACGCGTGTTGCGCGAGATCGAGCGGGTCTTCACCGATGAAGTAGCGGGTGTAGTCGCCGAAGCCGTACATGACATCCCCGGATCCGATGCCCACGTTGCCGTCGCTGTCGCGCACGCGCACGATCGTCGTCGGAAACTTCGTGCGGGGTTGCGGATCCCATGATGCGGGGAACGGCGGGTCGAGCGGCAGCTGGTGATGGCTGATGTCGATGGCGACGATCTGGCTCATTCTTGAACGACTGTACCGTGAATTCTTACCGCCGTGTAGTGTCGAATGCCGTGACCGATGGCGAGCGACTGGGTGAACGGCGCGGTGGTCGCGCCCGTTCCGATCGTGGCCCGAGGTTGCCCGAGCAGTTGCCGTGGAAGCAGCCACAGATGCGGCTCAATCACACGGAGGTGATTTCCGCCGACGAACTGGAAGCGATCCACGAGGCCTCGCTGCTCATTCTCGAGCGCATCGGAATGGAGTTCTTCTGCCCCGAGGCGCGCAGCATCATGCGCGAAGCTGGCGCCGACATCGACGAGGGGCTCATGCGAGTGCGTTTCCCGCGCGAATTGGTGCTGGAACAGATCACGACAGTTCCGGCCGAGTTCACGCTGCACAGCTGGAATCCCCAGCGGCACCTGCGCATCGGCGGCACCTGGATCGCCTACGGAACAGTGGGCAGCGCACCGCACTACATCGATCGCGACGGCGTCCGACGCACGGGTGATCGCGAGGGATACCGTGACCTGCTGAAGCTGGCGCAGTCGCTGAACACAATCCACTTCATCGCCGGCTATCCCGTCGAGCCGGTCGACATCCATCATTCGGTGCGCCACCTGCTCGCAGCGCACGACATCCTCACGCTCACCGACAAGCAATTGCACTGCTACAGCCTCGGACGGCAACGCAACCTCGATCTGTTGCAAATGGCCAGAATCGTGCGCGGCATCGACGAGGCCACGCTCCTGCGCGAACCGTCAGTGTTCTCGGTGGTCAACTCCAACTCGCCGCTGCGGCTGGACACGCCAATGGCGCAGGGAATGATCGAATTCGCGCGACACAACCAGCCGATCGTGATGACGCCATTCACACTCGCCGGTGCGATGGCGCCGATCACACTCGCCGGCGCACTTGCACAGCAGAACGCCGAAGCGTTGGCGGGCATCACATTCCTGCAGTGCATCAATCCCGGCACTCCCGCCGCCTACGGGGGCTTTACGTCCAACGTCGACATGCAGTCGGGCGCACCAGCCTTCGGCACGCCCGAGTACGTGCGCACGGCAATGATCGGCGGACAACTGGCGCGTCGCTACCACCTCCCGTACCGCAGCTCGAACGTTTGCGCCGCCAACGCACTCGACGCACAGGCGGCCTACGAAAGCGTGTTCTCGCTGTGGGGCTGCGTCATGGGTGGCGTCAACATGATGATGCATGGCGCAGGGTGGATGGAGGGTGGGTTGCATTCCAGCCTGGAGAAGATGGTGCTCGACGCCGACTTGTTGCAAATGGTGACAACAATGCTGGAACCGGTGATCGTCGATACCGAGACACTCGCCATCGACACCATCGAGAGCGTCGGGCCGGGTGGCCACTTCTTCGGCACGCAGCACACGCAAGACCGGTTTCGCAATGCGTTCTACAAGCCGATGCTCTCGGACTGGCGCAACTACGAGGCTTGGCAGGAAGGTGGCAGCCCGCAGGTGCCCGACAAGGCCCGCCAGTTGGTTACCCGCTTGCTCGCCGCCTACGAGCCGCCCGCAATGGATGCCACCATTCGCGAGGAACTCGATGCCTTCGTCGCCAAGCGAGTCGCCGAGGGCGGCGTCAAGACTGACTACTGAGTCGGTTCGCGACTCTTACAAGGAGATCGAGATGAAGACATCGGCACAGGTCGTGGTGGTCGGCGGCGGTGTTGTCGGCGCGAGCGTGCTGTATCACCTCACTAAGGCAGGCTGGACCGACGTCGTGCTATTGGAACGCAAGCAGCTGACCGCCGGCAGCACTTGGCACGCAGCCGGGGGCATGCACACGCTCAACGGCGACCCGAACGTGGCGCGACTGCAGCAATACACCGTGAACCTTTACAAGGAGATCGAGGCCGAGAGCGGCCAGAACTGCGGCATCCACCTACCGGGCGGCTTGCAGTTGGCCGACTCTCCGGAGCGACTCGACTGGTTGCGCATGGCGCAGGCTCGCGGCCGCTACCTGGGTATGCACATGGAGATCATCTCCATGAAGGAGGCCAAGGAACTCAACCCGCTGCTGGAGGAGAGGTATTTCGTCGGTGCGCTGTACGACGAGGATGAAGGCAGCGTCGACCCTTACGGCGTCACCCATGCGTACGCGATCTGCGCCCGCAACCGCGGCGCCGAGGTGTACACCGATACCTGGGTGACCGGGCTCACGCAGCGCGCCGACGGCACGTGGGATGTGATCACCGACCGTGACCACACCATCCACGCCGAGCACGTGGTCAACGCCGGTGGTCTGTGGGCGCGTGAAGTGGGCCGCATGGCCGGCCTGGAGCTGCCGGTGCTGGCGATGGAGCATCACTACCTCATGACCGAGCCGATGCCGGAGGTCATCGAGTACAACGAAATGCGCGGCCGCGAGCTACCGCACATGATCGACTTCGCCGGCGAGATCTACGCCCGCCAGGAAGGCCAGAGCATCCTGCTCGGCACCTACGAGCAGAACAACCGTCCCTGGTCGCCGCAGGAAACTCCGTGGGACTTCGTTTTCCAGCTACTGCCCCACGACCTCGATCGCATCGCACCGGAACTCGAACACGGCTTCGCCCACTTCCCCGCCGTCGGTCGCGCGGGCATCAAGAAATTCGTCAACGGTCCGTTCACCTTCAGCCCCGACGGCAACCCGTTGATCGGTCCGATCAAGGGCATGCGAGGCATGTGGAGCGCGTGCGCGGTGATGGCCGGCCTGTCACAAGGGGGCGGTGTCGGGTTATCGCTCGCCAGTTGGATGGTGGAGGGCGACCCCGGTGCCGACATCTGGGGAATGGATGTCGCTCGCTACGGCGACTACGCAACACTGGCCTACACCAATGCGAAAGTTCGCGAGAACTACTCGCGCCGGTTCCGCATCACTTTCCCCAACGAGGAACTCCCCGCGGCGCGTCCGCTGCACACGACGCCGATCTACGACCGGCTCACCGCGCACAACGCGGTGTGGGGGACGGGCTTCGGTCTCGAACATCCACTGTGGTTCCAGCGCGCGGGTGAGGAACCGAGGGAGAACGTCACGTTCTACCGGTCGAACGCCTTCGACGTCGTCGCCGAAGAGTCGCGGGCGGTTCGCGAGCGCGTCGGTCTCAGCGAAGCCTCCAACTTCGCCAAGTACAAGGTGAGCGGAGACGGTGCAGCCGCGTGGCTACAGGGCTTGTTCACCAACAACCTCCCGAGGATCGGCCGCACCAATCTCACTGCCATGCTCAACCCCCAGGGTCGCATCGTTGGCGAGTTCTCCGTATCACGCATCGGCAGCGACGAGTTTCTCCTGTTCGGATCGCAGGCAGCCGAGGTGCACCACCCGCGGTGGTTCATCGATCATCTGCCACAACCAACTTCTGTTCGGTTCGAGGTGCTCGCACTGTCGATGGTCGGACTCACCGTCGCCGGCCCGCGATCGCGCGACGTGCTGCAGAAACTCACCAACACCTCGCTCGCCACCGACGACTTCCCGTTCATGTCGTTCCGCAGGGTCGATCTCGGGATGGCACCGGTGTGGCTGTCACGAATGACCTACTCCGGCGACCTCGGCTACGAAATCTGGATGGCACCCGAATACCAGCGTTCACTGTTCGATCTGATCTGGGATGCAGGGAGCGAGTTCGACATGCGACTGTTCGGCTTCCGTGCGCTGATCACTATGCGCCTGGAGAAGAACTTCGGAACCTGGTTCCGCGAGTTCCGCCCGATCTACACCCCCCTCGAAGCCGGCATGGATCGAGTGCTGAAGCTCGACCACCAGTTCATCGGGCGCGAAGCCGTTGAGGCCGAGATCGCGACGGGCGGCCCCAAGCGCAAACTCGTCATGTTCCGCGTTGAGGTCGATCCCGACGCTCCCGCCGACGCCCTCGGCGACGAACCGGTCTGGCACGACGGTTCGGTGGTGGGCTGGGTTACTTCCGGCGGTTACGCGCACTACTCCGGCGTCTCGCTCGCGCTGGGCTACATACCGATCGAACTCGCGTCGGCGGGATCGGGATTCGAGATCGAGATCATCGGCCGACGACGCCCGGCGACGTTGCAGCACGAACCGATCCTCGATCCGGAAGGCATGCGCATGCGCGCCTAACCGACAGGGTCGCACGGCTGCATCATGATGCGATGATGTAGACTTCTGGGCATGCGAACGACGATCGATTTGCCGCGGGAGATCCATGCAATTGCATCCTCGATTGCCCGCGACCGCGGGTGCACGCTCTCGATCGCGGTCGCCGACCTGATACGTCGCGGGCTCGACCCCGGCGCCCGGATCGAGCAGGTCGACCCCAGAACAGGCTTCCCGTTGCTCGCTTCCGAGCACACGGTCACGTCCACCGAGGTCCGCGATCTGCTGGATGATGAATGACCTTTCTCCTCGACGCCAATGTGCTCATCGCCCTCGTCGATCCATCGCACGTGCACCACGACCCGGCGAGCGCATGGCTGCAACGTGATCAAGCGGGTTTCGCTACCTGCCCAATCACGCAGGGTGCGCTCGTGCGGTACCTCCTTCGCCAAGGACACGATCAAGTGCGCGTCGGGTCGGCACTTCGCCGCATCCAGGCCTTGCCACAACACCACTTCTGGCCGGACGACCTTCCGTTCAGCCCAAAGGTGATCGAGCGCACCACGGGCTATCGCCAGGTAACCGACAGCTACCTTTGCCACCTGGCGTCGGCGCACTCCGGAACTGTCGCCACCTACGACCGCGGACTAGTGGCACTGCACCCCGCGGTAAGCGTGCTCATGCCCACGTCTTAGGTGCAACGGCGCCACCAAACCCACCGGCAGGGCACAAAAATTCCCGGTGCACTTGTACAAGTAATACACCCACACGGTTGACCGTGCCCCGACGACCAACTATGTTTCCCAGGACGGTCGCACGGGCCGGCACAAACACAGGGGGATTCATCGATGGGTCACAGCGACCACGAGACGACAGCAACTCGGCTTCAGGGCCAGTTCACCCGGCGCCAGATCATTGGTGCCGGCGTTGCGATTCCGGCATTCGGTGCGGTGATCGCAGCATGCGGCGACGACGACGACAAGTCGTCAAGCAACACGACCGGCGGCACCACCGGCGGCACGACAGCCGCTACGACCGGCGATACCACAGCTCCCAGCGGCGGAGGGGTCATTCGCCTCGCCAACACCAAGCCGGCGAGTCCACTTGACCCGATCGCGATGGTCGACCTCGGTACCTACAACGTCATTGCGCAGAGTTTCGAGTACCTCACCGGCCCGGCCGGCGACGACATCGGCCCGATGCTGGCAGTCGAGTGGACACCGAACGCCGACTCGACCGAGTGGACGTTCAAGCTCCGCGAGGGTGTCACCTGGCACGACGGTTCCGACTTCACCGCCGACGATGTGGTGGCCACACTCGATCGCATTGCCACCGATGGCGACGGCCTTGGTGGCTCGATCGTCGTTGGCGACGCGGTGGCGACCGACCCATTGACAGTCACGATCACGCTCGCATCGCCGAACGCCAGCCTCCCGTACCTGGTGTCGATGTACAACCCACAGTCGGCGATCACTCCCAAGGGCTACGCCGCCGGCACGACACTTGATGCGGAGCCCAACGGCACCGGCCCCTGGAAGCTCGACAGCTACGACCCCAACACCGGCGTCACCTGGGTGCGCAACGACGCGTGGTGGGGTGGAACCCCGCCCCTCGACGGAATCGACATGCAGTTCTTCTCCGATCTCGCCGCTCAGGTCACCGCCATGTCGGGTGGCTCGGTCGACGCGATCCAGCAGTTCTCCGTGGTCGGTGGCGACGTGCTCATCAACGACGAAAACTTCAACACCGTTGAGGTCAACGCAGCAACGCACCGCGAGATCTGGATGGGGCTCGACGAAGGCCAGTTCACCGACAAGCGGGTACGCCAGGCTCTCGCCTTGGGTATCGACCGTCAGGAACTGGTCGACACGTTGTTCGCGGGCAAGGCGA
This sequence comes from Actinomycetota bacterium, assembly GCA_016213665.1. Taxonomy (GTDB): domain Bacteria; phylum Actinomycetota; class Acidimicrobiia; order Acidimicrobiales; family Ilumatobacteraceae; genus UBA668. Next base: position 91,948 of record JACQZX010000045.1, on the reverse strand, counting down.
CGGTCGCCAACGACCATGTCATCTTCGACCTCTACGCCTTCCACGACCCCGACGCAGTCGAGCAACGCGTGCGCGACACAGATGCCGCCAAGGCATTGCTTGCCGAGGCCGGCTTCCCCGACGGGATCAGTGCCACGCTGAACGCTGTCGACCTGCAGGAGATCCCGCAGCTCGCCGAGCTGTTGCAGATTCAGCTCGCCGAGGCGGGTTTCGACCTCACCCTCAACGTGGAGTCCGACGCGACGTTCTACGGCACCCAGTGGTGCATAACGTATCCGTGCGCGGGTTCTGCCGAGCTGGGCATCGTCGACTACGGTCACCGACCCACGCCCGATGTGTACTTGTTGAAGGCGTTCAGGAGTGGTGGCGACTGGAACTCATCGCAGTACGCCTCGGCCGACCTCGATGCTGCCATCCTCGAGTACCAGTCGTCGGGCGAGCTTGAGGCTCGTACCGCCGCTTGCACCAAGATCGAGCAAATCATGTGGGAGGACGTGCCGGCAGCAATCGCTTACCGGTACAACGCCCTCGGTGGTTTCTCGAAGTCGTTCACCGGCGTTGAGTTCACGGCGCTCGGTCACACGCTGTTCGGACACGCCGCAACAGCCTGATCGGTATTTTCATACGGGAGGGGCTGGCTGCGAGGGCAGTCGGCCCCTTTCGCTATTATCCGCGAACGGAAGCCCACAGAGGGACTGCACATGGCGCGTTACATCGTCAGGCGAGTACTGCTCTCCATAGTCACTCTCTGGCTGCTGGCGACGATCGTCTTCCTCATGACCTGGGTGCTGCCCAGTGATCCGGCGCGCCTGATTCTTGGCGCCCAGGCTCCCGAGCAATCGGTCGCGGCCTTTCGTCTGAGGGTCGGACTCGATGACTCCTTCTTTGCCCAATACTTCCGCCTGATCAAAGGTCTCGTCACGTTCGACTTCGGGCACTCATGGAAGTATGAGACGTACGAGGTATGGGATTACCTCCGCACTCCGCTGGCCAAGACATCCAAGCTGGCGATCATCGCGATGATCATCACCGCGCCGATCTCGATTCTGGCCGGTTTGATCGCGGCCAAGTTCCGCGATCGCAAACTCGATCGCGGAATCGTTCTCGTCGGGCTGGCCGCTTCCTCGATACCCGAGTTCGTCACCGGCGCGCTGCTGGCCGTGGTATTCGGACTCAAGCTGGAATGGTTCGAACCGGTGTACAGCACCGAGGCCGAGAAGCTGTCGCTGTGGGGCCAACTGTCCTACCTGATGCTCCCGGCGCTGGCGCTGGCCCTCGCGTATTTCGGCTACATCGCCCGCATGATGCGCGCCGGCACCATCAGAGCGCTTGATTCCGACTACGTGCGAACAGCCACGATGAAGGGGCTTTCGTCCACGCAAGTCATGAGCCGACATGTGCTCCGCAATGCTGCTGCCCCAACGATCACGGTCATGTCGGTTCAGATCGGCTATCTCGTCAGCGGCATCATCGGAGTCGAGTTGGTCTTCAACTACCCCGGATTCTCTCGTGTTCTGCTGGATGCCGCCATCGACGGCGACCTGCCCGTGTTGCAGGTGGCGGTGATCGTGTCGGCTCTCATCTACATGGTGGCAACGCTGATGGCCGATCTGCTCATCGCCTGGCTCAATCCGCGCGCCAGACTCGAACTGGGGGCATCGTGACCGACACCACGAACCTCCCCGCGGCTGGCAACGAGGCCAGCGACGTGCTGCAACGCTCGCTTACCGAGCGCAAGACGGCACGCCGCGAGCGTTGGCGACTGCTGCGACGTCGTCCGGGTTTCATCATCGGCGTGGTCATCGTCGGCATCTGGGTTTTCTGCGCAATCGCCGGCGACCGCATCACGCCGTACGATCCGTTCACCGATCGCGACAGCAAGTACTGCGCTCGCCCGCCGTGCCCCCCCAGCGGCGCCCACTGGTTCGGCACCGACCAAATCGGGCGCGACATCATGTCGCGCGTGATGATGGGGGCCCGCGACCTGCTGTTGGTAGCGCCCACCGCGGCAGTCTTGGCGCTGATCACCGGATCCGTGCTCGGAATGGTGATGGGCTACTACCGCGGTTGGGTGGACAACCTGCTCAGCCGAGTCGTCGAGGCGTTTCTGGCGTTGCCGGTAGTGATGGTGGGGATTCTCGTTCTCACGCTCAGTCGCTCGAGTGATCTCCTCAGCGCGATCTCGTTCGACTCGCGCAACGTTCTCATCATCTACGTGGTCGCACTGCTGTTCACACCCATTGTCGCCCGCACCGTTCGCGCCACCGTGCTCGGTGAGCGCGACCTCGACTACGTCGTATCGGCGCGGTTGCGCGGTGAATCCAACCTGTTCATCATGACCCGCGAAATCTTGCCCAACATCACCGGGCCGATCGTCGTCGAACTCACCGTACGCATCGGCTACTCCATCTTCACGGTGGCGACACTGAGCTTTCTCGGTGTCGGTATCCAACGCCCGTCGCCCGACTGGGGGCTTGCGATCGCCGAGAGCCGAGACCTGTTACCTGCAGACCAATGGTGGCCGGTCACCTTCCCCGCGTTGGCCATCGCAACTCTCGTCGTCGCGGTCAATCTCATCGCCGACTCGATTCAGACGGTTTACGAACGATGACCATCACAACTTCCACTCTTGCGCTCGACATCAAGGATCTCGAGTTGGCGTACGTAGTTCGCGGTATCAATCGACCGGTGTTACGCGGTGTTTCGTTCAGCATCAAACCTGGCGAGGCGTATGGGCTGGTTGGCGAGTCCGGGTGCGGCAAGAGCACCACCGCCTACGCCGCGCTGCGCTACATGCCACGCAACGGGGTGATCACGGGCGGTCACATTCTGGTCGACGGCGACGACATCACGGCGATGAACCGCAACCAGCTGCGCGAGTTCCGCATGCACAAGGCATCGATGGTCTACCAAGACCCCGGAACAGCGCTCAACCCGACTCTCAAGATCAGCAAGCAGTTGGTCGAAGCGTTCACGATTCTCGGCCAGTCCCGCGACCATGCCCACGCTAGCGCCATCGCCGCGTTGCAGCGCGTGCAGATCGCCGATCCAGACCGAGTGATGGGTCGCTATCCCCATCAACTCTCGGGCGGCATGCTTCAGCGCGTAGTCATCGCGATGGCCTTGGCTTGCGACCCCAAGCTGCTCGTGCTCGACGAACCGACCACCGGGCTCGATGCCACGGTGGAGGCGGAGGTGCTCGACCTCGTTCGCAACCTGCGTAGCGAGACGGGCGCCGCGATCCTGCTGATCGCCCACAACCTGGGCGTCATTCGTTCGATGTGCGATCGGGTCGGGGTGATGTACGCGGGCAAGATCGTCGAGGAAGGCGACGCCAGCGAGGTGTTCGACGGCCCCAAGCATCCGTACACGGTTGGCCTACTACGGTCGCTCCCGCGCCGCGGCATGCACAAGCGTCATGCTGCTCTCGCGACGATTCCCGGTTCGTTGCCAGTGCTGGGCTCCGACCTACCGACGTGTGTCTATGTCGACCGGTGCCCGATCGTCAGCGACGTGTGTCGCAACGAGGTGCCACCGATCGCGCAACTCTCCAGCGGGCACTACACCCGCTGCCATCACCCGGATCAGGTTGCCAAGATCGACGACCTCGTACCGGCCAACCTGCGCGATGCGGGCGACCAGACGGTGCTGCAGATGGAAGTGTCCAAGACGTTCCGACAGTCGGGCCACGACGTTCCGGCCCTGGTAGGTGTCAACCTCTCGCTGACCGACGGCGAGACGCTCGGTTTGGTTGGCGAATCCGGCTCCGGTAAGACGACCCTCGCCAAAGCGATACTTGGTGTTCATGCCGGTGATGCAGGCAGCCGGCTCACGCTCGATCAGCACGAGTTGGCATCCAAGATCACCAAACGCTCTACCGACGACAAGCGGGCGATGCAGATCATCTTCCAGAACCCGGACTCTGCACTCAACGCCTCCTGGACGGTCCGCAATATCTTGCAGCGATCCGTGCGCAAGCTCACCGGCAAGAACAAGATCGACGCCGATGCCCGCGTCGCGATCCTCGCCGAGCATCTGCGTTTGTCGCCGCGCCACCTCGACATGAAGCCGAGTCAACTCTCCGGCGGGCTCAAGCAACGGGTGGCGATCGCCCGCGCCTTTGCCGGCGATCCGCGCATCGTCGTGTGCGACGAGCCGACTTCGGCATTGGACGTCTCGGTGCAGGCGGCGATCCTCAACCTGCTTGCCGAGCTGCAGAGCGAGCAGCGCACCAGCTACGTGTTCATCAGCCACGACCTCGGGGTCGTTCGTTACCTCGCCGATCGCATTGCCGTGATGTACCTCGGTCGCATCATGGAGGTCGGTACCACCGATCAGATCTTCGGTGGGGTCAACCATCCTTACACCGAAGCACTGCTGTCGGCGGTGCCCAACCTCGATGGCGCACCCAGTCGACGAATAAAGTTGGCCGGCGAGATTCCGAGCCCGGCGAATCCTCCGAGTGGTTGCGTCTTCCACCCGCGTTGTCCACGGGCCATCGCCGGGCTGTGCGAGACCGCCGAACCGCCGGTCGTCGAGGTGAGCGTCGGACACGCCATCCGTTGCCACATACCACCGGCCGAACTACGCGCGCTGCAGTCGGCCAACTGAGGATGGCCGCCCACGAGATCGCCCCGCGACTGCGGGCAGGCGGTCGCGTGGGGCGAGCAGCAGTGCGCGCCGCCAGCGCACACGCACAGGGTCCCCCATTCATCCAGCGCGCGATCGCGCCGTACGAGTTGTTCGATGGCGAAGTCGTCTCGCTGGTCGAGTCGAAGGCCGACCAAATCCTTGCCGAAGTCGGACTGGAGATTCGCGGCGACGAAGAAGCGTTGTCGTTGTTCCGTGCGGCCGGCGCAAATGTTGCAGGGTCGACCGTGCGCTTCCAGCCAGGGCAGGTGCGGGCGCTGTGTGCGACGGCACCGCGCGAGTTCACGCAGCACGCGCGGAACCCGAGTCGCTCAGTTCAGATCGGCGGCAACAATCTCGTACTCGCACCGACATACGGCTCGCCATTCGTGCGCGACCTGCCGGGTGGCCGTCGCTACGGCACCATCGTCGATTTCCAGAACTTCGTCAAACTCTCCAATGCGACACCGTGGCTGCACCATTCCGGTGGCACCGTTTGCGAGCCGACCGACGTGCCGGTCAACAAACGTCACCTCGACATGGTCTACGCCCACCTGCGTTGCGGCGACAAGGGCTTCATGGGTTCCGTAACCGCTCCCGAACGCGCGGCCGATGGCGTGGAGATGGCCCGCATCGTGTTCGGCAGCGACTTCGTCGACAGCAACTGCGTGATCCTCGGCAATGTCAACGTCAACTCCCCACTTGTGTGGGATGCGACGATGACTGGCGCTTTGAAGACGTACGCCCGCGCCAATCAGGGAGTCGTTGTGACACCGTTCATCCTCGGTGGCGCAATGGGTCCCGTCACTACCGCTGGAGCCGTCGCCCAAGCGCATGCCGAGACGATGGTCGGCGTGGCGCTGACGCAATTGGTGCGTCCGGGTGCACCAGCGGTATACGGAAACTTTCTCTCATCTATGGCGCTCCGCAGCGGGAGCCCCACCTTCGGTATGCCTGAGCCCGCGCTTGGTTCATTGCTGGTCGGACAGTTGGCAAGGCGCGTCGGACTTCCCTTGCGATGCTCCGGTGCATTCACCTCGGCGAAGGTCCCCGACGGTCAGGCAATGGCAGAGTCGACCGTCAGCATGATGTCCGCGTTGCTTTGCGGCGCCAATTTCATCCTTCATTCCGCCGGCTGGTTGGAGGGTGGGCTGACGATGGGGTACGAGAAGTTCATGATGGATCTCGACCTCTGCGGCGCGGCACACACCTATCTCAAGGGCATTTCACTCGAAGATGACCAGTTCGCACTCGACGCCTTCGCCGAGGTCGGCCCCGGTCAACACTTCTTCGGCTCACAACACACGCTGCGTCACTACGAGACCGCGTTCTATGAACCGGCGCTGAGCGACAGCAACTCCTTCGAACAGTGGCGCGACGCCGGCGAGACCACTTCCGAACAACGAGCTTCTGTACTGGTGCGCGACGCGTTGGCGAACTACGAGCTGCCACCGATCGACGACGCCGTCGACGAGGCGTTGCTTGACTTCGTCTCTCGCCGTAAGCAGGAGATGACCGATCAGTGGTACTGAGACGTGCGAGCGACGGCGCCGATGAGTGACGATCCGCTACTCCAGCCGTTTCAGCTCAAGCACCTGCGGTTGAAGAACCGGGTGATGAGCACAGCGCACGAACCTGCCTATAGCGAAGATGGAATGCCCAAGGATCGCTACCGGGCGTATCACGTCGAAAAGGCCAAGGGCGGCCTGGCGTTGACGATGACGGCGGGCACGGCGGTGGTGAGCCCCGACAGCCCTCCGGCGTTCGGGAACCTGCACGCCTACGACGACGCGATCGTGCCCTGGATCCACCGAATGACCGACGACATTCACGCAGAGAACTGCGCGGCCATGATCCAGATCAGCCACCTTGGCCGACGCACAGGCTGGGGGCAGGACGATTGGCTGCCTGTCGTCGCCCCATCACCACTGCGCGAGCCCGCCCACCGATCGCATCCGAAAGCAGCGGAGTTGTGGGACATTCGCCGCATCGTCTGCCATTACGCCGACGCCGCGGAGCGGATGCAAGCAGGCGGCATGGACGGGCTGGAGGTGGAGGCCTACGGGCATCTCTTCGATCAGTTCTGGTCACCGGCCACCAATCGGCGCGGCGACGAGTACGGCGGCAGCTTCGAAAACCGCCTGCGCTTTCCCTTGGAAGTACTGCGAGCCATCCGCCAGCGCGTCGGCGTCGGCTTTCTGCTCGGTGTTCGAATGGCAGTCGACGAAACGCTCGCCGACGGAATCGACGCGCCGACAGGGTTGCGCATTCTGCGACGCTTGACCGACGACGGATTGATCGACTTCGTGAACGTGATTCGAGGCAGCATCGTCACCGATGCGGTGCTCAGTGAGGTCATACCGATTCACGGGATGGCGTCGGCACCGCACCTCGACTTTGCCGGCACCGTGCGCGGGCAGGGCACCGTCGCCGTTTTCCACGCTTCCAAGATCGACGATGTTGCCACCGCACGACACGCAATCCGTGAGGGCAAGGTCGACATGATCGGCATGACCCGCGCCCACCTCGCCGACCCACACCTGGTGCGCAAGATCGAACTCGGCATTGAGGCCACGATCCGCCCTTGTGTCGGAGCGACGTACTGCCTGGATCGCATCTACATGTCGGGTGAGGCCTTGTGCATTCATAACGCGGCCACCGGTCGCGAGTTGTCGATGCCACACGTCATTGAACCCGCTTCCACCATACGGCGCGTAGTTGTTGTCGGCGCCGGACCCGGTGGCCTCGAGGCCGCCCGCGTGTGTGCCGAGCGCGGCCACGAGGTGACACTGTTGGAGGCGATGCCGTGGGCAGGTGGGCAACTTCGTCTTGCCGCCCGCAATCCGCGTCGGCGCGATCTGATGGGCATCGTCGACTGGCGCGTCGCCGAAATTGCTCGTCTCGGGGTCGAAGTTCACTACGACACCTTCGCGGACGAGGCAACGGTCGTCGCGTTGTCACCCGATGTCGTGATCATCGCGACCGGCGGGCTGCCGCAGAATCCGCCGGTCGAAGAAGGCGGCGACCTGATGGTCAGTGCGTGGGATGTGGTCGGTGGCGACATCCGCCCCACCGGCAGCGTGATTCTGTACGACGACGACGGAACCCACTCGGCGATGACGACGGGGGAAATGCTCGTGAGTGGCGGCGCGGCGCTGGAACTGGTGACGCCGGAGCGAACGGTTGGGGTAGATGTCGGCGGCCTCAACATGGTGCCGTACGCGCGGGCATTCAACGAGAGCGACACCCGCATCACGCTCAACCAGCGCGTGATGTCGATTCGACGCCAACCGGGAGGGCGTCTGCTGGTGGAGGTCGGCAGCGATCACTCGCCGGTGAGACACGAAAGAATCGTCGACTGTGTGGTCGGCGACCACGGGGTCGTCGCCAACGACGAGCTCTATCACTCACTCGTCACCAAGTCGATGAACCTCGGCGAGGTCGATCACCCGGCGTTGATCAGGGGTGAGGCTCAAGCCGTACGCAACAATCCCGGCGGCGCGTTTCAACTGTTCCGCATCGGTGACGCCGTGGCCGGTCGAAACATCCACGCCGCGATCTACGACGCACTACGGCTGTGCAAAGACCTGTGAACGGTCGACCGATCAGATCTGCTTGCGGCCTTCCTTCTTGGCCTGCTTGACCGCACGTTTTTCCTTCAGCGACTTGCCGACCTTCTTGGCGCCGGCCTTTTGGGGTGTCTTACCAGGCATCTGCCCTCCTTAGCGTTTTGCAGCACCCTAGTTGTTGATCGCCTTCGGTGACGATGACCAGGCGGAACCCTGTCCGGCTGTTCCATATGATGGGACCGTTCCGTATGGTGGATTCGGCGACCCTTGCCGGTGCTACAGTTCGCGTCGAAAACCCACATAGCTAAGAGCAAGAGGTAACGATGTCATTTCCGTCCGATCTTGAGATTGCTCGCGCCGGCAAGCTCGCTCCGCTCACCGAAATCGCTGCCAAGATGGGAATCGGACCCCACTTACTGGAGCAGCACGGCGACGAGTTGGCCAAGATACGCCTGGAGGCGATCGACGAGCTGAGCACTCGGCCGAAGGCGAAATACGTCGTCGTCACCGCCATCACACCGACGCCGTTGGGCGAAGGCAAAACCACCACCACCGTCGGCCTCGGCATGGCGATGCAACACATCGGCAAGAACGCGGTCATCAGCCTGCGCCAACCGAGCATGGGACCCACGTTCGGCATCAAAGGCGGCGCCGCGGGCGGTGGCTACAGCCAGGTGATCCCGATGGAGCTGCTCAACTTGCACCTCACCGGCGACTTTCACGCGGTTACCGCGGCACACAACCTGCTGTCGGCGATGGTCGACAACCACCTGCACCAGGGCAACGAGCTGAAGCTCGATCTCAACAACATCACCTGGCGTCGCGTTCTCGATGTCAACGATCGGTCGTTGCGCAACATCATCGTCGGTCTCGGCGGCAAGATGGATGGCGTCACCCGCCAAACGGGTTTCGATATCACTGCCGCTTCGGAGGTCATGGCGATCCTCGCCCTGTCGACCTCGATTTCCGACATGCGCGCCCGTCTCGGTCGCATCGTCGTCGGGTACACCAGCGACGGGGTGCCGGTCACGGCCGAACAGTTGAAGGGTGCCGGTTCCATGGCCGTCATCATGCGCGAAGCGCTGAAACCCAACCTGTTGCAGACCCTGGAACACACGCCCGTCATCGTGCACGCCGGCCCCTTCGGCAACATCGCCCACGGCAACAGCTCGATCGTCGGCGACCTGATCGGCATCCGCGCGGGTGACTACCTGCTCACCGAAGCCGGCTTCGGTGCCGACATGGGCGGTGAGCGCTTCTTCAACATCAAGTGCCGCAACTCGGGCATGGTTCCCGACGCCGCCGTGCTGGTGGCAACCGTGCGCGCGTTGAAGGCGCACAGCGGCAAGTTCAAGATCATCGCCGGCAAACCGCTGCCGCCGGCATTGTTGGCCGAAAACCCCGAGGATGTGCGTGCCGGCGCCGCCAACTTGGTCAAGCAGATCGAGAACGTCAAGGTGCACGGTGTCTCTCCTGTGGTCGCCATCAATGCCTTCCCCGGCGACTTCGCTTCCGAACACGATGCCATTCGCGAGATCGCCGAGTCGGTTGGCGCCCGAGTCGCCGTATGCACGCACTTCAGCGACGGTGGCAAGGGGGCAACCGAGCTCGCCCACGCTGTGGTCGAGGCCTGCGACGAGCCGAGCACGTTCAAGTTCCTGTACGAGGACAGCTTCACGCTGAAGCAGAAGATCGAGGCGGTTGCCACCAAGATCTACGGCGCGGCCAACGTGACCTACGCGGCCGTCGCCAACACGCAACTGGAACGCTACGAGAAGAACGGCTTCGGCAGGTTGCCCGTATGTATTGCCAAGACTCACCTATCGATCAGTGGTGACCCGACCCTGAAAGGTGCACCAACCGGGCACAGTCTGAACGTGCGCGAGGTGCGCGCGAGTGTCGGTGCCGGTTTCATCTACCCGATCTGCGGCGACATGACCACCATGCCGGGCCTTGGTGCCGCGCCGGCGGCGAGCATCATCGACTTCGACGAACACGGCGAGATAGTCGGCCTCTCATGACCATCACGCCCACGGGTGCTTTCGACCGCACGCCGGGCGGGGCCATCTTGATGGACGGGAACCGTCTCCGTGACGAGATCGTGGTGGCACTACGTGCGGCCATCGAGGCTGCTGGTTCACCACCGGTCTGCCTCGCGACCGTGCTCGTCGGCGACGATCGGCCGAGCCAGCTCTACGTCGCCAGCAAACAGAAGAAGGCGGCCGAGGCAGGCATGACCTCGCGCCACATCGGCCTCGCCGCCGACTCGAGCCAGGCCCAGGTAGAGGACGCCGTCGGGACCTTGGCCGCCGATCCGGGCGTGCACGGCATCCTTTGCCAACTGCCATTACCCGATGGACTCGATGCCGAGCCGGTGCTCGCGCTGCTTCCGCCGGAAAAGGACGTCGATGGCCTGACCGAACGATCGATGGGGCGTTTGGTGCGCGGTTTGCCCGGGCATGTGCCATGCACGCCGCTCGGTGTCATCCGCCTGATGGAGCGTTACGGGGTAGCGACCGCCGGTCGGCGCGCAGTCGTGATCGGTCGCAGCACGCTCGTCGGGCTTCCACAGGTGCTGTTGCTCGGCCGCAAGGGCGTCGATTGCACAGTGACACTGGCTCACTCACGAACCAACGACATGATCGATGTCTGTCGCGAGGCCGACATCATCGTTGCCGCTGCCGGCTCGGCACGGATGGTGACGGCTGCTCACGTGAAACCAGGTGCGGCCGTGCTCGATGTCGGGGTCTCACGGACGGAGGCGAAGATCGTGGGCGATGTCGACTTCGCGGAAGTGCAAGCGATCGCGGGCGCGATCACGCCCATGCCCGGCGGTACTGGGCCGATGACCATCGCGTGCCTATTGGAGAACACCCTCTCGGCCGCGCGCATGCTCGGCGCGTTTCCGACCTGATCGCCCGGTTGCACCGATGTCTGTAACCCTCTCGCTTGCGGAGGTCGAGGATCTCAGCCGACGGATGCTGATCGCGAGTGGTGCGTCGGCGCTGCAGGCCGACGCGACAGCCCGCAGCATCGCCGAGGCCGAGGCCGAGGGAATACGAACCGTCGGACTCGACTACCTGCCCACCTATTGCGACCACGTTGCGTGCGGCAAGGTGGTCGGTGATGCGGTGCCGGCCGTCAGTTCCCCGCGCGCGGGCACGATCGTGGTCGATGCTCGCCTGGGTTTCTGCCACCCGGCCTACGAAGCCGGCGAAGCACCACTGATCGCGGCCGCGCGCGCGAACGGCATCGCGATGCTCGCGTTGATTCACTCCTACTCCGCCGGTGTGCTCGGTTGGTTCGTTGATCGCCTCGCGCGCGAGGGTTTGATCGCGATCATGTTCGCAAACTCGTCGGCGCTGATGGCGCCCCACGGTGGCGCGCGACCCTTCTTCGGTACGAACCCGATCGCATGGGCCGCGCCCCGTCGCTCGGGCCCACCGGTGGTCGCCGACCTGTCGTCGTCGGCAGTTGCATGGGTGAAGGTAAAAGCCGCGGCCAGGGCCGACGAGCCGATCCCCCTCGGCTGGGCGTTAGACAGCGAGGGAGTGCCGACCACTGACGCCGCCGCTGCGCTCGCCGGCTCGATGGCCCCGGCGGGCGGTCACAAGGGTTCGGCGCTGGCCCTACTCGTTGATGTCATGGCGGGCGCCGTCGCCGCTTCCAACTTCTCGCACGAAGCCGGCAGCTTCAGTGGCACTACCGACGGTCCACCCGATGTCGGCCAAGTGGTTCTCGCCATCGACCCGACCTCGACGACAGGCAACGGTTTCATAGACCGCTTGGAGACCGAGTTCGCTGCGTTGGCCGCGGAACCGGGTGTTCGGCTACCTGGTGATCGGCGAATCGACGAGCGCTCGCGTGCACAGTTGATCGGTGTCGACGTCTCCGATGAGCTGATGGCGACGTTGACCGCATACGCAGAGCACGGCTCGCCGGTGCGACCAAAGCAAGACGGCCGACGATGACGACCGTGCAGTCGATCGACCGAGCATTTGCCGTGCTGCGCTCACTCGCATCCGGGCCGGCCGGGGTCAGCGAGATCGCCGAACGCGTCGCGCTGCCGAAGAGCACGGTGTCACGGCTGCTCTCCACGCTGGAAGAACTCGGGGCTGTCGAACAGGTTTCCGCGGGCGGCGAATACCGCATCGGCTGGACGATGATCGAACTCTCGGCGGCGGCGCGGCCAGGGCGATCGCTCATCTCGCTGACGCGTCCCCACCTAGCCGAATTGAGCCGACTGACGGGTGAGGCAGCCGGTATCTCGATACCCGATGGCACGGACATGCTCTACCTCGATCAGTTGACGCCCGACAGCGAGCTGAAGGTGCGCGACTGGACGGGGCATCGCATTCCCATGCACGCTGTCCCATCGGGACACATCATGCTCGCGTTCAATGATCAACTTGCCGAACGCGTCATCAAATCTCCATTGCCGCCGTTCACACCGCACACTCTCACCACCGCCACCGCGCTACGACAACGATTGAAGGTCGTACGCGGCGCTGGCTACGCTTGGGCTCTGCGCGAATTCGCGCCCGAGATGAATTCTGTCGCCGCCGGTTTGCGGGCAACCGACGGAACCGTACTCGCCGTCCTGCACGTCTACGGACCCGCCTCCCGGTTCCCGGGCGACCGCGATCCGGACGAGTTAGGAGCCTTGGTGAAGTCGATGGCAGACAAGATCCGGATCGACTGACCATGATGACGGGGTACGACTACATCATCGTCGGCGGTGGTTCGGCCGGATCAGCGATCGCCAACAGGTTGAGCGCCGATCCTGCGAGCAAGGTTCTGGTGCTGGAAGCCGGACGCCCGGACTACAAGTGGGATGTCTTCATCCACATGCCGGCGGCATTGATGTTTCCGATCGGAAGTCGCTTCTACGACTGGAAGTACGAGAGCGAACCCGAGCCGTACATGCATAATCGGCGGGTCTACCACGCGCGCGGAAAAGTGCTGGGTGGTAGCAGCAGTATCAACGGGATGATCTTCCAGCGGGGTAATCCGCTGGACTACCAGCGCTGGGCGGCCGACAAGGGAATGCAAACGTGGGACTACGCGCACTGCCTGCCGTACTTCAAGAAGATGGAGACGTGCCTCGCCGGTGGCGACGAGTGGCGCGGCGACGATGGCCCACTCGTGCTCGAGCGTGGCCCATCGCAGAACCCGCTCATCGCCAAGTTCCTGGAAGCGTGCCAGCAAGCGGGTTATCCGTTGACCGATGACGTAAACGGCTACCAGCAGGAAGGCTTCGCCCGCTTCGACCGCAACGTGCACCGGGGTCGTCGGTTGAGCGCCGCTCGCGCCTACCTGCACCCGGTAATGAACCGCCGCAATCTCCAGGTCGTCACCCGCGCCTTCGTGCATCGCATCGACTTCGAGGGCACCCGCGCGACAGGCGTGCAGTACCAGACGCACGGCAAGATGCACTCGGCGACTGGCGGAGAGGTGATCCTGTGTGGCGGCGCGTTCAACAGCCCGCAGCTCTTGCAGCTGAGTGGCATCGGCAACGCCGACGATCTCGGCGCGCTCGGCATACCGGTGGTTCACGACCTCCCCGCAGTCGGCGAGCACATGCAGGATCACCTCGAGGTCTATGTGCAGCACTCGTCGAAGCTGCCTGTCACGTTGCAACCGAACATGAAGCTGTGGCGACGCCCGTTCATTGGACTGCAGTGGTTGTTCCGCAAGGGTCCCGGCGCGAGTAACCACTTCGAGTCGGGTGGTTTCGCGCGCAGCAACGACGACGTCGCCTACCCGAACCTGATGTTCCACTTTCTGCCGATCGCGGTCCGCTACGACGGCTCGTCCCCCGCCGGAGGTCATGGCTACCAGGTGCACGTCGGGCCGATGTATTCCGACGCGCGCGGTTCGGTGAAGATCGTCTCGACAAACCCGAAGGTGCACCCGGCGCTGCGATTCAACTATCTGTCGACCGAGCAAGACCGTCGCGAGTGGGTCGAAGCGATTCGCACGGCACGCAAGATCCTGAGCCAGCCGGCGATGAGTGCGTTCGACGGCGGCGAGATTTCCCCCGGCCCGGAGACAATGACCGACGAACAGATCCTCGACTGGGTGCGCAAGGATGGCGAGACAGCGCTGCACCCCTCGTGCACGTGCCGGATGGGCGCCGCCGACGACGACAGCGTGGTTGATCCGCTCACGATGCGTGTGCACGGCACCGAGGGACTGCGCGTCGTCGATGCTTCGGCGATGCGCTACGTCACCAACGGCAACATCTACGCACCGGTGATGATGATGGCCGAGAAGGCCTCCGACCTGATCATCGGCAACACACCGCTGACGCCCGAGCCCGCACCGTACTTTCGGGTTAAGTGAGGGCAATGCGGGCGGTGCTGCTCACCGGCCACGGTGGGTACGAGTATTTGTCGATACGCGACGACGTACCGGTGCCGCAGCCGGCTAGCGACGAGGTTCTGATTGCGGTTGGCGCGGCAGCTGTCAACAACACCGACATCAACACTCGCGTCGGATGGTACCAAGGTGGCGGGTGGACAGGGTCGTTTCAGTTTCCCCGGATCCAGGGCATCGATGCCTGCGGACGGATCGTGGCTGTCGGGCGTGACGTTGCCACGTCTCGTGTCGGCGAACGAGTGTTGGTCGAGCCCTGTTGGCATTCCGCCAACAAGCCGCCAACAGCAGTTCGCTTCTTCGGCTCGGAGGCCGACGGGGCCTTCGCCGAGTTTGCAGTGGTGCCATCACGTTACGCGCACATCATCGACAGTGCCCTCAGCGACTGCGAGTTGGCATCGTTTCCCTGTTCATACTCCACCGCCGAGAACATGCTCACCCGCGCGGTCGTCACCGCCGGCGATCGCGTTCTCATCACCGGAGCGTCTGGCGGTGTCGGCTCGGCTGCAATCCAGTTGGCCGTCGCGCGCGGCGCCGAGGTGATGGCGGTTGCTGGTCTCGATAAGCACGGCGTGCTAGCCGCGCTCGGCACTGCACGGTTGGTGGGTCGCGATGCCGACATTGTTGACGAGTTCGGAGCGGACTCGTTCGATGTCGTCATCGACGTAGTCGGAGGTGATCAGTGGCCATCGTTGTTGACGGTTTTACGAGCTGGCGGCCGCTACGCCACGGCAGGTGCTATCGCTGGGCCCGACGTGGCACTCGACCTGCGCACGCTTTACCTCAAAGATCTGACGCTGTTCGGTTGCACGATGCTTGGAACGGGAGTATTCGACAGCCTGGTGCACCGAATCGAGACCGGAGATGTCAGGCCGCTGGTCGCCAAAGTTCTTCCGCTAGAGGAGATCGTCGCCGCACAGGAGTTGTTCCTCGCCAAGCGCCACGTCGGCAAGATCGTGTTGACCGTCTGACGGCCTCAGGTAACCGGCCCTTCGCGCATCTCCAGATGCAACTCGGTGCCGGTGTACGGGTGCGCGAGCGCTACCGCTTCGTTCAGTTCGACCCCGAGCCCGGGTTCGGTGGGCGGCACGATGCGGCCACTCTCGAACCGCAAAGGCTGGACGAGCAGGTCGGCGTGAAAGCCGCCCATGTCCTGAATGCTCTCGAGCACGAGAAAGTTCGGCGAGCAGGTGGCGAGTTGGATATTAGCGGCGGCAACGATCGGCCCGCAGTACAAGTGGGGAGCAATCAGCGCGCCATGCACCTCCGCCAACGTCGCGATCTTCTTGCCCTCCAGGATTCCTCCGCAGCGACCGAGGTTGGGCTGCAGGATCGATGCCCCACCAGCTGCCAGCAGTTTGGCGAACTCGTATTTGCTGGTCAGCCGTTCGCCGGCCGCGATCGGAATTGAAGTGCCGCGAGCGACGGTGCCCATCTCCTCATAGCGATCGGGCGGGGTCGGCTCCTCGAACCACAGCGGGTCGTACGGTTCCAGCCGCCGGGCAAACCTGATCGCTCCCGATGGAGTGAATTGTCCGTGGGTCCCAACCAGGATGTCGGCCCGCGTTCCGACAGCGTCGCGAATCGCCTTCAGCATCGCGACCGCCAGCTCGGTCTCCTCCAATGCCGGCTGTCGGCCGTCGTACACGCCGTAGCGACCAACAGGGTCGAGCTTGACCGCGGTGAAGCCCCGTTGGACCTCGGTGACCGCAGCGGCCGCGGCGGCTTCCGGCTCGGTGTAGACCGGGTGCGGTGCATACACGTCGACATCGCGTGGTGGATAGAGATAGGTGTATGCGCGCAACGTCTCGTGCACGCGGCCACCGAGCAGTTCGTAGACCGGCTTGCCGCACTCCTTACCAATGATGTCCCAGCACGCCATCTCCAAGCCGCTGACGATGCCACCGAGGGTGAGATCGGGTCGCAACGAGTAGCCGCGGCCGTAGACCTCGCGCCACAGCGCCTCCACATGAAATGGGTCGTGATCGACGACGTGACGCGCCGCCACCTCGTCGACCATCGCCGTCACGATCTGCGGAGAAACAGATGCGGTGTACACCTCGCCGATGCCGGTGACGCCAGAGTCGGTGGTGAGTTTGACGAATATGAAGTAACGGCCACCGAACCGCGGTGGCGGGTTGCCGACCACGAACGTGCGAACGTCAACGACCTTCATCTCTAGAAAACGATCACATTGCGCAAAGCTTCGCCCGATTTCACCGAGGCGATGGCCGCATTGATGTCTTCGAGCGGGAAGCGGCCCGAGATCAACTCGTCGAGCTTCAGACGACCCTGCTGATAGAGCGTCACCAGGTGGGGAATGTCGATGGCGATTCGCGATCCGCCCATCTTCGAGCCAAGAATGCGTTGGTTGTACCCGGCGAGCGTTCCCGGATCGATCTCGCTGAACACACCACTCGGCGGCATTCCCACCAGCACAACTGCACCACCTTTGGCGAGCAGTGCATACGACGCATCGAACGCCGCCTTGGCGCCGACGGTGACGAAGACGTAGTCGGCCCCGCGATCACCTGTGATCGCCCTCACCTGATCGATCAAGTCGGCAGCGCGCGCATTGACAACGTGCGTCGCTCCGAAAACGGTGGCAGCAGCGAGCTTCGAGTCGGCGAGATCAATGGCGATAATCGAGCGAGCACCGGCGAGCAATGCACCCTGAACACTGTTCAGGCCGACCCCGCCGCAACCAAACACCACAACGTCGCTACCCACCTCCACCCGTGCCGTGTTGGTCACCGCGCCAACTCCGGTAATCACGCCGCAGGCCAGCAGCGAGGCGACATCCAGCTGCAGGTCGGGGGGCACGCGCACCACCTGCGATTCGTGCACGACGGTCGTCTCGGCGAAAGCGCCGGTGCGCAGACCGTGCACCAACGCGACGCCTTGTGCATCGCGGATCGGGCTGTTCTTATCGAGCGAAAACGTGGTGTCACAGGTGACGGGCACGCCCATCGTGCAGCCATGGCAGTGACCGCAGGAACGAATGAGTGTGACGACAACGTGATCGCCAATGCCCACCGAGGTAACTTCGGAGCCGATTTGTTCGACGACTCCGGCGCCTTCGTGTCCGTAGACCGCGGGAAGGTCGCCACCCCAGCCGCCGTCGACGTAGGTGATGTCGCTGTGGCAGATCGCGGTGGCGACCATTCGCACGCGAACCTCGCCGGGGCCGGCGGCGCCGACTTCGATGTCCTCGATTTGTAGGGGGGCGCCGAACCGACGGCAAACAGCGGCCCTAGTCACTGAACGACACAGTCATGAAACGGCAGCTGACATCAGGCCAGCACCGGCGGAAAGCCGGGCGCGCGTAGATCTGTTCCCATCGCGTCCTCCAACAATTTGACCACCTGTGTGGACCAAGCCGACCCACCGTACTGCGAACGGGCACGCACAAACGTTTGCTCGGTGAGTGCGGCGAGCTCGAGCGGTACACCGAGCTCGCGACCGAACCGCGTCGCGAAGCCAAGATCCTTGCAGGCCAGATCCATTGTGAAGCCGATGTCGTAGCTGCCGTTGAGGATCAGTTGCCCCTCGGTCTCGTGCACGAAACTGTTCCCGGAACTGTTGCGGATGGCCTCGAACGACTTGACAAGGTCGAGGCCGCCGACTTTGGCAAGCATCAACGCCTCGCCGACCGAAACCAGATTGATGAACGCGAGCATGTTGGTGATCACCTTGATTACGGCCGCGCTGCCGAGCGGCCCGATGTAGAGCACCGGATTACCGATCGCCGCCAGCAGGTGGGCATGTTCGGCATATAGCGCCTCGTCGCCCCCGACCAGTACCGTGATCGCGCCCGCCGCCGCCTTGTGCACGCCCCCGGTCACTGGGGCCTCGAGCATCCGTATTCCACGTTCGGTGGCCATCGCGGCCAGCCGCAGGGTTTCATCGCGATCGTTGGTGCTGTTGTCGATCCATGTTCCACCGGCGCGAAGGCCAGCCAGAACACCGTTGCTGCCCGCGACGACGGCGTCGACCGCTGCCGGCGACGGCAGACAGGTGAACACGACATCGGACTCCGCGGCCACGGCTTGCGCGCTCGGCGCCCACGTGGCTCCCGCTGCCAGCAACGAGGTGGCAGCCGCCGCGTTCAAATCGGTAACGACCACCGCGTGGCCGGCGCGCACGAGGTTTGCGGCGAGATGCACGCCCAGGTTCCCGAGGCCGACATAGCCCACGCGTGTCAACCCGTTGCCCGTCACGGGCACCAGTCAAACACAGTCGGCACGCGCATCGGCGGTGGCTGCCGGCACCGCAGTACCGGCAACCACCGCCGAGCGTTCAATCAATACGTGATGCGTCAGCTCAGCCGAGCCACGCACCCCACACGTCGGGATTGTCGGCGACCCACTTCTCGGCCGCGGCCTGGGCGGTGAGGCCGTCGCGGTCGACGTAGCCGGCGATTTCACTCTGCTGATCGGTGGTGAGCTGGAATGCCTTCAGCACGTTGAACGCGGCGGCGTTCTTGGCCTCGAGGCCGGCGTTGGCTGCCTTCATCAGTTCGTCCACCGGGTAGTCGCAGGCGTAGGTGCCATCGCCGGAGGCGGCGGCAGCTTCGCAGGCCGGTGTGATCGCGGGCAGGGCCACCTCGACCAGCTCGGCTTCGAGGTGCTTCCAATGCGGCTTCCAGAACTGCATCAGCAATGGCTGGTTGTCTGCGATCGCCTGATCGATGGCGGTGAGTAGCGCCGCCTCGCTGCCGGCGACCACGTACTTCAACGGCAGGCCGAGGTTGGCGATGATCTGCTCGTCGAACGTCACGTAGCTGGGATCACCCATCGTGAACTGACCGAGCTCGCCCGACTCGGCGGTACCGAACAGCGCGGCGAGTGCTGGATCCTGGAAGCCTTCCCAACTGGCCAGTTCGGGATGCTCATCGACAACGAACTTGGGCACGTACCAGCCGATCTTGGCTGACGGCCCAAGCAGGCCGAGGTCGATGACGGTGCCCTTCTCGGTGATGTAGGTCTGGTAGTCGGCGGCGTGACCGGATGGCCACACCTCGAGCACCGCGTCGATGCTGGCATCGTCGAGGCCGACCCAAGTGGCGTACTCGTCGATCTCGATGATCTCCACCGGCGTGCCGAGCTGACACTCGATTACTGCTTTGGCGACTTGAGCGTTGACCGCAGAACCCGTCCATGGGTTGACTGCGAGCGTGACGGCATCGCCGGTGAGCTCCTTACAGTCGCCCGACGCCGTCGTTGCAGCCTTCTCGTCGTCGCCACAGGCAGCCAGCGTCGCCAGCATCACCGCGGCGACGGCGAGGTGCCGTTTCTTGCCGTTGAATATCATGTACTCCCCCTTGTTGAGTTTTCGACTGACAAGCATGCCTTACCTTCACGAGCCTTATCTTGATTGCTTTTCCTCACGGTTGGGGCGCGTGCCCCAGGCTTGCGTCAAGCGGTCAAGCATGATTGCCAGCAAGACAATACTCAAACCGCCCGCCACGCCCTGACCAAACTTCAGATTCGGCTTCGACGTGGCCTCATAGGAGACCAGGCCCAACGCCCCGGCGCCAACCAACGCGGCGATGATGACGGTTGCCAGCACCATCAGCAGCGTTTGGTTGATGCCGAGCAAAATGGCCTTGCGCGCGAGTGGCAGTTGCACGCGGCGCATCTCTTGCCCACCTGTGGCCCCGAATGAGATGGCGGCTTCCCTGGGGGAAGTCGGGACCTCGCGCATGCCGAGTGCGGTGAGCCGAATGCACGGTGGAACGGCGTAGACAACGCAGGCGACGACACCCGCGGCGCGACCGATGGAGAACAGGAAGACGACCGGAATCAGGTACACGAACTGCGGCAGCACCTGAGCAATGTCGAGAAACGGTCGCAGCACCCGGTGCACCGCGTCAGAGCGTCCGGCCCACACACCGAGCGGGAACGCAATCAGCACGCTGAGGGCGATCGCAACCAGCACCTGGCTCAGCGTGTCCATCGCGTGATCCCACATCTGAATCTGGCCGCCCCCACCGGGGATGGTTCCCATGGTCGCGATGAGCAGCAAGCACACCGCGATCGTCGCGGCCAATCGCCAGCCGCGGCTCAACCAGCCGATGAAAGCGATACCGACGACGATCACCAGCCATGGCAACCACAGCAGGAACTCCTTCATGGGATTGAGTACGCGAATGACCAGAAAGTCACTGATCGCCTGCGTGCCCCCGATGATCGGAACGTCCTTGCGCAGGTTGCGCTGCACCCAGTCGACGGCCGAGTCGATCGGCGACGAGATGTCGTAGGTGAGCGACGAAGGGAAGCGGCGCCAGTCGAACGCGTTCGCCAATACGACCACCAACGCGACAGCAGCCACGGAGATCGGCGTGATCCAATTCCGCGGCACGGCTGGCAAGCGGTTCTGTCTGCTCAGCGGCCGCTCGGGGCGACCGGTGCTCACGCGGTCGAGGGCAACCGCCATCAGCACTATGCCCATACCGGCCGCGAACGCTTGACCAACGTGTTGCTTCTGCAGGCCGGCGAGAACACTCTGGCCGAGGTCGCCGGTGCCCAGCAGTGACGCGAGCACCACGATCGCGAAGGCCATCATGATCACCTGATTGAGGCCGAGCAGAATCGTGTTCTTGGCCAGCGGCAATTGCACCTTGAACAGTTGCTGCAACGATGTCGCCCCAAATGAGTGGCCAACCTCATTGGCAACGACCGGCACCTGGCGCAACCCGAGGTTGGTGAGTCGCACTGCCGGCGGCAGCGCATACACGACAGTGACGACCACGGCCGGGGCGAACTTCAGGCCGAAGAACAACTGGACGGGACTGAAGTACACGAAGATCGGCAGCACCTGCGCGGTGTCGAGCACGACCCGCAGAACTCGTTCAAGTCGATCGGAGCGAGCCGACAAGACACCCAGCGGAATGCCGATGACCAGTGCGATGACGACGGAGACCGTCATGATCGCGAGAGTTCTCATCGCCGGGTCGAAATCGGCGATCACTCCCACACCGACCATCGCCCCCGCACCTGCCAGGGCTGCCTGCACGCCGCCGGTTCGCCACCCGATCGCCGCGATCAAGGCGACCACACCGGGCCAGCGCAGGTCGAGCAGCAGTGTCTCGGTGTGCTCCACCGACCAGGTCAGAAAGTCGGTGAGCGGGTTGAACAACCAGCGAAAGACCGGAGAAGTCTGCCGGTTGGTGATCGACCACTTGTAGCGATCCTGCGCCCAACGTTGAATGCCCGAGTCCATCCAACTCGGCACCTCGCGCAGGAACACGACGGCAAGCGCGGCCAGCACCGCGAACACTGCCAGCGAGCCGTTGCGCCGGCGCATGCGATCTCGTCGGACGGCGTCGGACTCGTGAGTCGGGAGCGATTCGACGGACGACGACATCACCGGCGCCGCAAGCGACATCAGGATTCCTCGGTGGCGATCACCGACAGCACACCAACACGATCCAGGGTGCCGACGGTCCTTCCGCCACTGACCACACGAACAGGAAGGTCACTGTGGGCGACCAGGCCAACTGCCTCGCGCACTTTGCTGCCCGATTCGACCTCACCGGCGAATGGCCCCTCGCTGGCGGGCCCCATCACCGAGTCGACCGGAACGACGTGCGATCGTGGAACGTCGCGGACGAAGTTGGCGACGTACTCGTCGGCAGGCTCCATCACCACCTCTGCCGGCGTGCCGACCTGCACGAAGCGACCGTCACGCATGATGGCGATACGGTCGCCAAGCCGCAGCGCCTCGGAGAGATCGTGTGTGATGAACATCATCGTCTTGCTGACCTCACGCCGCAAACGCACGATCTCGTCTTGCATCTCGCGACGGATCAGCGGATCGAGCGCCGAGAACGGCTCGTCGAACAGCATGATGTCGGGGTTGGTCGCCAGTGCACGGGCGAGCCCGACGCGCTGCTGTTGCCCGCCGCTCAGTTGGTGGGGTTTGTAGTCCCCCATTGACGGCAGCCCGACCAACTCGAGCACCCCGCCGGCTCGCTCACGGCGCTCGGCCTTGCCGACGCCGCGCAGTTCGAGGCCGAAGGCCACATTGTCGAGCAACGTTCGGTGTGGAAGCAGACCGAAGTGTTGAAAGACCATCGACACCTTGTGGCGGCGAATCTGCAGCAGCTCGTCCTTACCGGCGGCGGTTACATCGGCGCCATCCACGAGCACCGTCCCTGACGTCGGCTCGATCAAACGGGTGATGCATCGGATGAGCGTGCTCTTGCCACTACCGGAAAGCCCCATCACGACGAACACCTCACCCGGGGCGACATCGAGACTGATATCGCGCATCGCGACGACGTTGCCGAAGCGAGCCTGCAGGTCGCCTCGCGGCAGGTCGGCCTCCGCGGCCCCCACGATGCGTTGTGCACGAGGGCCGTAGACCTTCCACAGATCGCGCACCGAGATCATCGAATCCACTTCATCCCCCCACGATTTCCTCGAGTTCGACGGAGCCTAGTCCTCTCGTTTCCCTTGCCGCTCGGCCGGCTGTATTCTCCGTGGGTCGTGACTGCGCTTCCCCATTCAGCCCGCGCCGTCGTGATCGGCGGTGGAATTGTCGGCTGCTCGACGGCGTATCACCTTGCCAAGCTCGGCTGGACCGATACCGTCCTCATCGAGCAGCACAAGCTCACGTCCGGCAGCACTTTTCACGCAGCGGGCCTTGTCGGGCAGTTACGCACCAGCGCCAACATCACGCAGCTACTGGGCAATTCGGTGGAGCTCTACAAGACCCTTGAGGCCGAAACCGGTCAGGCGACCGGTTGGAAGATGAACGGTGGGCTGCGGCTGGCATGCAACGCCGAACGCTGGACCGAGGTGAGAAGGCAAGCCACGACGGCGAAGAGCTTCGGACTCGAGATGCACTTGCTGTCTCCACGTGAGGCGCAGGAGTTGTGGCCGCTGATGCAGGTCGATGACGTTCTCGGCGCCGCGTTTCTTCCCACCGATGGTCAGGCCAACCCCAGCGACATCACGATGGCATTGGCACGTGGCGCACGCATGGCCGGCGCCACGATCTGCGAGGACACACGAGTGCTCAGCATCGAGGTCGTCGATGGTGTGATCAGGGCAGTCGTCACCGACCAGGGGCGAATCGAGTGCGAACGGGTGGTGCTGTGCGCCGGTCAATGGACACGCGCGCTGGCGGCCACGGTCGGAGTGACCGTTCCGCTGGTCTCGGTCGAGCACCAGTACCTGATCACCGAGCCGATGTCGCCGGAGGTTCCGCGCGACCTTCCCACGCTGCGCGATCCCGATCGACTGACGTATTACAAGGAGGAGGTCGGCGGCCTCGTGATGGGCGGCTACGAACCGAACCCGGTCCCGTGGGCGGTCGCAGGCATACCGCAACCCTTCCAGTTCCAACTGCTTGATTCCGACTTCGACCACTTCGCTCCCACGATGGAACTCGCGATCGGCCGGATCCCGGCACTAGCCGACGCGGGCATCCGTCAGTTGATCAATGGACCGGAGAGCTTCACTCCCGATGGCAACTTCATCCTCGGCGAAGCACCTGAGCTTGCCAATCTGTTCGTCGGTGCCGGCTTCAACGCCTTCGGAATCGCAGCCGGTGGCGGCGCGGGCCAGGCGTTGGCCGAGTGGGTGCACGATGGAGTGCCGCCATACGACCTGTGGGTAGTCGATCTCCGACGGTTCGGCAAGCCGCACACCGACACCGACTGGGTGCGCACACGCACACTCGAGGCCTATAGCAAGCACTACACGATGGCGTGGCCGTTCGAGGAACACCACAGCGGTCGCCCGAATAGAGTGTCGCCGCTTTACGACCGGTTGCAAGCGGCAGGGGCGGTGTTCGGCGAGAAGTTGGGTTGGGAGCGACCCAACTGGTTCGCGAACGCCGGTTTCCACGAACAACCCCACGACGAATACAGCTTCGGCCGACAGAATTGGTTCGCGGCAGTCGGGCGCGAACACGTCGCGTGTCGCGAGGCGGCGGTGATCATCGATCAGACCTCATTCGCCAAGTTCAGCCTTACCGGCGCCGATGCGCTCACCGCGATGAGTTGGCTGTGCGCCAACAACATTGACAAGGCGCCGGGTTCGTTGACCTATACGCAATTGCTCGACGATCGCGGCGGAATTCAATGCGACCTCACGGTCGCACGGGTGGATTCCGACGAGTTCTACATCGTGACCGGTACCGGTTTCGCGACCCACGACTTCAATTGGATCGAGCGCAATACCCCACCGGGGCTGGATGCGCGATTGGTCGACGTCACCGAGTCGCGCAGCGTACTCACGCTCATGGGTCCGAACTCGCGTGCGATTCTCGAGGCTGTCACCGGTGAGGATCACTCCAACGAGACTTTTCCTTTCGCGACGATGCAGCAGATCACCATCGCCGGTTCGCCGGTGCGTGCGCTGCGGATCACGTATATGGGCGAACTCGGTTGGGAGTTGCACATTCCGATCGAGCAGGCAGCCGCCACCTACGATGCGCTGGTCGCGGCCGGTCGTCCGCACCTCCTGGTAAACGCCGGCTACCGCTCGATCGAGAGTTGTCGTTTGGAGAAGGGGTACCGCGCCTGGGGTAGCGACATCGGTCCCGATCACTCACCGCTGGAAGCAGGGCTCGGTTGGGCGGTCAAGTTGAAGTCCGGGGCCGCGTTCAAGGGACGCGAAGCCATCGAAGCGCAGAAGGCAACGGGCCTGAAGAAGATGTTGGCAACGTTTACGGCATCCCCCGAATGCGTGCTACTCGGTCGCGAAACTATCTACCGCAACGGCGAGCGCGTCGGTTGGCTGACAAGTGGCGGATTCGGCTACACGATCGGTAAGTCGATCGGCTTGGGCTACGTGCGCAACCCCGATGGCGTCACCGCCGAATGGGTACTCGACGGAGCCTACGAATTGGAAGTTGCCACCGAGCGTGTGCGCGCCGAGGTGTCGTTGCAACCGTTGTACGACCCCACCAACACGCGCGTCAAAGCATGAGTCAGCGTTCGGTGAACGGTACTGAACTTCCGGATCGGGCGCGCATAGTCGTGATCGGTGGCGGCATCCTGGGCTGCAGCATCGCGTACTGGTTGACGAAGTACGGCGAACGCGATGTCGTGCTGCTCGAACAACATCAGCTCACCGACGGGGCCACATGGCACGCCGCCGGACTCGTTGGTCAGTTGCGTTCGTCGCGCAACACGACGCGCATGCTGGAACACTCCGTGGAGATGTACCGCGAGCTCGAGGGCGAGACCGGGCAGGCCGTCGACTGGCACGAGACGGGAAGTCTCCGCCTCGCCTGTTCGCCGGAGCGGGTAATGGAACTGCGCCGACTGGCAACGATGGCCAAGAGCTTCGGGCTTCCGATGGACTTGATTTCGGCCGACCAAGCACAACAGCTATTTCCACTGATGAGCACTGTCGACGTGCTCGCCGCCGCCTTCTTGCCCACCGACGGATACATCGACCCGGCGTCGGTCACGCAGGCAATCGCTCGCGGAGCGCGCATGCGTGGAGCACACATCATCGAAAACACCGCCGTCACATCGATAACCGTCGGTGGACGCAGGTGCACTGCAGTTCACACCGGCTCGTCGCTCGGCGGCAAGGCTTCCATCGAATGCGAAATGGTCGTGAACGCGGCCGGCATGTGGGGAATGGAAATCGGCGCGATGGTCGGTGCGCGCGTTCCAGCCGTCGCAGTCGAGCACCAATACATGCTCACCGGCCCGATCGAGGGTTACACGCCGGTCGAGTTGGGCAAGATGCCCACGATGCGCGACCCGGATCACCTCGTGTATTACAAGCCCGATGGTCCCGGCCTACTGGTCGGTGGCTACGAGCCCGACACGACGGCGTTCGGAACCGAAGGAATCCCGTCGCCGTTCCAACGCAAGCTGTTCGATCCCAACTACGACCGCTTCGCGCAACTCGCCGAGTTGGCTGCTAAACGCACGCCGGTGATCGAACAGGCCGGCATCCGCAGTCTGATCAACGGCGCAATCCCCTATTCCGCCGATGCCGACTTCGTCATGGGCCGTGTCCCGGAACTCGACAACTTCTATGTCGCGACCGGCTTCCTATACGGGATCGCCGCCGGCGGCGGCGCCGGCAAGATGATGGCCGAGTGGATGCTGGAGGGTAGGCCATCGCTGGATCTGTGGCCGCTCGACGTGCGCCGATTCTCGTTCCACCACACCACGCAGCATTTCTTGCGACCACGAATGGTCGAGATGTATGCGCACCACTACAAACTGGCAGCACCGGGCAGCGAGAAGTCCACTGCGCGCGGCATACGGCGCAGCCCACTACACGACATGTTGCGGCAACGCGGCGCGGTCTTCGGATCGCGCGGCGGGTGGGAGCGGCCGAACTGGTTCGCTCCCGAAGGCGTCGAGGCGGTCGACCACCCATCGTTCGCCGAACCCAATTGGTGGTCACACGTTCGTTCGGCACACCTTGCCGTTCGCGAAAACGTCGGGCTGATCGACCAAACGAGCTTCGCCAAGTTCGAAATCACCGGACCGGGCGCGTTGCAGGCGGTGCAATGGCTCAGCGTCGCCGAGATGGACAAGCCGGTCGGCACGGTGATCTACACGCAACTGTGCAACGAGCGCGGCGGCATCGAGTGCGATCTGACGATGACCCGCACGGCGAACGACAGCTTCTACGTTGTCACCGGTTCGGCGTTCGGCGCCCACGACATGGGTTGGATTCGCAGCAACAGCCCCGATGACGGCACAGTCATCGTTCGCGACCTGACTTCCGCACGGGCAGTGCTCAACATCGTCGGACCGCGCAGTCGCGAGGTCTTGCAAGCGGTAAGCGAGAACGATGTCTCCAACTCGGCGATTCGTTACGCGCACGCACGCGAGATCACGATCGGGTCGGCTCCCGTGCTAGCAGTGCGCATCGGCTATGTCGGTGAGCTCGGTTGGGAGCTGCACATTCCCACCGAGTACGCGGCGCATGTCTACGAACTGCTCCGCGCCGCCGGCGAGCCATCCGGCATCGTCGATGTCGGGTATCGCACGATCGACACGATGCGGATGGAGAAGGGCTACGTCTACTGGAGCACCGACGTCACACCCGACACCACTCCATGGGAGGCAGGACTCGGGTGGCGGGTGAACCTGGGCAAGGGCGACTTCCTCGGCCGCGATGCGCTGGTCGCGCAGCAAGTCGGCGGAGTCGACCGACGCTTGTGCACGTTCACTCTTGAGTCGATGGCCTACCCGGTGAGTGGTGAGGCAATCGTGCTTCCCGATGCCCGCGCGGGCGATGGTGCGGTGGTCGGTTTCACCACCAGCGCCAACTTCGGCCACAGCATCGGCAAGCCGATCGCTTACGGATACCTGCCGATCGAGCACTGCCAGCGCACCGACTTCATCATCGAGGTCTACGGCGAGCAGATCCCAGCGATCCGCCACGATCGCCCGCTCTACGACCCAGAGAATACGAGGCTAAAGGCGTGATCATACTCATGGTATGATGGTTACATGACTGCCACCAGGGTCACCGTCACAATCGATGAGGACACGCTCGCCGAGCTGAAGCAGCGAGTCGGCCCCGGCGAGGTGTCGGCATTCGTGGTGGAAGCACTGCGCCACAAGCTGCGCATCGACCCGATCCAGGAGCTCCTGCGACAACTTGACGAGATGTACGGCCCGCTAACCGCGCAAGAGTTGAAGGAGGGTGCAGATTGGTACGACCAGGCGATGCAACGATTGTCCTCGACTCTGGAGCCGTGATCGGCCTGGCCCGCGGCACCCGCGCCCAGCGAGCGCTCGTGACCAAGGCTCACCGCGGTGGCACCGAGATCGTCGTTCCAGTGGTCGGGATCGCCGAGACCGTGCGCGGCATTGGCCCCCGAGACGCGGCGGTGAATCTCACACTGGGTCAGTTCGCTCCGCACCACCCACTCGACGAGCCCACGGCGCGACTCGCCGGCGCACTACTTGGCGCCGCGAACTCCAATTCCACCATCGATGCATTGGTGGCGGCGGAGGCCATCTCTCGGCAACCATCATTGCTGGTTACCGGCGATGTCGACGACCTCGAGCCATTGCTTGACGGCCACTCCGGCGTGTCGCTGGAACGAATCTGACACCGTGAACGAGCTCAGGGCCGCGCTCGCACGGGTGCCCTCGCTGATTGGTGTCGACCCGGCCAGCGCGACCCGACTCGCGGGACTCACCAACATCAACTACCTCGTCGATGCTGGCGGCGAGCGACTGGTATTGCGCCTGCCCGGCGCTGGCACAAGCGAATACATCGACCGCCGCGCCGAGGAAGTGGCGGCTCGCTCGGCTGCCACCGCGGGAGTCAACGCCGAGGTCATCTTCTTCGACGCCACCGACGGCCTGATGGTCACGCGTTTCGTCGATGGCGCAGTCACGATGAACGCCGAGCGGTTTCTCGACCTCGGCGCCGTCGGCCGCGCGGGCGATGCGTTTCGACAACTGCACACGACCGCTGCTCCGTTCGCAACCGACTTCAAGCTGTTCGCAATGATCGACGAGTACAAGCAGCTGTTGGCCGCCAAGGGGGCGCTGCTTCCCGACGGTTACCACGAGACTGAGGCACAGGCCGATGCCACCCGCCGCGCTTTGGAGTCCGCTGCCAGGCCGTTGGTGCCATCGCACTGCGACCCGTTATGAGAGAACTTCCTCGACACCGGCGAGCGTATGGTCGTCATCGACTACGAGTACTCGGGCAACAACGACCCGATGTGGGATCTCGGCGACCTCTCGGTGGAGGGCGAATTCGGGCCGGAACAGGACGCCGCGCTGCTGTTTGCATACTTCGGTGGCGAGCCGCCCGCCCACGAGGTCGGGCGAATGGTGGCCTACAAGGCGATGTGCGATCTGTTGTGGACGCTGTGGGGCGTCATCCAGTTCGCCAATAACAACCCGGCCGACGACTTCTGGGCCTACGCTGTCGGCCGCTTCCGCCGCTGCCAATCACTGATGGCCTCCCCTGGTTACTCGGGCCATCTGCAGTGCATCACCACGGGGTAGTGTGATAAAGTTCCACCATACGGAACCGTTCCATATCGTGGAACGACTCCGGCAAACTTGTAGCCCGAAGGGAATGCAATGAGCGACGGCGACGACATCGATCTCGCGAAAATGCCCGACGACGAATTGGTCACGCAGATGCACGAAGACCTTTACGACGGACTCGCCCCCGAGATCGCTGAAGGCACCATCATCCTGCTCGATCGCGGGTGGGGTCCCGACAAGGTGCTCAACGATGCCTTGGTCGAGGGTATGCGGATCGTCGGCATCGACTTCCGCGACGGCATTCTGTTCGTTCCGGAAGTGTTGCTGTCGGCCAACGCGATGAAAGCAGGAATGCAGATCCTGCGGCCGCTGCTCGCCGAGACCGGTGCCGAGCCGATCGGAAAGGTCGTCATCGGTACGGTCAAGGGCGACATTCACGACATCGGCAAGAACCTGGTCGCGATGATGCTCGAAGGTGCCGGCTTCGAGGTGATCGATCTCGGCATCAACACCAGCGCCGACGAATTCCTTTCCGCGCTCGATGAGCACCAGCCCGACATTCTCGGAATGTCGGCGTTACTCACCACCACGATGCCGTACATGAAGGTCGTCATCGACACTTTGCAGGAACGCGGTTTGCGCGACAAGTTCATCGTCATGGTCGGCGGCGCGCCGCTCAACGAGGAATTCGGTGCCGCGATCGGCGCCGATGCCTACTGCCGCGATGCCGCGATAGCTGCCGAGACCGCCACGCAGCTGATCAAGGCTCACCGCGGCAACCCGGAACCCCCCGGCCCTTCGGTCTGAGGAGGGCATCCGATGGCCCGGCCCCTCGTCCTCGCTTGCGGAGCCCTCGTCTCCGAACTGCGCGCCGTGCTCGCCAGCGCTGAGCTGGCAGAACACGTCGACGTGCGCTACCTGCCTGCCAACCTGCACAGTCGCCCCGAGGGCATCGAGCCGGCGTTACGAGCGCTGCTCGATGAACTCGACCCTGGTCGCGATCGACCGATCCTGCTCGGCTACGCCGACTGCGGCACAGGTGGCGGACTCGATCGCCTGCTCGCGGAGCGACCGAACATTCGTCGGCTGCCCGGTAGTCACTGCTACGAGTTCTTCACCGGCAGTTCCGCGTTCGAGTCGTTGCACGCCGAGGAACTGGGCACGTTCTTCCTTACCGATTTTCTTGCCAAGCACTTCGACGCCATCATCTGGCAAGGATTGGCTCTCGATCGACACCCGGAGCTGTTGCCGATGTACTTCGGCAACTACACACGCATCGTGTTGCTCTCGCAGCAAGACGATGCGAACGTCGTCGCGGCAGCGCGTGAGGCAGCGAACCGTCTTGGGCTCGGCTTCGAGCACCGCCACGTCGGCCTCGCGCAGTTCCATACCGCAGTCACGGTCGCGCTCTCCGATCCCCGACCAGCACGAGTGGTGGCCTGAGGTGGCCCGCCGTTCAGCCAACGAGGTAGTCGTGATCTTGTGGCGCGACATTCCCGCGCAGATCAACGGGCGCACGGGCGACGAGCGTCACCAAGCGATGCTTCCTCACCGTTTTCAGAAGGCGATCGACCGTGCCGCGATGGTCGCCGGCAAGAAGACCGCCCAGGAATACGTCGGCGAGTGGCGCCGCACCAGCTATCCACTGACTGGAGCGCTGGTCAGCACGATCGACGAAATTGCCGGCTCGATCGAAGTCGAGTTCACCAACGAGCGACTGCGAACACTTGTCGACAACGGCGGATGGGACCCATCCTCTCCGGAACAGAACCACCAACATCAGGGAGAGAATCCATGACCCACACCGTCATCAGTTCGGCGACCAAGGAAGTCGTAATCGGTTTCGACCGCCCATTTGTGATGATCGGCGAGCGGATCAATCCGACTGGGCGCAAAGCACTCGCCGAGGAGATGAAGAACGGCGACTTCAGCAGAGTGGAGAGCGATGCCGTCGCGCAGGTCGCGGCCGGCGCCCACATGCTCGATGTCAACGCCGGCATTCCACTCGCCGACGAGCCGGCGCTGCTTGCCCGCGCGATCCAACTGGTGCAGGGTGTCACCGACGTCCCGCTGTCGATCGACTCCTCGATCATCGAGGCCCTCGATGCCGGGCTTGCCGTGTACAAGGGCAAGCCATTGGTCAACTCCGTGACCGGCGAGGAAGAGGTGATGGAACGGGTGCTGCCGCTGGTGGCCAAGTACGGCGCGGCTGTCGTCGCGATCAGCAACGATGAAACAGGCATCAGCATCGACCCCGACGTCCGATTCCAGGTCGCTCAGCGAATCGTCAACCGCGCTGCCGATTACGGAATTCCCAGCCACGACATCGTTGTCGATCCGCTCGTGATGCCGATCGGCGCGATGGGTACCGCCGGCCGACAGGTGTTCGCGCTGCTTCGCCGCCTGGTCACGGAACTGAAGGTGAACACCACCTGCGGCGCCTCCAACGTCAGCTTCGGGTTGCCGGCGCGCAACCACATCACCGGCACGTTCCTCGCGATGGCGATCAGCAACGGCATGACCTCGGCGATCATGAACCCGCTGCACCCAGAGGTGAAGACGATGGTGATGGCTGCCGACGTCTTGGCCGGCAACGATCAGGATTGCGCCGCCTGGATTCGCGCGAAGCGAGACCCGGGAGCGGCGATCGGTTCGCGCGAGGGCCGGGCCGGGGGCCGACGCGCCAGGCTCGCAGAGTAGCGATTCCATGCCGCGCGTCGTATTCACCCCCTCTGGCCTCGGTGGCCAGGTTGTCGGCGGCACCTCGGTGCTGCAGGCCGCTCGTGAATTCGGCGTCGACCTCGACTCGGTTTGTGGTGGTCGCGGCATATGCGGCCGCTGCCAGATTGCCTTCACCCCCGGTCAGTACTCGAAATGGGCGATCGATGCTCGGCTCGACGGGCTGAGTCCCTGGAGCGAGACCGAGGAGACATACGACGGTCGCCGCGACATGAAGCCCGATCGCCGCCTCGGATGCTGCGCGCTGGTCCTTGCCGATGTCGTGCTCGATGTGCCCGCCGAGAGCCAGGTGCACCGCCCGGTCGTGCGCAAGAGCGTCGATCTCAGCGACGCTGTCCTCGACCCTGCAATTGCCCTCGCATACATCGAACTACCCGAGAGCGTTCTTGGTGATGCGACGTCGATGAGCGATCTCGTCATCGCCGAGATGATGTCGGCCCACGGACGCACGGTCGACAGCCTTTCGATGGCCGCGTTGAGGGTGGTACACCGCGCGTTCGCGGGCCAGCTTCGCGCGGCGACCGTCGCTGTTCGCGGCCGGCAGGTAGTGGCCGCTTGGCCGGGTTACGTCGACCGGGTATGCGGTATCGCAGTCGACATCGGCAGCACCACCATCGCCGGCCACCTGTGCGACCTCACCACCGGCGAGATCCTTGCCTCGGCTGGGCGGATGAACCCGCAGATCCGCTTCGGTGAAGACCTGATGAGCCGAGTTTCGTACGTGATGATGAACCCCGGCGGCGATCGCCAGCTGACCGAGGCAGTACGCGGGGCACTCAACGAGTTGATCGAGGAACTGTGCCGGCAAGGCGATGTAACAACCGATGAGGTCTTGGAGATGGTGCTCGTCGGTAACCCGATCATGCACCACATCGTCGCGGGCATCGACCCGACTCCCCTCGGCCAGGCGCCGTTCACGCTCGCTACCGCCGAGGCGACCGTCGTCGATGCCGCCGAGTTCGACCTGCACTGCCCGAACGCGCAGGTCTATCTGGCCCCATGCATTGCAGGGCACGTCGGTGCCGACACTGCCGCGGTGATTCTCTCGGAAGGGCCGCACCGGTCGGCGACGATGCAACTGCTCGTCGATGTCGGCACCAACGCCGAGATCGTCGTCGGCGACAAGCACCGCCAGTTCGCGGCATCGAGCCCAACCGGTCCGGCCTTCGAGGGGGCGCAGCTCAGCTGCGGTCAGCGGGCAACGGCGGGTGCCATCGAGCGAGTGCGCATCGACCGCGACACGCTCGAATCACGGTTCAAGGTGATCGGCTGCGATCTGTGGAGTGACGAGCCGGGTTTCGCGGCGGCCACCGCCGAGCTCGATGTCTCCGGCATCTGTGGTTCGGGCGTCATCGAGGTGATCGGCGAGATGTATCTAGCAGGAATCATCGACGCCGACGGCGTGTTGCAGGGTTCGCTCGCAGCGCGATCGAGGCGAATCATCGAGGACGGCCGAACATTCAGCTACGTCGTGCATCAGGCGCCCGGAGTTCGCCTGGCAATCACGCAGAACGATGTGCGCGCGATTCAGTTGGCCAAGGGCGCGCTGCGCGCCGGCATCGAGCTGCTGCTGCGTCATGCCGGCGTCACGGCGGTCAACGACATTCGGCTCGCCGGCGCGTTCGGTAGTCACATCGATCCGGTCTACGCGCTTCTGCTTGGCCTGGTCCCCGACTGCCCCGTGCAGAGCGTCCGGTCAGTTGGCAACGCGGCCGGCGCGGGTGCCGTGCGGGCGCTGCTGTCGGTGAGCGCACGCCGCGAGATGGAGGCCGCAGTCCGCGGCGTGATCAAGGTGGAAACGGCAACTGAACCCGAGTTCCAGGCGCAGTTCGTCGCGGCGATGGCGTTCCCGCACGCGACGGCGGCCACCACCAACCTGGCAACGGTCGTCACACTTCCAGAACGAGCGGTCGCCGCATCCGACAGCGGCCGACGACGCCGCCGAACTCAGCCGGAGGATTGATGAGCGAAGCACCCGCGATGGATCAGACCGCCAACTCGAACGACAGTCAGGGCTCGACCACCCGTCGGTCCGGTGGCCGTGCGGGGCGCGCGGCGTTGCGCGCGTCGCACGTTGTCGATCGAGTGCCATACCTGACGCGAACGCTGGCTCCGTTCGAGATCGCCAGTGAAGAGACGCTGGCAATGATCGAGCACACCGCCGACACCGTGCTGGCCGAGGTTGGGGTCGAGATCCGCGACTACCCGGAGGCCCTGCCCGTCTTCAAGGCTGCCGGCGCCGATGTGGCGGGCACTCGCGTCCGTTTCCCGCGCGGTCTGTGTCGCAGCATCGTTTCAGGCAGCGCTCCGGCCAGCTATGTGCAGCACGCACGTAACCCGGCCAACAACGTCGTGATCGGCGGCAACAACACGGTGTTCGCGCCCAACTACGGCAGCCCATTCGTGCACGACATCGACAACGGTCGTCGGTACGCGACGCTCGCCGACTTTCAGAACTTCGTCAAGCTCGCCTATATGTCGCCGTGGTTGCATCACTCCGGCGGCACGGTGTGCGAACCGGTCGACATCCCGGTGAGCAAGCGGCACCTCGACATGGTGTACTCGCACCTCAAGTTCAGCGACAAGCCGTTCATGGGTTCCGTCACCGCCGGGTCGCGGGCCGCCGACAGTGTCGAGCTCGCGCGCATCGGGTTCGGCGGCGACCTGCACGATCGCACCGTCATGACCAGCCTGATCAATGCCAGTTCGCCACTCGTGTGGGACGGCACGATGCTGGCGGCGGCGCAGTGCTACGCAGAGAACAACCAAGCGTGCATCATTACGCCTTTCATCCTCGCCGGGGCGATGGCCCCGTCAACCAGCGCAGCGGTGGCGGTGCAGACTCTCGCGGAAGCACTCGCCGGGATGACGTTCGTGCAACTCGTCCGTCCCGGTGCGCCGGTTGTCTTCGGCTCGTTTGCCAGTTCGATGAGCATGCAGACCGGCGCTCCCACATTCGGAACACCCGAGCCGGCGATCGTGCTGTACACGATGGCGGCCCTTGCTCGGCGCCTCGGTGTTCCCTTCCGATCGGGCGGTTCGTTGACGTCGTCCAAACTGCCCGATGCTCAGGCGGCCTACGAAAGCGCCAACACGCTGCAGCCAACTGTGCTCGGCGGTGTGAACTTCGTGCTGCACGCCGCCGGGTGGCTGGAAGGTGGGCTGGCCATCGGCTACGAGAAATTCGTGCTCGATTGCGACCAGCTGGGGATGATGACGACGTTCGTGCGCGGTCTCGATGCGTCGGATAACGGCGTCGCGCTCGATGCGTTGCTCACCAACCCTCCCGGAAATCATTTTCTCGGCACGGCCCACACGCTCGCCAACTTCGAGAACGCGTTCTACCGCAGCGACACGTCCGATAACTCGAGTTTCGAACAGTGGACCGAAGACGGCGGCCTCGACGCTGCCCAGCGCGCAAACGCGCTGTGGAAGCGCCGCCTGAGCGAGTACGAACCTCCGCCGCTCGACACGGCCATTGACGAAGAACTGTTGGCGTTCATCGCCGGCCGCAAGGCCGAACTCCCCGACCAATTCGCGTAAGCAGAAGGCCGCTCCATGACATCGACCACCAAGAACCAGTCGACACAGCACAACCTGATCGCGAATGCGCGTTTCGAGGTAGTTCCGCTGAAGAACCTCGAAGCTCAGATCGAGCACATCCCCGCGAGCGCCTCGGTGTCGGTCACTTGTAGTCCGGCGAAGGGCCTGCAAGCCACACTTGATCTCACCGCTCGCCTGATCGACCTCGGACACAAAGCTGTTCCGCACATTTCGGCTCGTTTGGTCGAGGACGATGTCGGCGTCAAGAGCATCGCCGAGTACTGCAACAGTCACGGAATCGACGAGGTCTTTCTGGTTGCCGGCGACTCGCCGCAGCCCGTCGGCGAGTACCACGATGTCATGCAATTCCTGCGTGACTTCTTGGCCACCGAGCACGGCGTCAGCCGAATCGGGATTACGGCGTACCCCGATGGCCATGCGCTTATCGACGCGAAGCTGATTCATGAGGCGCTGCACGCCAAGCAGGCACTGCTCGCCGAAGCCGGCGTCGCCGGCTTCGCCAGCACGCAGATGTGCTTCGACGTCGACAAGTGGCGCTCGTGGGCAACTGCCGAACGTGCCGCAGGCTTCACGTTGCCGCTGCACATAGGCGTGCCAGGCGCGATCGATCGCGCCAAGCTGCTGAGCATGGGAGTGCGACTCGGCATCGGCGCCAGCTTGCGTTACGTGCACAAGAACAGCGGCATCTTGGGGTTGATGTTCGGTCCCGGCCGTTACGACCCGAACAAACTGATCGCCCCGCTGGCAGCGCAGGCCGACGAGTTCAAGATCGACGGCGTCCACCTATTCACCTTCAACAACGTGCAAGCCACCGCCGAGTGGCAACAGAAAACCTTGGCCAAGCTCACCTGAGTAGCTCGTGAGTAAGTAGCTGAGGTTGGTCATGCTGGTCAGATAGCCGTCGGCGGCGTCTGTGTCAGCTCATAAAGCGACACAACGTCTGTGAGCTGACACAGAGTCGGGAACTGCGCAAGTTCGCGACCGCCTTCGGGTCACGCGTCGCGGCGACGACCGCGGCGGAGACCGAAGGCGATGATCGTCGCCGGCACGAAGAAGGCCCGCGCCGGCAACGAGATCTCGCCCCAGGGTCGCTTCACCAGTGGCGATCGCCAGGCCAGCATTCGATAGCAGAAGAACAGAGCCACCGCCGCGTGCAACCCGACCAGCGCCCACAGGAATCCGGTCGGCCCGACAGCGATCATCGCGCCTGCGGCGACGAAGGGCCCGAACACTGCCCCCATTCCGTAGAGGGTGACCAACTGCGAGGCCGCGGCGTTGAGATGCTCCGGCGCGACCCAGTCGTTGGTGTACGCGCCCACAATCGAATACAGCGGGAAGCTGAGTCCGCCAAGTAGCGCCACAAGCACGAACGCCATCGGCCGTTGGGGTGAGCCGAGCAGCAACAGCGATGCGACCCCGGCCGCGCCCGCCGCCGCCGCCACGCCGACCGCGCGCCGATCGAGATCGTCGCTCGCCGCCGAGATCGGCCACTGCAGTAGCACGCCGCCCACCCCCGGTAGCGCGACGAACAACCCGATCTGCGCGGTGGTGAGTCCGACCCGCGTCGCGTAGATCGCGGCCATGCCATAGGTCGCACCGTGGGCAATACCGACTAGCAAGCACGAGAACACTCCCGTCGGCACCACCCTGGAGAGTTCGCGCAAGGAGATGTCTTCGGCCTCCTCCAGGTTGGGCGCGACCGCCGCCTCGGAGAGCGCCACCGGAGCGACGGCCAGCGACGTGATTATCGCCGCGACCGCAAAGCCGGTTACCGCCAATGGGTTAAACGTGAACAACACGATCTGACCGAGGCCGAAGAAGGCGGTCGTCACCACGCCATAAACCGCCAGCAATCGACCGCGATTGCTGTTGCTCGCCAGATCGTTCAGCCACGACTCGGCCACCACATACAGACCGGCCGTGCACATACCCGTCACCAGTCGCAGCAGTGACCACGCAACCGGACTTTCGGTGATACCGACACCGACCATCGCCGCCGCGAGCAATGAGGCGAGGGCGGAGTAGACACGGATGTGCCCGACCTTGCCCAGCCCGCGCAGTGTTGCGCGTGAGCCGACTAGGAACCCGAGGTAATAGCTGGCACTGATCAGGCTGCTGACCGCAGTCGGCAGCCCGGTGCGTTCGCTCCGAACGCCGAGCAGGGTCGCGAATAGCCCACCCGCGAGCATGACCAACGCCAACCCGACAAATAGTCCCCAACTCGCGAGGGCGAGGTCGCGGCGGCGAAAACCCGGCCCGTCACTGGCAAGCGGCGACGGGTCGGGGCTGCCGCTCACACGGCTTGAATTGTCTCGAGAATCGCCTGTGCCAGCGGTTGAATCAACTCGACGGATTCCTGGCTCTGCACATAGATGCCAACCACCACTGGGCGGCCGGCGAGTGCCACGACGAGCAGCACCTTGTTTCCGAGTTCGTTGCCACACGTTTCGAAGTTGGAGCGCAGAGCAGAGCCGAGCGCTGTCTCCACAACATCGTCGGTGCGGCCCGTGCAACTGTTGTCCGGCGGCGACAGAAACGCCATCACCTGAGCTGCATCGCTGCCGATGTCGGGACCGACGGCAATGATCGTCATTCCAAACGTCCCGTCGTCGTTGTAATACGCCGAGATGCTGTCGGCTGCCGAGACCGACGGAACGGTGAACCCGTCATTGCTGGTGATCGCGCTCGTGTCCGTTTCGAGATCGGAGGGGACGTACACCGAGAACGCGCCGGTGTCGTCGAACAGCTGAACAATGTTGCTGTCGACAGCGGTCGTGTCGGGAGCTGCGGTCGGCGCCACCGTCGGCGGCGCCGTGATGACAACCGGGGTGCTCGACGCCGTGGTGACAGAAATGCCGCTAGTGGTCGAGGATTCGATCGGCGCCAGCGTGATGCTGGTCGACTTCTTGTCATCGCCGCCGGTAAGCAGCACAACGCCGCCCACCAGCGCGGCCGCGACCACGAGCCCGCCACCGATGAGCATTCCGTTGCCCTTCTTCGGCGCAGCGACGGCCGGGCTGAAACCCTGTGGCGGGTACGCCTGCGTCGGCATCGGCGCGGTCGGCTGCGGGGGCCAATTCGCCGGTTGTTGCGGCGGTTGGCCGGGCGGGGGTGGAGGTGGTAGCGACTCGTTGTTTCCCATGCCGGAAGGATAGGCACAAACACACCTGCGGCCCGAAACTACCCACGAAATCCGTTCAGAGTGCTCGGATCGTCTCGAGAACCGCCCGCGCTCGCGACTGCACAGATTCGATCGGATCGGAACTTTGCATTCTGATTCCGACCACAAGTGGATCATCGACCAACTGGATGGCCATTACGACCTTGTTGCCGATCTCATCATTGCCGCACTTGGTGAAAGTGACGCGCGTGGCCTGACCGAGGGTGGTCGCCACAATGTCTTTGACCCGCTCCTTGCAGGCAGTGTCGCTCGGTTCCAGGAACGCAACCACCTGCGAGACCTCGCTTCCTATGTCGGGGCCGACCACTCTCACCACCAATCCATACGTGGTCTCGTCGGCGTAGTACGCCTCAAGATCCGACGAGGCCGCTATCGAAGGAATCAGAAATGGGGTGTTGCCCTTTGCTGCTTTCGTTTCCACCTGGAGATTGCCGGGCAGGTCGATCGAGAATGTTCCGGTGTCGTCGATGACCGACACGATCGTGTTGGCGAGAAGGTCGGTAGCCGGCACGGTGGAACTGATAGTGGTCGAGGCCGCATCGGCGGGCGCACCGACCACTGGTGCCGAGTTGTCGCTGCCCAAGGTACTGAAGGCCAGCACCGCGATGCCTGCCGCCACAACCCCCAACGCAACCCCGACCACTATGCGCGAGTTGTTGGGCGCTGTTGGCAACACCGACGGCAGGTAACCCTGGTGCAAAGCCTTGCCCGTCGGTCGTGGGGCTCGGCCGCGAACACGCAAGGCTCGCCGCGAGTCGTGACTTTGCATTGTCACAGGCTAGATGCTCTCTTGCGTTTCAGGCCTGCGCCCGCCGCCGCCGGATTTCGTTGGTGATCGCAGGCACTACCGCATGCAAGTCGCCGATAACGGCGTAATCGGCCTTGGTGACCATGTTTGCTTCCGGATCGGTGTTGATTGCGAGGATCTGCTTCGAAGCCATCGCGCCAACCCAGTGTTGGATCGCGCCCGAGATGCCACACGCCATGTACAGGTCGGGGGCTATACGCGTGCCGGTCTGCCCGACCTGATCGGTGTGATTGCGCCAACCGTTGTTGGTGACTGCACGCGAGCAGCCGACCACTCCCCCCAGCACGCCGGCGAGTTCCTCGAGCGACGCAAAACCCTCCGCCGAGCCGACGCCACGCCCGCCGCCGACGACCAGCGGCGCCGTCGAAAGTGTCACGCCCGCGGCGCGTTCCACGCGTTCGGCAACAACCGTTCTCGCCAGCCACGCCTCCAGTTCTACGGGCAGCGGTAGAACACTGCCCGCACCGGGACTGGTCGACGCTTCGAACACATGGTGAGTGACAGTGAGCAACTTCACGGGAGCGACAAGTGTGCAACGCTCGAGCAACGAACCGCCCCAGCGCGAGCGAGTGATCGTCCACTGGGCAGTTGCATCACCGGCTGCACTTACCTCGATCGTGTTGCAGTTGACCACCAACGCGGCACCGAGTCGTGCTGCGGCCTGTGCCATCACTTCGTTGCCACGATCGGTTCCACAGGCAACAACCGCCGCAGGCTGCAGTGCTCGCACGGCCTGGGCGACGGCCTCCCCCCACGCCTCTGGCCCGTAATCGGCAAGCAGGTCGTGGTGTACCTGGTGAACGGTGTCGGCACCATGCTCGGCGAGCACCGACGCGACCGCATCGGCTGCGGCACCGAGCGTGAGCGCTGACACGTCGGTGGCTAAGTCGGCGGCCACCCGACGCGCGGCGGCCATCGCCTCCAGCGTTGCCGCGGCGAGTGATCCGCGATCGTGTTCGACAACAACGAGAATCGTCACTTCAGCAACCCCAGTTCTTCAAGCAGGTCGACGACCGCAGGTGCAGCATCGGGCCCGTGACCTAGAACCACAGTCGTACTCGCCTTCTCCGCGGTCTGCACGAGCGTGATCATCTGCTGCCCACCAACGACTCCACTTGGACACACGACATGGAGGGCCACCTTCTTGGAAGCGAGCCGCCCTTTGAGCGTCGGGTAGCGCGGAAGATTGATGCCTTCCTTCACTCCAAGCACCGCCGGCAGCGGTAGCAC
The DNA here is from genome assembly GCA_016213665.1 of Actinomycetota bacterium. Taxonomy (GTDB): domain Bacteria; phylum Actinomycetota; class Acidimicrobiia; order Acidimicrobiales; family Ilumatobacteraceae; genus UBA668. The sequence continues at coordinate 50,897 of JACQZX010000045.1, read as the reverse complement.
GTACACCTCCACGCCCGTCTCCGACTCGCGTCGCGCTCGAACCCCTCCGTTGCCGAGCTCGATCCCCTTGATGCCGTTCACCATCGGTCGCGAGAGCCCGTGCGCGACCCGGATGCCCACTTGGAAGTTGCCGGAGTCAGCCGACTCGTTTCCGAAGAGGATGAGATCGAAAGCGCCGTCGGCAGCCTCGATTCCCTGTATCGCGGTCGTGATCGCGTCGGAGGTTCGCTGCGGGTCCCAGTCGCCACCGGTCGACCCGTCGGAGTCGATCGGCAGCAGCACACACTTGTCGACGCCGATGCTGGCCGCGTAACGCAGTTGCTCCTCGGCATCGCCCGGGCCGAGCGTCAGCGCAGTCGACTCGCCACCGTGCGCCTCGATCAGTCGCACGGCTTCCTCGACTGCGCACTCCTCGTGCGGGCTGGTGGTGAACGCCAGGTACGCCGTGTCGACTGCCTGCCCATCGGCGGTGATGTTGATTTTGGCGCCGGGCGCGGGCACGCGCTTGACACAAACGAGCACTCGCACGGCTAGCTCTTCATCCGTGCGTCGGTGGGATCGAACAGCGGCGTCGCGTCAGCCCGTTCGACGGTCACCGGGTACAGCTCGTTCATGTACATCACCTGCAGCTTGGTGCCTTCCACCGCGTGCTGCGGGGGAAGGTATGCGAGCAGGAGGAACTTGCCGACCGATACGCCCGCCCCGGCGGTGGTGACCCGTGAAACGCGGCCCTTGGCATCGAGAATGCGCTCGCCGCTGAGCGTCAGGATCGGCTCGTTGCCGCCGGTCGGGAAGCGGTCGTACCCGTCGGCGCACCGCTGGGAATCCATCGACAGCGTGCACATGGTCGCTGCCGGGCCGTTCTTGTCGGCGTCGGCACGAGCCGCGAGGTACGCCGCCTTACCGACGAAGTCGACACTCTTCACCTTCGGGCGGGCGAGTCCGGCCTCTACCGGGTTGTACTCGCTCTCCAGTTCGGCGGCCATCAGGCGGTAGCCCTTCTCGATGCGCCCGGTGACGGCATACACGCCGATGCCGACGGGAATGATCTCGAACTCCTTGCCGGCGGCGGCGACTGAATCCCACAGTGTCAGACCGTGTTCCATGCGGGTGTAGATCTCCCACCCGTTCTCGCCGACGTAGCTGATGCGGAACATGGTGCACGGAACGCCGGCGATGAGGACGTCGCGGACGGCACCGTAGGGGAACCCGTCCTGGGACAGGTCGTACGATGCGGTGGTGTGATCGGTGACGATCTTGGACATCGCCGCCGCCGCGTTGGGTCCCCACACACCCAACGTGCAGATGCCCTGTGAACGATCAGTGAAAGTCACATCACCTTCGTCGGCCGCGCGCTGCTCATTGAACTCGTTCATGTACTTACGGAACCAGTAGTTATCGCGGCCACCATCGAAGGCACCGGTGATGACCCGAAAATGGTTCTGACCGAGTCGCTGAATGGTGAGGTCACCTCGGAAGCCGCCATTCGGCGCAAGCAGCGGCGTGTAGACACTGCGGCCTACCGCAACATCGACGTTGTTGACGCACACGTAGTTCAAGAACGCGCACGCTCCGTCGCCTTCGAAGTCGAACTCGTTGAACGCAGTGAGGTCGACCATGCCCACGCTGGCACGCATCTGCAGATGCTCTGCGTTCGTGATCGGGCTCCACCAACGGGCATCCCACTCGTGTGTGCGCGGCTTGCAGGAATCCGGGTACTTCTTCATCAGCTCGGCGTTGCTCTCGTACCACTGCGGACGTTCCCAACCGCGAGCATCGAAGAAAACAGCTCCGAGTGCTTCTTCGCGCGCATAGAAGGGACTGCGGCGAATGCCGCGCTGGCTGGCCCACTGCTCCCGCGGGTGCACGATGCCGTAGGTCTTGTTGAAGTGCTCGTTGCAACGGGCATTGATGTGCCACTCGGTCTTCTCATGCGGATAGAAGCGGCTGATGTCGCTGCCGTGGGGGTCGCACATATGCGGGTACCCGTACGTCATCCACTCCGCGACGAGCTGTGCGATTCCGGGACCTTCCTTGATCCATACCGCGGCGGCGCTCCACAGGTTGCGCACCTCGGGTGTCTCGCCGAGAACCGGGTTGGCGTCGGGGGTCAGCGACAACAGTCCGTTGATCGCGTAGCGAATCTCGGCGTCGCCCAACATCTCCATCAGATCGATCGCCTGCTCCATTTGCGGGTCGAAGTCGTCGTAGGTGAGCGGTAGCTCCGTCGGTGTCAGCGCCGACTCCTTGATGCTCGGGATGTCGTCGGCGCGCATGAGGATCGGGCGATGGGCATAACTTCCCACTTCCATCGACCCCGCTGATTGGCGTTCGTAGCAGAACGTGTCCATGTCGCGCACGATCGGGTACGCCACTTCGGCGTTGCTCTGTTGCAATATGTCAATCGGGCCGACGTCGGCCATCTGATGAACCGCGGGGGTTAACGGGATGTTGGCACCTGCCATGGCTGCGATGCGCGGACTCCACACACCACATGCGATCACCACATGCTCGGCCTCGATGCGACCCTTGTCGGTGACCACCGCCTTGATCTGCGGTCCGCCGGCCGTCTCAACCGTCTCCAGATCCAGTACCTCGGTGTTGGCAAGAACGCGTAACGCACCGCCGGCGATCGCTTCTTCGCGCATCTGTGTGCCGGTGGCCAGTGAATCGACCACGCTGACGCTCGGCGTGTAGTACCCACCAAGCAGGATCTTGTCGTTGATGAACGGCACCAACTCCTTGATCTCTGCCGGCGTCACAAGCCGGGCATCGATGCCCCATGCCTTCGCCGAGGTCATCCGCCGCTTGAACTCCTCGAGGCGCTGTGGTTCACGGGCGACTTCGATGCCTCCGCAGGTGTTGTTGAATCCGCGGGCGACGTACTGGTCTTGACTCTCGACCGTCAGATAAGCCATTTCCTTGTTGTGGTCGGTGGGGAAGATGAAGTTTGAGGCGTGACCGGTGGAACCGCCCGGGTTGGGCAAGGGACCCTTGTCGATCAGCACCATGTCGGTCCACCCCAGCCGAGCAAGGTGGCCGACCAGGCAATTACCGACGATGCCGGCACCGATCACGACGACCCTCGCCCGGTCTGGCTTGGTCGATTCTGTCTTGGTCATGGAGATCCCCCCGATGGTGGCACTGCTGGACGGCAGCCCGTTGCTGATATATCTTTACCATATCACGCCACCTTCGCTCTCCGAAAGGGCCTATGCCGAGATCCGCCGCATGATCGTGCGGCTCGAACTCGCGCCAGGCACCGTTATACGCGAGGAGTCGCTGCGCGCGGCCCTCGGGCTAGGGCGCACACCGATTCGGGAAGCCCTGCAACGACTGGCACGCGATCAGTTCGTCAGCGTCATCCCACGACGCGGCGTGTACGTGAGCAGCATCGACATCGGCGATCTGGCCCTGCTTTACGAAACCCGATCGATTCTCGAGCCATATGCGATGCGGTTGGCGTGCGCCCGCGGCGACGCACGACAGTGGGACGAGATGGCCACGACGCTGAACAGCGCCACCACCGACTCAACCCCCGATCAACTGCTCGCGATCGATCGTCACTGCCGCGAGCTGGTCTGGTCGGCCGCCGACAATCGCTTCCTGACCGACCAACTCGACATGCTCTACGCACACAGCGACCGCCTTTGGCATCTCTACGTTGCCGATGTCGCCGACCTTCACGACCTGATCAAAGAGCACTACACGATTCTCGACGCGCTGCGCGCGGGCGACGCCCAACGTGCTGCCGAGTTGATCGAAACTCATATGCGTCGCTTCGACGAGCAGATTCAGCTCGCCGTCCACCGCCGCCGGCAATCCCCCATCGCCGACTGATCTCCGATCCGGGGGTTTGCTGCACTCGGGCGTCCCTCGGGGGTTTCGTGCGTGCACGCACGCACGAAACCCCCGAACGCATGAAAACCCCCGGGTCAGATTCGGACGCGGGTGCCCAGGCCGAGGGCGGTGGCGGAATCGAGGACGAGGCGCGCGGCAGCTAGATCTTCGATTGCGTGGCCGGTCGACTTGTAGACCGTTATCGACTCGGCGTCACGGCGCCCGCCGGCGCGACCGGCCAGCACCTCGCCCATCTCCACCACTGCTGCATCGAACCCCTGCAGCTCGACAGCTCCCGCCGGCGGCGGATTGCTCGCGGCACCGCGCCACTCGACAAGCACCACACCGTCGGCGATGGCCGCCGCAACGGTGGCGACCGGTAGCTCGGCTCCCCTGCCAACCGACGACACATGCACGCCCGGCGCGAGCCAGTCGTGTTCGATGACAGGCAATTCGGAATCGGTGCAGAGACAGACGACGTCGGCGCCGCGCACCGCCTTCTCGAACGTGCCGACCATGCGCGCAGTTGGGAACTGCGCAGCCAACTCTGCGGCGCGCAGACCGTTGCGCGAGGCAACTCGGATGTCGGTCCAGGCACGCACGCTCTGCAGCACTCGCAAATGTTCGCGACCCAAGGCACCGGCACCGATCACCGCCAGCGATGTCGCATCAGAACGCGCGGCGAGATCGACAGCCATCGCCGCCGACACCGAAGTTCGCACCTCGGTGATCAGCGAGGCATCCATCACGGCCAGCGGTGAGCCGTCGCTTTCGTCGAACAGCGCGATCAGGCCCTGATGCGAGGGCATGTGCATGGCCTCGTTACCCGCGAACACCGTGACGGCTTTCAACCCGAGACCGACGCCACCGACGAACCCGGGCATTGCGACCAATAGGCCGTCCGGCGTCGCGGCGGCGACTCGCGGCGGCACGGACGCGGACCCGTCGCTGAAAGCAATGAACGCCTGCCGAAGGTGAGTGCGCAACGCCAAGGGATCCAGACAACGCGCGACCTCGGCACGCGACAACACCAACAACTCCGAGACCGGCAACCCAGAGCTGTTGTGATCCGGCACGGTCAGATGGGGAGGTTGCCGGTAGCGGTGCGGGTGCTGCCGTGATCGCGGTAGGCGCCGATCGTGCGCTGTGCGATGCGCATCTGGTGAATCTCGTCGGCGCCGTCTGCGAAGCGCGCCCATCGCGCGTGCTGGTACATGTGCGCCAGCGGCGTGTCAGTGCTGTAGCCGAGCGCTCCGTGCACTTGAATGCTTCGGTCGATCACCCGACCGAGCATGTTGGCAACGAAGTGCTTGGCCATCGACACCTCGCTCTTGAAGTCGGCGCCCTTGTCGATGAGGTGGGCGGCATGCAGCACCATCAACTTCGCTTGGTAGAGCTCCATCGTGCTGTCGGCGATCATCCATTGGATGCCCTGCTTCTCGGCGAGAACACTGCCGTGCGAATAGCGTGCCAATGAACGCTCGACCATCATGTCGAGAGCTGTCTCGGCTTGCGAGATCCATCGCATGCAATGCGCCAAGCGCGCCGGGCCGAGCCGATACTGACCGAGCAGATGACCCTGGCCGCGACCGCCGAGCATGTTCGCGGCCGGAATGCGCAGGTCTTCGATGACGATCTCGCTGTGGCCGGTTGCCCCGTGCATTGTCTCCACCTCGCGGACGCGGTTCCAACCGTCGCTTGGTATGTCGACGATGAAGGCGGTGTTGGCGGCCTGTGGCAGGTCGGGATTGTCCTCCGTTCGGCAGACGAGGATCGCAAACTTTGCCCGGCGCGCGTTGGAGATGAACCACTTGTGTCCGTTGGCAACCCATTCGTCGCCGTCTTGAACCGCGTGCGTTCGAATGAGAGTCGGATCGCTGCCGGCGACCTCGGGTTCCGTCATCGCAAAACAACTCATTGCGGTGCCGTCACACAGTGGCTTGAGGTATTTCGCCTTCTGCTCGGGGGTGCCCCAATGCAACAGCGTGTGCATGTTGCCCTCATCCGGGGCCTGACAGTTCAGTACCCACGGTCCGTAGCTCGCCTTCGCGGCCTCCGCCTGCACCATCGCCAATTGCACGTGACCGAGCCCCATGCCACCCCACTCGCTGGGCATGTGTGGCAACCATAGGCCGATGTCCCGCGCCTGACGGCGCATGTCGATCAGAAGGTTGATGTACTCGGCGCGGTCCTCGTCGCGCACCTTGTCGAGTTCGATCTCACCCGGCTTCACCACATCGTTGATGAACTTCCGCACGCGCAACCGCAACTCTTCGAGTTCCGGACTCAGCGTGAAGTCGATGGCCATCCCGCGACCATACGAGGTTTGCAAGGGCAGCGGCGATAGCCTGCTCACGTTGCGGCACGGTTGTTGCAACGGTCGAGTGCAGCGGTTGTTGGCCAGTGCATCCACGGCCACCCCTCCACAGAAAGAACTGTCATGTCCCTCGTTACCCAGGCGCCTTCGTTCGCGTCGCTCGGCGTACCCGCCGCAATTGTCGCCGCGCTCGCCGCCGGCGGCGTCACCGAACCATTCCCCATCCAGACGGCCACATTGACCGACTCGCTCGCCGGCCGCGACCTTCTCGGCCGCGGCAAGACCGGCAGCGGCAAGACCATCGCCTTCGCGATCCCGCTGGTCACAGCGCTCGCCACCGCCGGTGAACAACCTCGCCCCGGGTCACCCCGCGGGCTCGTGCTCGTGCCCACCCGCGAACTCGCCAACCAGGTGGCGGCCGTAATCGCGCCACTCGCGAAGGCGATGAAGCTGCGCCACACCGTCGTCTATGGCGGCGTCGGTTTCGGGAATCAGACTGCGGCACTGCGCCAAGGCGTCGACATCGTCGTCGCCTGCCCCGGCCGCTTGGAGGACCTGATGCAGCAGGGCCATTGCCGACTCGATCGCGTCGATGTCACCGTCATCGACGAGGCAGATCACATGGCCGACATGGGCTTCCTGCCCGCCGTCAAGCGCATCATGGACCGCACCGCCAAGACCGGGCAGCGGTTGCTCTTCAGCGCCACGCTCGACAACGACGTGAAGGTTCTCATCGATCGTTACCTGCACAACCCGGTGACCCACGAGCTCGATCCGGCCGACTCACCGGTCGCGGAGATGACGCATCACCAGCTCGAGACGACGCTCGCCGACAAGTTGGCGGTTGTCACCCGTCTCGCCGCCGGTCCCGACCGCAGCTTGCTGTTCACACGCACCAAGCACGGGGCCAAGAAGCTCGTCAAACAACTCGGCCAATCGGGTATTCCGGCAGTCGAGCTGCACGGGAACCTGTCGCAGAACGCGCGTGAGCGCAACCTCGCCGACTTCTCCGCAGGTTCCGTGTCGGTGCTCGTGGCCACCGACATCGCCGCCCGTGGCATCCACGTCGACGACGTTCGCCTGGTGGTGCACGTCGATCCGCCCGCCGAGCACAAGGCCTTTCTTCACCGCTCGGGCCGCACGGCGCGGGCTGGCGCCGCCGGTGTCGTGGTGACGGTCGTGACCCCCGAGCAGCGCAAGGATGTCCGCTCGATGACGCGATTGGCTGGCATTCGGCCAATTGTCACCGAGTCGGTGCAGGCCGGCCACCCGCTGCTGAGCCAGCTGGCCGGACCCGCGCAACCGACGCGAAGGATCGCTCAGCCAACTCGTGTGCAACCCGGCCAGCGCCGTTCATCGGGTGCGCCGACCACTTCGCACAACGGTCGTCCGCGGCGAGTAACGCAGAACGGCCACGCGGCCCCGCGGCAGACACCCGCGGGTAGTGGGCCTCGCCGCGCGCGTCGCCCCCGCGCCGCTCAAGCTCAGCGCTAGAGTTCAATCGGTTCGAGTTGCGTCGGAGGGCGCGCCATGAGGTTTCGAGATCGAGTCGAAGCCGGACAACGGCTGGCGGCGGTCCTCAACGACCTCATCCTCAACGACCCGAACGGCAACGACCCGAGCCTGAACGGCACGGTCGTTGTCGGCATGCCGCGCGGTGGAGTTCCCGTTGCTGCGCAAGTTGCACTCGCATTCGACCTCCCGCTCGATGTCGTGCTGGTACGCAAGCTCGGCGTGCCTTCGCACCCCGAGCTGGCGATGGGAGCAATCGGCGAAGACAGCATCAGGTTTCTCGACGACCAGACCATCCAGGCACTCGACATCACGCCCGACGAGATTGCTGCAGTCGAGCGAAGGGAACGCAAAGAACTCGAACGACGGGTGAATGCGTATCGGCAGGGAACACAACGAGTGCAACTCGCCGGCAAGGCAGTGTGGGTGATCGACGACGGCATCGCCACCGGCGCTACAGCGCGCGTGGCCTGTCGCGTCGTGCGCGCTCACGGCGCCGAACGAGTAGTGCTCGCGGTGCCGATCGCCCCGCTGGGTTGGGATCGAAACATGCGCGGCGAGGCCGACGCGTTCGTGGCCGTCACCGAGCAGAACTTCCGTGCGGTCGGCGAGCTGTACGACAACTTCGAAGCGACGACCGATGACGAGGTCGTTCAGTGCCTACTTGCCAGTTCACTCCGGAAGCGACCGCGCTGACGCGACAGGAACACAGCCAGCACCAAGATGAGCACGCCCGAGATCAGGATCAGTAATGGCGCGCGACCGTCTCCCGGGAAGAACCATCCAATTGCCCAGGGAACGTTCACCAGTAGGCCGACCGAGCCGAAGACCGACAACAACACGCGGCCGGGCAGCATGCCGAGAACGACGAGGCCGACGGCAGTCGCGATCCCGAAGATGGGGGCAAAGCCGGGCAGTTGCACGGCCGTGATAGCAGCACCCGCGATGAGCGCCACGCCACCAGCTACTTCAACAACGGCGGGCACGCGCACGCGCCTGTTAGCTCCCAGGAAAAGCAGTACGGATCCGAAACCCCAAACAGTCGCTCCCGTTACAAGTCCCGCTTCGCGAGCGAAGTACCCGATCGCGCCCGGGCCGACTGCCAGCAACGTCAAGGCACCCACTACCGCGCAGAGGCGGCGATCATTTACACGTAGCCCCAGCTGCGGAGCGACCGCAAGCGCGAGCAATGCGAGAGCGTTCATTGCCGCGAATGGCAAGCCGAATGCCTGCCACGAAGAAGCGGTAGTGATTGCACCAACCGTCAGTGCGATCGCTCCGACTAGTTCAGTGAGGAGCGGGAAGGTCGCCAGGCGTCGGAGGCCACCGATCAAATAGGCGGCGCCCACCGACCACACCACAAGCCCCACCGGCCCCTCGCCCGCGGCGATGGCGGTTGCCGCACCTGCTGCGACCACGTCCGCACCGAGAAACGACAGCTGTTGTAGTGGCCGATTGCGGCCCCACCACAGCACGCCGCTCTGAAGAGTCACGAACGCAGCGCAGGCGAACACCACCGTCGCCCGTTTGGTGATGCCGAGCCCGTCTTGGCAGGCAACGAACGCGAACAAGGCCCCCGTCGCCGCCGACGCCAACCACAGAAATCCACGCAGACGGGCAAACGCCGGGTCAGCGTGTTCGGGAACGAGTGTGCCTGCGATCAACAGCGCAACCGTGCTACCGGCACTCAGCGCCAACCGACCTGGAGTCGCCATGTCCGGCCAGTAGCGGGCAACCAACAAGACCAACCCAACGGTCGCCAAAATTCCACCGAGGTAGCCGAGCGCCTCCGCGACCGGAGCCACTTTCCGCGGCGACGCAACAGCCGTGGACTTCACCTCGCCAATCGCGCGGCGCCGTTCATGCTCACGGATCGCCGCCGACTGGTCGGCGGAAACAAGGCCAAGGGCCACCCAACGACTTAGCTCGGCGGCCAAGTCGCGATCGGCGCCATGTTGCAAGTCCCGTAATCGCATGCCGCGCCTCCGGTTCGCTGGATTCAGCGTCGCGCAGCAGACAACATTGTGTCAGAGGCGAAGGTCACCGCTTGAAACGGGTTGCGTTGTCAACTATCGGTGGGGTGCTTTACTTCCCACGGGGCGATCCAATCGCCCGTAACTCGCAGGTCGACACCGGCGTCGTCCTCGATCACTTTGCACACGGTCATCTCGCCAGCGCCCGCGCCGTAGCGGTCGGCGGCCTCGCGGAAGCGAGCGTGAGCCGCCATGGTCAGCTCGTGGCGGGTACCGACCTCATCGAGAAACCGGTCGATGAGGCCGAGGTCTTTGAGACACAGCTCCAAACGGAACGACGGGTCGTAGTGGCCGGCGAATATTGAGGGCACGTCGTGCTGCATCACGAAACTCTCCGCCGCCCCACCTTTCATCGCCTCCCACCACACGTCGGGTTCCAGCCCTGCCACCTTCGCTGCGACCATCGCTTCGCCGATTGCCGCCGCGTGGATCAACCACAGCTGGTTGTTCACCAGTTTGGCGACGTACCCGTTGCCGTAAGCGCCGACCAATCGAACTACACCGATGGCATCGAGTACCGACCGCACGCGCGCGATGTGCTCAGGCTGGCCGCCAACGAAGAGGATCATGTCGCCGCGGATCGCCGAATCGATCGAGCCGGTCACGGGCGAGTCGACGGGACTGCCACCGGCGCGTGCGAAGTCGGCCGCAAGTTCCCGCATCAGCGTCGGGTCGCTGGTAGTGAGGTCGATCCATGATTTGTCTCGGCAATCGCCGGCGAGCAAACCGTTGTCGCCACGCACGACCTGCTCGATCTGGACTGGGCCAAACACCATTGACAGCACCACATCCACCTTGTCGATCAGTTCCACTGGCGAGCCTGCCCAAGTGGCACCGTCGGCGAGCAAGGCCGTTGCGGCGTCTGGTCGAACATCGTGGACGCACACCTCGAAGCCGGCGCGTAGAAGGTTGCGGGCGACAGCGCTTCCCATGTTGCCGAGTCCGATGAAGCCGATCAATGCGTTCTCCCTTGGTCGGGTCGGAAATCTACCCGGCCGCGGGTACGTCGAACTCATCGCTGACGTCGACCTCTGAGTGGAGGGCGACCACCCTAACGCGAAACGACTCCGCCGTCGGCCGCCGTCGCTTCCGCCAGCGTCGACAACGGCGTCTCGCCGAGTGCGCGAACCAACTCGGCGCGGGCTCGGCTCCAGGCGAAGTGCAGAACACACGGGGCCGACCGGTCGCACGCCCTCGCCTCGACGACGCACACCCCGCTGTCGACTACCCCATCGACGGCCTCGATCACCTGCAGCACGCTCACCTCGGCCAACGCCGCGTGCACCGCGTACCCGCCAGCAGGCCCAGGATCCGAGCGCACCCATCCGGCCTTCACCAACGGACCCACCACCTGGGCCACGAAAGCGGGCGTGGTCCCCAACGCCTGCGCGAGAACAGCGCCCTTCATCCGCCCTTGATTACCACCGAGGACGATCATCGCGCGCACGGCCAATTCCGATCGACGGGTGACCTCCAGTCGCATGGTCGAAGACTGCTGGACCGCTCGACGAGCAGCCAGGGCCGAAAGACCCCACTAGCGTGCGACTCCGTGACCAGCAACCCGACCGGTGACGACGACACGCACGCAACACCACTGATCGTTTCTTTCGTCGGATCTTCCGGGGTCGGCAAGACGACAGTGCTGGAACAACTGATTCCACTGCTTCGCGCCCACGGACTGCGAGTTGGCACTGTCAAACACGCGCCGCACGGTCATCAAGCCGACAAGGTTGGTTCCGACTCGTGGCGGCATCGGCAAGCAGGTGCGGAGGCCGTGCTTCTCGCTGGTGCTGACGGAGCGGTGCTGTTTCTCGCCCCTGATCCGGATTCCACCACGGCCGCGACCGGCACGCACCATGCGCCTGTCGTGTCAGCCGACTTCGATCGCATCGCCGCCGTGGTGAGCGCGCACCTGGGCGCCGTCGACGTCGTGCTGGCCGAAGGATTTGCACCACTGCACGACCTGCTCGTGGAAGTGCGCCGGCGCGCGATCCCAACGAAGCCCGTTTCGACATCACAACCGAACCGACCGCCGCTCTGGTTGACGATCACCGACGAACCCACCGGGCTCGCCGACGAATACGGCTTCGACGAACTCACCGCCGTCGCCGGAAGGATTGCGACTGCTCGAACAGCCTCCAACCGGAACCGCACGAGCAGCTCAAGCAAGCTCGTGACCTAAGTCCCTAGTCGGCGCGCCACGCGGTCATTGAGTCTGTCACTCAGAGACTCGACAGCAAAGTGGGATCGCACATGGATGCACAGTCGCAGTACAGCACAGTTGGTCAGTCGTCTGCGGGGAACGCCAACCAGCGTTTCTCTCGACGGGAAATGTTGGCTGCCGGCCCCGCAGTAATGATGGGTGTGTTGGCCGGCACCGGCGGCACCGCTCAGCTATCCGCGCAGCTCACGATGTTGGATCCGATCGAGCCGATCGAGAATCCGCTGGCCGCCTACCCCAGCCGCGACTGGGAGCACGTCTACCGCGACCTCTACACACCCGACAGCTCCTACCACTACCTGTGCGCTCCCAACGACACCCACGGGTGTCTGCTGCGGGCAAGCGTAAAGAACGGTGTCGCCGTCTATGCCGATGCTTCGTTCGGGTATCACAAGGCGAGCGACCTTTACGGCAACAAAGCCTCGAGCCGCTGGGATCCACGTGCATGTGTGTCGGGCCTCGCGTACGTCCGTCGCGCCTACAGCGATCGACGTGTAAAGGGCTGCTACGTGCGCGCCGGCTTCAAGCGATGGGTCGACGAGGGAATGCCGCGCGATGTCGATGGGCAGCCGCCTCTCGAATATCGCACCGGTCGCGGCAAGGAAGACTTCGTGAAGATGAGCCACGAGGATGCCGCCGCGCTGGTGGCCCGCGTTTACGTGGATGTCGCCGAAACCTACAGCGGCGACGCAGGCGCGGCGCTGCTCGAGGAGCAGGGTTACTACGAGCCAGAGATGATCGAGGCGATGCACGGCGCGGGGACGCAGGTGTTGAAGTTCCGCGGCGGCATGCCATTCAACGCGCCGTTCCGTGTCGGCGGCTTCTACCGGCTGACCAACATGATGGCGTTGCTCGATGTTGCGGTGCGCGGCGTACAGCCCTCCGAATCCCTCGGTGGTCGCCACTGGGACAGTTACTCCTGGCATACCGACCTGCCTCCGGGACACCCGATGGTGACCGGACAGCAGACGCTCGACTTCGACCTCAGTACTGCGGAGAACGCCAAGCTGATCACGTTGTGGGGCATGAACTGGATCGCCACCAAGATGCCCGATGGCCACTGGCTCACCGAGGCACGCCTGCACGGAGCAAAGGTGGTCACAATCGCGCCGGAGTACCAGTCGTCGACATGTAAGGCCGATCGGGCGATCGTCATCCGCGCCGGTTCTGACGGCGCACTGGCTCTCGGGCTTGCGCACGTCATCGTGCGCGACGAACTTTACGACGAAAGGTTCGTCAAGACGCACACCGACCTTCCGCTATTGGTGCGGAGCGACACGAAGAAGCTGCTGCTGGCTGCCGACTTTATTCCCGGCTACGAGAGCGCAACGTTGACCACCGTGAAGTTGGTCGAGCCCGGCGAGAAGCTGCCACCGGCCGCCGAACAACCGTTGCAATACGTACCGACGGACTTGCGCGAGGCGTGGGGCGACCAGGCGGTGTGGAACCTCGGCACCGGTCGACCGGCAGTGGTGACTCATGATCAGACCGGCGACAACTTCCCCGCCGATGTCGAGCCTGCCCTCGAGGGTACGTTCACGGTAACGCTCGTTGACGGAACCAGCGTGGAGGTACGGCCGATCTTCGACGCGGTGAAACAACATCTCGACGAGTGCTGCACGCCGGAACAGATCTCCAAGGTGACCTGGGTACCCGTCGATGCAATCGAGGAACTCGCCAAGGACATCGCAGCCAACCCTGCCGGCACCCTGTTCGTCGAAGGGATGGGCCCGAACCACTTCTTCAACAACGACAACAAGGATCGCACGATCATTCTCGTCGCTGCCCTCACCAACAACGTTGGCCACTACGGCGGCACAGTCGGCAGCTACGCGGGCAACTACCGCCTACCGACGTTCTCCGGTATCGGGCAGTGGATCTACGAGGACCCCTTCGACGTCACCCTCGATCCTGAGGCCAAGGCCAAGGTCAACAAGCGCCTGAAGGCCGAGTCGGCGCACTACTACAACTACGGCGACCGGCCGTTGAAGGTCGGCAACAAGATGTTCACCGGCAAGACGCATATGCCGACGCCGACCAAGACAATGCACTTCGCCAACTCGAACTCGCTGCTCGGCAACGCCAAGGGCGCACACAACGTAATCGTCAACACGCTGCCGAATATTGAGATGATCGTGCACCACGAGTGGTATTGGACAGCATCGTGTGAGTACGCCGATGTCGTGTTCGGCGTCGACTCGTGGCCAGAGCGGCAACTGCCCGACGTGTATGGCTCGGTGACGAACCCGTTCCTGCAGGCCTGGCCGGCGACGCCGATGGAACGCATTTTCGACACCCGCGACGACATGGAGGTGAACGCGCTGATTGCCGGCGCGCTCGGCGAACAACTCGACGATCCTCGGTTCGCCGACTACTGGCACTTCGTCACCGAGAAGACACCGGGCGTCTACATCCAGCGCGTCTTCGATGGCGGCAACTCCACTCGCGGCTATCGCTTCGACGACCTACACGAATCGTGCAAGAAGGGCACCCCCTTCCTGATGCTGATGCGCACAACCCCGAGGATCGTCGGTTGGGAGCAGACCAACGAGAGCAAACCGTGGTACACCAAGACCGGTCGCCTCGAGTTCTACCGCGACGAGGACGAGTTCATCGAGTACGGCGAGAACATGCCACTGCATCGCGAGCCCGTCGACGGCACGATGTACGAGCCGGGTGTATTGATGGCTACCCCGCATCCGTTGATCGATCCCGCGCAACCCGACCAATACGGCCTCGACATCGACGATCTCAGTGTCGAGGTTCGCCAGGTCCGCCACGTGGTGCGCACCCCCGACGAGATCGCCGCTTCCAAGCATCCGTTGCGAGCCGATGGGTTCAGCCACGTGATGGTCACCCCCAAGTTCCGTCACGCCTGTCACTCGATGGGTGCATCTACCGACACCGACGTGTTGATCTTCGGTCCCTTCGGCGACTTCTACCGCCACGACAAGCGCAAGCCCTGGATCTCGGAGGGCTACGTCGACCTCAACCCCGACGACGCGGCCGAGCTGGGCGTCAAGGACAGCGACTACATGTGGGTCGACGCCGACCCCTCAGATCGCCCGTTCAAGGGCTGGCAGGACAAGCCCGAGGACTACCACGTGTTCCGGTGGATGGTGCGCGCACGCGTCAGTCCATCGGTGGTGTCGGGAATTGCCCGCGCATGGTTCCACTTCCACGTCGCCACCCATGGCAGCGTCGAGGGTCACGAGAACCGAGAAGATGGTCTCGCCCGCAACCCGCGCACCAACTACCAGGCCGGTTACCGCTACGGCAGTCACCAGTCGGTGACGCGGGCGTGGCTGCGACCGACGCTGATGACCGACAGCATGACCCGCAAGGACGGCGCCGGGCAGTTGATCGGCAAGGGCTTCGAACTCGACGTCTACTGCGCTGACGGGGCACCGAAGGAATCCTTCGTCAAGTTCACCAAGGCCGAAGACGGTGGCGAGGACGGCACCGGCGTGTGGCATCCGGCACGGATGGGTTTCCGCCCCGGCACGGAGAACGACGCGATGAAGCGCTACCTCGTCGGCGGGTTCGTCGGCGCCGACCAAGGAGAGATCGATGGCTGAGGTGTTCAACTGGCAACTCAATCGCACGATGCAATACCCGTACGAGGAAGTGCGCCCCGTCCGCCAGGCGGCAGCTGTGTTCGACACCAATAAGTGCATCGGCTGCCAGACGTGCACCATGGCGTGCAAGACGTGCTGGACCTCGGGCAACGGCCAGGAGTACATGCTCTGGAACAACGTGGAAACCAAGCCATGGGGTTCTTATCCGCTGGCGTGGGATGTGCGCGAACTCGAATTGCTCGGTCCACAGCATTGGAGCGGCGACACCTACACCGGCAAAACGATCTTCGAGGCGGCGCCGACAGGCGAGAGGAACATCGCTTGGAAGCCGACCGACCTGGACTACGCCTATCCCAACCGTGGCGAAGACGAAGTCAACGTGTCGCTCACCGTCAAGCGCTATCACCTCAAGTTGCCCCAAGACATGTGGTTCTTCTACCTGCCGCGTGTCTGCAATCACTGCACGTACGCGGCCTGCCTGCAGGGCTGCCCGCGTCAGTCGATCTACAAGCGACCCGAAGATGGCATCGTGCTCGTCGACGAAGAACGGTGCCGCGGTTACCGCGTCTGCTACGAGGCATGTCCTTACAAGAAGATCTTCTACAATCACACCACCCGCGTCTCCGAGAAGTGCGTGTTCTGCTTTCCCGCCGTCGAGCAGGGCATCCAGCCGCGCTGCATGCGCAACTGCATCGGCAAGATCCGCTCGTTCGGATTTCTCTCGACACCGACGGAAGTGCGCGAAGACAACCCGATCGACTTCTTGGTGCACGTTCGCAAGGTGGGCAAGCCGCTCTACCCGCAGTTCGGACTCGAACCCAACATCTACTACATCCCGCCGATCCACGTCGACAGCGACGACTTCCTCAAGATGCTGTTTGGTCCCGGCGCCCGCGCCGCCATTGAGAGTTACAAACGGGCGATGAACGGCGAGGACAACGAATTGTTGGCGGCGTTGCTGCTGGCAGTGTCGACCGACCGGATCATCCACCGCTTCGCGGTGAAGGGGAACACCGTCGAGGCGTGGGACGAAACCGGCGAGAAGGTGGTGAGCATGCCGCTGAAGGTGCCCACCATCGAGCGTGTGCCCTACGACCCCGACCTCGAGGTCTACCGCTACAACATCACGTGACCGAAAAGAAGGTGCTTCATGCCCGCAACCGACGAACGAGTCTCTCGTCGAAACATCATCAAAGGTGCAGCCGTCGGCGCCGGTTCGATCGCCCTGGCCGCGTGTGCACCCGACTCCGCCGAGGGTGAGGGTGTTCACGTCACGCGCGTGTCGCGAGTTCCCGCCGACGACCCCGACCACCATGCGTGGAGAGCGTCCACCGCCAAAGTGGTTCCGCTCGGCCCCCAAGACATGGCATTGCCGCAACAGTTGTCACCCTCCATCAGCAGCGTTAGGGTCCAAGCCATCCACGACGGCGAGCGAATCGGCTTTCGACTCGAGTGGGACGATGCCGAGAGCAACGACCTCACCGTGCGCGTCGACGACTACCGCGACGCGTGCGCCGTACTGCTCGCCCCGGGGGCGGCCGATGCGAACTTGCGCACGATGGGGTCGGCGACGACGCCAGCGACCCTGTTGCAGTGGAAAGCCGATTGGCAACGCGATCTCGACTTCGGCCGCCAAGGGCTCGAGGCCGTCTACCCCAATCGCAGCATCGACACTTATCCGATCGTTTACGACACGCCGCCCGACGAGGTCGATGTCGGCTCCTACGAAGCTGCCGGGGCAACCGAGTGGCTACCCGGCCTCAACGTCGGCAACCCCTTCTCCGCCAATCATCGAAGTACTCCGGTGGAGAAGGCGATTGCCTTCGGGTTCAGCACCACCACCACTGCGCCAACCCAGAACGCGACTGGCCGCGGGGTGCGCACGGCAACCGGATGGCGGGTGGTTATCACCAAGCCGCTCTCTGCCGCCGACGACGGTGAACTGGCAATCATGACCGCAACGGTGTCGACCTGTGCATTCGCGGTGTGGTCGGGCAGCGTGCGCGATGCCGGCAGCCGCAAATGTCCCGCAAAGTCAGTTCACGCGTTGAACGTTGGCCCCTGAAGTGACCACGACAACCGACACCCCGGCAGCTGTTTGTTACGAACTGCGAGCACGATCGGTTGCCTACGCCCTGCTTGCACGCATGCTTGGCCCGGA
This sequence comes from Actinomycetota bacterium, assembly GCA_016213665.1. Lineage (GTDB taxonomy): Bacteria > Actinomycetota > Acidimicrobiia > Acidimicrobiales > Ilumatobacteraceae > UBA668. The sequence goes on along the minus strand of JACQZX010000045.1, from coordinate 33,235 downwards.
CCCCACCGCAATTACCGATGCGACGTCGATCGCAGCCCTGCGGACTGCTCTCAACGCTGCCGACGATTCCGCGATCGCGCGGTTGGACTTGCTCGAGTCACAAACCATTCCCGAACCCGCGGTGTTGGCGGGGCGTTGGGTGCGCTGGTTCGAACTCGGCCGCGTCGCCCCCTATGAGGCTTCGAATGTGTCGACGACCGTCGGCGGCATGACGCCACGACTCGCCGATGTCGCCGGCTTCTATCGGGCATTCGGAATGAGTGTCAGCGGCGACCGCCCCGACCACATCGTTGCCCAACTCGAATTCCTTGCCATCACGCTACTCACCGAAGCCGAGGCCATCGAGCGCGGCGACGGCGAGAGAGCCGAAATCGCAGCCAAGGCAACCCGTAGCTTCCTCCGCGACCACCTGGGTGGGTGGATCGACGCTTGGGCCGCGCGGGTCAGCGCTATTGCTGAACTCGAGGCGTGGTTTCCCTACGCTGCCGCTGCCGCCGACCTCGTGCGTTCGGAGGCCGCCCGTCGCAACGTGATACCGCTGCGCGACGCGGCTGCGTTGACTGCCGATGCCGGAGTCGCCGACGACCTGGAGGCGACCATCACATGCGAGGATGACGACCCGTTGGGTCCCGGCGACCACACCATGGTGGTGCCCGGCGCGTGATCGCACCCCTTATAGCCGCAGGGATCGCACTCATCATCTCGCTCGTCGGCACCGGCTGGTTGACAAGGTTGCTGCGAGAGCGCGGAGCCAGCCAACCGATACTCGTCAAGGACGTCTTCAACATCGCAGTACCGGCGCACGCGCACAAGTCCGGTACGCCGACGATGGGTGGGCTGGTGATCGTCGGCGCCGCGATGGCCGGCTACCTCGTCAGCCATGTGCGTGGCGGCGTGGTGTTCTCCGATCAGACGCTGATCATGTGGGGCGGCGTGCTTGCCATGGGTGCAATCGGACTGGTCGATGACGTAATCAAGGTTCGCACGCGCCACAACCGCGGAGTGCTGTGGCGCCACAAGGGCTACATCACCCTCGGCCTCGCAATTGCGATCGCGATCGCGTTGCTGGCCACCACCGACATCGACACGCGGCTCTCGCTCACGCGCGCCGCACTGCCGGGATGGAACCTCGGATCAGTCGCGTGGGTGTTGTGGGCGGGGCTGATCGTGTTCGCAACGCCGAACGCCGTCAACGTGACCGATGGCCTCGACGGGCTCGCCGCCGGTTCGGCACTGTTCGGCTTCACCGCCTTCACGATCATCGCCTATCTCGGCTTCCGCAACCCGACGATCTACCCGGCAATTGTCAATCCCTACGACCTCGCCGTGTTCGCGGCGGCGTTCGCGGGTGCCTGCGCAGGGTTCCTGTGGTGGAACGGAGCACCGGCCGACATCTTCATGGGCGACGTCGGCGCGCTTTCCATCGGTTCCGCGCTCGCGCTGCTGGCGCTCACCACCAATACCCAACTTCTGCTCATTCTCATCTGCGGCATCAACGTGCTGGAGATCGGTTCTGTGGCACTGCAAATGGCCGTCTTCCGGGTGTCGGGGCGCAAGCGCAGAGTGTTTCGGCTGTCGCCGATCCACCATCACTTTGAGGTCGGCGGTTGGGCCGAGACCAAGATCATCGTTCGCTTCTGGTTGATCGCGGGCATGTCGGTGGCCGGAGCGCTGGCGATCTACATCGCCGACTTCACCCACCAGGCAGCGCGCTGAGCATCCTTGCGGCCGCAATGACCGACCAATAAGGTGCAGGTATTGGGGTCGCGTCACCCTGACATGACCCTCGAAACAGGAGGAAATTTGATGGGCGAAAGTTCAACAACCCGTACTTGGGACGACTCCAAGTGGCAGCGCTATGGGCTGTTCGCAGGCGTCGTGTTCGTAGTGCTCAGCCTGGTAGCGGTGTTCGCACCGGGTTCACCGCCGGCGCGCGATGCCTCGGCCGACGAGATCGCCAAGTACTTCGTCGACAACGACAGCGGGATCCGGCTGGCCGCCATCCTCGCCGCCTTCGCTCTGATTTTCGGTGTCTGGTGGCTCGGGTCGCTATGGCGGGTGATCAGCAAGCTCGAGTCGAGCGGCCCGCGGCTGGCTTTCGTCGCCGCCGCCGGGTTCATCATCGCTGGTGGCTTCGGCACCATCGGCCAGGCGCTGTTCACCGTACCGGCAACGCGCGACGGCGAGCTACTGGGCGCCAGCGAGTTCGCTTGGTCGTTGGGCTTCATCACCTTCGGCTTCGCGCTGGCCCTCACCGCTGCGCACATGCTGGCGCTTGCTGCGCTCACGATTCGGTCGGGGTTCCTTCCGAAGTGGATGGGGTGGCTAGCCCTCGCGTCGGGTCTGGTGTGCGCCGTCGGCACGATCGGGGCCGGCAGTGAGGAGGCCGCCATCGGCATCATCGGATTCATCGGATACCTCACCTGGCTGCTGTGGGTGCTGCTCGCATCGGTGCTGCTGTACCGACGCAAGGCCGTCTGACAACCAAGCTGACTTCCCTGAGTGGTGTCACTCGCCCGTCGGGCGGGTGGCACCACTGGCGTCCATCGATTACGCGGCGATTCTGCTGCGCAGCGTTGCCACCCCTTCGCCACCCAACTCGTCAAGCGCGACCGCGCGGCCCGTCAGCGCAAGCAGGATGGCTTCGCCGGGGCCGCGCACTTCTGGCCCGTCACCATGGCTCCAATCGACGTCGGTGGCGACGAGGTGAAGCCCCGCTGCCCGCTTCTTGGAGCCGACGAAGCCGGCGAGACGTGGGGCAACACCAAGTGCCGCCACCAAACGATCTTCGGGAACATTGCGCGCCAGACCCAACGGTCGACGCATGTCCTGGTGGTGCACGACGTGGTCGAGCAGGCCCTCCTTGGCGGTGATGAAGCGAGTGATCCCCTTACGAAGCTGTTCGGCGGGGATGGTGTCGAAGACGGCCAGAATCTGCGCGGGAGTGTGCTCGGAGCCGAACGCAGCCGACACGGCCGCCGAACCCTTGGGCACGTTGAAGCGATACTTGGCGAGCATGCCGATCATCGAGAACATCGGGGTCGTGTAACCGACGGTCATGTGGCTCACCACATCGCGAACTCGCCAACCGGTGCATAACGATTCGTGGTTCCACTGCTCGTCGGACAACTGGTGGCAAAACTCGCTGATCGATGTGAGTTCGTCGTAGCGCAAACGGTCGTAGTCGGGCATCGGTGCTCCCCCTGTCTCGGCGCCGAAGACTACTCGCGCCCACGCAACGTGTCGGTCCCCCAGGATCTGCCTGGGGGACCGACACTGCGGGGACTGGTGCGGGGCGTCAACTCAGTGGGCGGCACCCGCCATCGGAGTCCGGTGATGAATGTGCATTCCCGCAAACCGATGCTGACCGGCGAAGAACAGGCCCCAGCAGGACAGCAAGAGAATCAGCACACCCGGCACCACGAAGAACCAAGTGAACAGCCGGAAGTTCGGCAGGCTGTCGGCGCTGTTGTAGTAGCCGACGTTCTGTTCCATCGTCGTGACCAGTGGCCGGTAGTGATCGAGGCCAGCCGGGACCTGCTCGAAGATGGCGACGTTGTCGGACATGATTCCCAACAGCGTCCCGAAGTCGGCTGACATTTGCGGTAGTCCCGCCAGCATCTGCGACATCGCCGGATAGTTGGTGCCCAGGAACTCCTGTACCTGCGCCGGCGTCATGTCGAGAGCAACGGCCAGCCCCGGAATGAGTTTCTCCGAGTCTGTCTGCATGCCCTTGATGCCTTCGAGGTACGCGTTGAAGTGCGCCACATTCTCAGCACTCATCGCGGGGACGACATCGCCGAGCGGCACGAACACGTCGTTGTAGTAGGCGGCAGTCTTGTCGACGTTGGCCTGTTGCATCAACGGGTGGAAGTTGTCGAGCATGGCCTGCCCGTCACTTGCCTTGGATGGGAAACCGAGAGCGAACGGCGCGGCAATCATGAGCGCTCCCACTAAACCAATGGCCCATAGAACCTTGCGCATGGCGGCTCTACCTCCTTTTGTGGCCACGATGTGGCCTATGCCGCCATTCTGGGCCGAGCGACCCGGTGTGCACAGGGCCGCAGGGAGGCACCGCTAGGGACCTTCAGCCCTGAAATCGTCATCGCCACTACACTCCTGCCCATGTCACCATCGAAGTTCTTCACCGCCGCGCTGTTTGTGTGTTCGCTTGCCGCGTGTGCCGACGATGCCCCCGCCACCAGCAATTCCGGTGCGACCGCCGACACCACTGCCACAACTGAGGTGCCAACGGCTACGACCGCCGCTCCGGCACCCACGACGACCGCGGCACCGGCGGAGGAATGGGAAACCGTGGCGGCGCCGGCCGACTGCTTGTGCAGCGACGGCAGTGAGTTTTCATTCTTCGTACGACACGGTGACGCAACGAGGGTGATGTTCTTTCTCCAGGGTGGCGGCGCATGCTTCGATGCCAACTCGTGCGACCCGGCCTCCGGGAACTATTCGACCGAGGTCAACGGCCCCGGCGCGCTTGGTGAAGGAGAAGGGATCTTCGACTTCGACAACTCGCAGAACCCGTTCGCCGATTACTCGGTCGTATTCGTGCCCTATTGCACCGGCGACGTAAACCTCGGAAACACAGTCCACGATTACGGGATCAGCGACAGTGGCGCCAATGTCGTTATTCACCACAACGGCTACGTCAACGCCACGACCGCACTCGCCACGTTGGTCGAATTGTTCCCAGATGCGACCGAGGTGGTAGTTGCCGGCGAGAGCGCCGGTTCGATCGGAACGCCGTTGTACGCGGGCTTGGCCCAAGACTTGCTTCCCAACGCGCGGCTAACAGTGCTCGCCGATGGCTCCGGCGCCTACCCCGACATTCCCGTCATCAACGCAACAATCGGAACTGTCTGGGGTACCCAGAACGCAGTCCCCGATTGGCCCGAGAATGCCGACGTGACCGCCGAAACCTGGAGCATTCCCGGTCTCTTCGTCAAAGCCGGCACGCACGCCCCCGCCATCACCTTCGCTCGCCACGACTATGCCTTCGACGAAACGCAGGTCTTCTTCGGAAACCTCGCGGGAATTGCCGCCGACGAGCTGGTGACGCTGATCGACCTCAACGAGACCCAGATAGAGGCAGCCGGAGTCGTGCTGTGGAGTTACATCTCACCGGGCAGCGAGCACACCGTGCTGCATAAGCCAGAGTTCTACACGGAGACACTGAACGGGGTGAAGTTGCGGGATTGGGTCGCCGCGCTGATCGCCGGCGAACCCGTCGCCGATGTGCACTGCACCACCTGCACCACCGGATGAGACTCCGTCAGCGCCGTGACGTGTCACCAGTGACACGCGTGCGCGAACAAGCAGCGCCGATTTTCTCGGTGATCATCCCGCTCGAGTTCCACCGTGATCGGTGGGAGAAGTGTCTGCGCGCATGGCAAGCACAGACGCTCGCTGATTCTCGTTATGAGTTACTGCTGGTAATGCCTCCCGACTTCGCAGGCCGCGACCGTCTGAAAGTGTTACTCGCCGAGTCCGACGACAGCTGCCGTGTGGTGGTGTCGGACCTCACCCACGACATCGGGCTCTGCGCTTTCGGCGCCGAGCACGCCCGTGGACAGTTCCTCTTCTTCACCGAAGCACATTGTTGGCCGGAGCCGGATGTTCTCGCACTTTGCATGAAGGCGTTCGAGGAGCATCGCGACTGGGCCGGAATTTCTTGTCGCTCGCTACCCGTGACGTCCAATCGTCTCGCCGAAGCTGAGGCGCAAATGTATGACGCTGACATCTTGTACGGAATGACGGTGCACCCTTGGCGGAAACTGCTCGACCAATGCTTCGTAACGCGGCGAGACGCGTATGCGCAGTGCGGCGGATTCAAGGCCGAGTTCGGCCACTTCGCCGAGTGGGCCTTGGCGGCGAACTACCACGCTTACGGACTGTCCATCGGCTACTTGCCAGCGGCGCGCTTTCATCACCAGTACCTCGGCGAACTGGCGGAACTGCGCCACTTCTCGCAGGACTTCGTCCGCGGCGAGATCAGATACATCGCTGATGCCGTCGACGAACCAGGTTCAAACCTGATCGAGCCGCCCGACGAATGGACGTCGCGTGGCAACAACGAGCGGCCGCTGGCGAGCGCGATCTTAAAACAGGAACTGCGCGATGCCGTGAGCGCGGCCGACCACGCGCGACGACGGCAGCACCTCGCAACAGCACTGCGATGGCTGACGCCCGCAATCTTCGGCGATGGCTTGCCGCGTGCCCGAGCATCGCTCGGCGAGGCGGCGGCCTACGCCCGCCTGAGAGCTGCGGCGATGTTCGGATCGGGTCGAGTGCTGAACGACGCCTTCAAGGCCTACCAGGCCAGGGTCGTCCACCGCCACCGCCTATCGTCGATCGCCCAATTGCGTGCGGCAGGAGTCGGCTCCGAACACTGCGGCCTCTATGACATCGAGACTCTTGAATGCGGCACCAGCTTTCGATGGGGCGAGACTGCGGCAGCGCTACGTATCCATTTGCCGACAGGAGTCTCCAGAATCGTCATCGACAGTGCGCCGTTCTTCAACCCGCTGACCATCACCGATCTGCGATTCCGGCTCGATGGGCACGCGATCGCCGGAGAAGACCTGCAAATCGAGCCACACCGAATCGCGATCAACGTCCGCGCCGACAGCGCCGGTTCGTCGATCCTCGGCTGGTCATGCAGTCGTCTCGATGCGCCCGACGACCCGCGAGTACTCGGGCTGCCGATGGCCAAGATCGAAGTCGTCGCAGCCACGTAAAGTGTGAAGCTGGTCGAGTCCTACCAAGGCTCTTTCACGGTTCAGCATCTCGGGCACCCTACGAGACGTCGCGACGTATCGTGCGGACGACGCCGGCGGCGAGCGGGACCGCCACCCAGAAAAGGACCGAGACCAAGATCTGCGGAACGTGACCTCCCCAGTCGTTCTCGAGCACCCAATTCCAGGGTGTGGACATGTCGATCCACTCCGACACCAACGTCGATGCGGTACCGAGCAGCGCAAAGGCGGCGGGGAGGGCGAAGGAGGCGGCGACGGCCGCGGCGGAGTTCTGCAGCAGTGCCCCGAGCGCGGCGGCGGCGAGGACATTGAGGAGCACGTAGAGCAGATAGGAGGTGCTAGTGCCGACGCTCGGGTTTGCCTCCAGGGCGCGGCCCGACGCCGCCGCCAGCCCGAGGCCGGCGACGGTGACCAGCCCACCGAAAACTGCACCGGCACCACCCAGCACGAGTGAGACCGCGAGCTTGGCGTTCACGACTCGAATGCGTCGCGGTTCCTGGGTGAACGTGGTCATGACGCCGCGTTGGCTCCATTCGCCGGTGAACATCAGAATCGCCACCACCGGCAGGAGGATCGACAGCCCAAGGGCGGCAACGCGCAGGTAGCTCGCATAGGTCTGATCGAAGCTCGTCGGGGCGAGGACCGGCACCAGCATGATCCCTGCGGTCGACACGGCTACGAGAGCGAGAAGCCAGCGGGCGGCGCGGGTGTCGGTGGCCTTGGCCCACTCGACGCGGACGAGCCGTGAGAACGGGATCGGTCCTGGGGCCGACGGTGCCGCGTCGATGCCGAGGGTTCCGGGTGAGAGTGCCGTAGTCATGCTGCAGCCTCCTGGGCCGGAGCCGCCTTGGCGGCGGTGAGAGAGAAAAACAGCTGTTCCAGCCCGTTTGTCTCGGACGGACGCAACTCGGTGAGCAGTACGTGGTTGTCGCGGGCGACGCCCGCCAGCACCTCGGTCGTGACCCGACCTCCGGAGACGTCCACGGTGAGTGCTTCTCCCGGCCCGGCGACGTAGTCGATCCGCGCAGCTTGGAGCGCCGCGGCCAGCGCACCGGGGTCGGGGCTGCGCACGAGGATCGTGGTGCTGGTCAGCAGATCGTCCAGCCGACCGGCGGCTACCACGGCACCGGCTGAGATGACGACGAGATGATCGGCGGTGGCCTGCACCTCGTGGAGCAGGTGACTCGACAACAGCACCGTGCCGCCATGGTCGGCGAAGTCGCGAAGTAGCGTTCGCATCCAGGCGATGCCCTCGGGATCGAGCCCGTTCGCCGGTTCATCGAGGATCAGCGCCTGCGGTTCACCCACGAGGGCCTGGGCGATGCCGAGGCGTTGGCGCATGCCAAGTGAGTAGGTCCCGACCCGCTTCTCCGCCGCATCGGCGAGCCCGACGAGGTCCAACAGGTACTCGACCCGCCTCGTGTGAACACCTGCCAGCCGCGCTGCGATCGTGAGCGTCGCCCGGCCACTGCGTCCGGAATGCATCGCGGACGCGTCGAGAAGCATTCCGACCACGCGCGTCGGGTTGGGCAGCTCGACGAACGGTCGCCCGTCGATGGCCGCCGTACCGCGGTCGGGTCGCACCAGCCCGACGATCATCTTCAGCGTGGTGGACTTCCCGGCGCCGTTGGCCCCGAGGAAACCGGTGATGGTCCCGGGTTCGCAGCGCAACGAGACGTCGCGCACGACCGGCGTTTGTTTGTAGCTCTTGGTCAGAGCGGTTGTCGTGATCATGTGTCCAGCCTGAACCGGCTGGGGCGCCGCCGCATCGGCTGGACGGCCACGATCCGATGTCCGAAGGGAGGCTGGCCGCTTCCGACTTCTCGCCTTTCGTTGGTTGCAATGTCGACTTTCGTCGATGTTGCGCGGAGGCCCTGAACCGTATGCTCCGACCATGTCCTGGCTTCGCAGATGGTGGGCTCAGACCGCCCCCACGGCGATGCTGGCACCGAGCGACTCGGCTCATCCCGACAAGGTGGCGCCCAGGACTGCACGTGATTGGTCCTTCGACGCCGGTGCGTTCGTCATCGCCGCCGCTCTCGGCGGCGTCATCCTGAGCGTTACCGGGGACGTCACCGCCAATCGGATGACCTCGGGGCAGGTGCTCACCGACGCCGCGTTTGGAGCGCTCTGCTGTCTCTCACTGTGGTGGCGGCGGCGCTGGCCGCTCGGTGTGGCGGTGGTTTGCGTCCTGTTGGGCGCATTCTCGACCTTTGGCACGGTGGCCGGCCTGTTCGCACTGTCCTCGCTGGCTGTGCACCGCCATGTGCGGCCCGCCTTGCTTGTCGCCGCTCTGTTCGTTCCGTCCGCGGTGGTGTGCTCGATCTGGCTCGGGCGGACCAATACCTGGTCGGTGATGCTGCCGACAGCGGCGCTTGCGGCCGCCGCAACCGCATGGGGCATGTTCGTCCGCGCCCGGCGTCAGCTCCTCTTCACCCTGCGCGACCGTGCCCAACGTGCCGAGGCCGATCAGCTCGTCCGCGCCGAAAGTGCACGTCTGGCTGAGCGAACCCGCATCGCGCGGGAGATGCATGACGTGCTCGCCCACCGCATCTCCCTGGTGGCGCTGCACGCCGGTGCGATCGAGGTCGCGCTCGACCTGCCTCCCGCCCAGGTGCGCGAGAGCGCAGCGCTGTTGCGGTTGACAGCCCACCAAGCGCTGGAGGAGTTGCGGGACGTGATCGGCGTGCTGCGCGAGGAGCCGGGGCAGGAGCGGCCGTCGACGGTGCCGCAACCGACGTTGGCTGACATTCCGCGCTTGGTGGAAGAGACGCGCCGTTCCGGCGCCAAGGTCGACTTCGAGATGCGGGTGGACGGTGCAGCCGCCGCACCCGGGCCCTTGGGTCGTGACGCTTATCGCATCGTGCAGGAAGCGCTGACCAACATCAGCAAGCACGCTCGCGGCACCCTCGCCCAGGTACGGGTGGCGGGGGCGCCGAACTGCGGCCTGCACGTAAGCGTTCGGAACCCAGCCGCAGTGGGCGCCCACGACCGTCCGGCGCTGCCGGGTTCCGGCACCGGCCTTCTTGGTCTGCAGGAGCGGGTGACCCTGGCCAATGGCGTCCTGGTGCACGGGCCGGACGCTTCCGGCGACTTCGTCGTCGAGGCCGACCTGCCGTGGTGAAGGTCCGGGTGCTTCTGGTCGACGACGACGCGTTGGTGCGTGCCGGTCTCCGGATGATCCTGTCGTCGTCAGAGGAGCTGGAGGTGGTGGGTGAGGCCGCCGACGGCGCCGACGCCGTCGCGACCGCGCGGACGCTTCGACCCGATGTCGTCCTGATGGACATCCGGATGCCCGGGATGGACGGCATCGCCGCCACGGCGGTCCTCCGCCGTCTTGCGAATCCGCCGCACGTGATCGTCCTGACCACATTCCAGGCAGACGAGCATGTCATGAGCGCGCTTCGGGCCGGAGCCGACGGTTTCCTGTTGAAGGACACAGCGCCCACGGAGATCGTCAAGGCGGTGCGCCTCGTCGCTGCAGGAGAAGCGATGCTCTCACCGTCGGTCACCCGCACACTTCTCGCTCACCTCGGCAACGACGAAGTGACAGATCGCCGTCGTTTCGCTGCCCAGCAACTGGCGTCGCTCACAGACCGGGAGCGAGAGGTCGCGACGGCCGTGGCGGTCGGCGCCTCCAACGCCGAGGTTGCCGCGTCTCTGTTCATGAGCGAGGCCACCGTCAAAGCGCACGTCTCGCGTCTGCTCACCAAGCTCGCAGTCGCCAACCGGGTACACATCGCGATTCTCGTGCACGACGCGCAATCGTGACTTGACCCGGTGCCAGTTCGCGATGCATCGGGACGATCACTGTCAGCCCGGCCTCCGATCGAGGCTTGACGTGACTACCACGTTGGCTGACCTGCGCGAACCCGGCACGACTCAGGGCCGACACCACGGCATGGCCTGAGACCTGAGGCAGCGGTGTGCTCACACCGCCACGTCAACGGCAACGATGGTTGGCGACTCGTTCACAACGATTTCGGACTCGTCCTCGAAATAGAGTTCAAGCGCGCGGCACCACGCGTCCCTCACCGACCTCGACAACCACGCCATCCCCGGCCCGGAGATCGCTGCAGTCAGTCGCATCGCCAAGTTGTACCACCGCCTCGATCGCGGTCCAGGCGCCCTCGTCGATCGCGGCGATGGCGGGAGCGCGCGATGCACGACCAGGCGTCGTGTGATCTGGTGTTTGCCTTTGCCGGTGGACTCCGGTTGGTTCGCGGCGCGCTGCCTCGAAGGTTGAGGTCACGAGTCAAGGCGAGTCGCTGGAAGCAGCGCGCCGAAACCTGGTCAAGGCGGACTCGACCACGCCGATCCCATCTAGCTCATGACTGACCCGCCACCAAGAACTCCATCGGTGGATCGAGGCTTAGTTCGAGTCAGCTTCCGTACGGCTCAGACGACGAAACATGGAAGATCGTTGCCTCCGGTTCTGCGGCTAACGACTCCTCCAGCACGGCTAGCGCTGCAACCACCTCGGTCAGTGACTCCTGCCGATCCAAAGCAGCCCGGTCCTCGAAAACCTCCGTGGCGATGAACACGTTCGGGTCGGTCACGTCGCGGCCGATGTCGAAGCTGATGACGCCATCCAGCGCTCGACTCGGAGGAACTACCGCTTGGAGTGCCCCCAGCACTTGCTCCGACTTCCCCGGCTGACACCTGATGACGAAACGGACGACAATCATTCAGTCCCCCCTCGAAACCTCACAGGCCACAAGGCGCGTTTGCCTCCCGGCCGCAGGTCGTCGACTCTACATCACAATCTCACAAGGTGCCAGAGGACGACATGACGAAGTGGAGCTGAGGGGAATCGAACCCCTGACCCCTTCCATGCCATGGAAGTGCTCTACCAACTGAGCTACAGCCCCGAACGAACGCACGACGATACCAGCGCGGCCTACCCGCTGGAAACGTGCGAGCGAAAGCCGCTTATAGCGTGCGCCGTGCTCGCAAGCGGCTGCGCAACGGGCCAACGGCGATTCGCATCGCCGCCGTTATCACCACCGTCGAAATGATGGCCCGCACCGCGAACGGCAAACTCGCCACCTGCGGGGCGACGAGCAACCCGCTGACGATCGCCACCGGGAACACCCAGGCGACATCCGTGACGATGCGATGCCACAGCGACCGCTTCGGCTCGGCGCGCGCCGACAGTTCGAACCAATCGTCAACGCCGACGGTGCGCTGAACACGCTCAGACACGACGAAATCCTCGGCCCGCGCCATCAGTTCTTCGCGCTGGGTCGAACGTTCCCACTCGCGCAGCAACAAACCATTCACGAAGCGGAACACGATCTGATGCTCGCCGCCGTCTGGGCCAGGGTGCAGCACACCGGCGCCGAGACAGCCGTGCACCGTGCGCAGCACGGCAACGACATCCTCGGTCCACTGCAGATATTGCGCCTCGAATCCGGGAGCCACCGTGCGGGCAACTGTGACAGTCACCGGATCGGAGGCAACGCGCGGTAGTTGACCGGTATCGAACGAACCGGAAAGCGGAAGCGTCGGCTTCTTCTCGATGCGCGCGATGCTAATTCAGTCCTGCCACGGAACGCGTGCGACGTCGCGGTACAAGCGCTCGATCTCGTAGTAGGCACGAATGTCATCGGCGAATACGTGCACGACGACATCGCCGTAATCGAGCAACACCCACTGATGCTCGCTGACACCCTCGGAGCGGATCGGCGACCGGGCGAGCGTTGCCCGCACGGTTTCCTCAACGGCGTCGACGACCGATCTCACCTGGCGTCGGCTACCAGCACTGGTGATGACGAAGTAGTCGGTGATTGCCAACACTTCGCCGACGGCCAAGACCAGCGTGTGCTCGGCTTTCTTGTCGTCGGCGGCGAGCGCAGCCGTCTTCGCCAGCAGTAAGGCCGCCTGCCCGGCCGGTGATCGGTCGGGCGTCATCGCGAAACGGTCATGGAATCGACGTCGTCGTGGTCGTACTCGGTAGTGCAGCCGGGCCCTGGCCGAGGTAGTCGGTTCCCAGCTGCAACACCACGTCAATGCCCTCGATCGGGTTGGGATTGACGACGAATTCGAGCGTTCCGAAAACAGCATTGTCGACCGCCGCTCTTTCCTGTTCGTCCTCGGTGCTGAGTAATGCGACCGAGTTGACCATCACCGGGCCGCTGAAGTCGACAGACCGCACGTTGGCGCCGAGATACAACAGCACGGCAACCGCGGCCTTCATCTCCTCGACGTAGCCGGGTGGAGCTTGGACGCGATAGGTGAGTCCGAGCGCCGGCGTCGACATCGAACCTGGAGCGACGGTGGCCAACACCATCACTGCCTCCGGACGATCCAGCTGTTCCACGTCGAGGCCGGCCGGGTTCAGTTCCGGGGCGATCGGCACCGTCGCGAACGGTCGACTGCTCATCGGCCCGGCCATCGCGCGTGACAGGAGGTCGGCAACCGTCGCCACCGGCGACCCGGCCACCCAACCAGGGATACCTGCACCGGTCGCCGCCGCCACCGCCGCCCAAACGGCATTGATGTTGTCGCGGCGTGCACTCTCTGCTTCGCCGGTGACCTCGGCGGTGAGCACCTGCACCACCTGCGCGGGCGACAGGGCGGCTTCACCACTCGGGAACTGCACGACCTGAGCGTCATCGACTGTGTCGCGCACTTCGCGCGGCAGAGTCACCGTCACCGGAGCGACCGATTGGAACAACGCTTCCGCCTCGGTCGGCGTCACCACCTGCCGCAGATCGAGAGTGACACCGAGCACGCTCTCCACCGCCAGCCCCAGGGATTCGATCCCGCCTTGCGCGAAGTCGGCGGTGAGTGCAATGCGTTCCTCGCCTTGCCCGAGCGTCGAATCGACTGAGGTCGGCAACGGCAGTACGTAACCTCCGGGTAGATCGCCCGCCAGCGAAACGACCAACGTCGCACCGGCAAGCCGACCGGTGTCGTCGGCGATTGCCAGCAACCCCACTGTGGTCACCGGCAGTGGGAGAAACTCTCGCCCGACCTTCTTCGCCCCCTCGTAGTGCCTCAGCGCGGTTGCACCGACGTAGCCGATTCCCGCGATCGCCACCAGCGCGGCCACGTTCATTCCGAGGATCATCGTCGTGCGCTTGCGGCGCACGCTGTCGAGCGCGGTCATTCTTCCTCCTGGTATAGACCCAGCGAATCGATCACGTCGAGCACGGGAGCGGTGATCAAGAAGTCGGCCGGGCGCCCGTCGTTGAATCGACTGCGCAGATCGGTGCTGCTGACGTCGAGACGGGGCACCTCAACTCGCTCCCAGTGGTAGCTGTCCGGCAGCGTCACGGGTGCCCCCGGACGGTCGACCACCACCAATGTGGACATGGCGGCGACCTCCTGGTAGCGCTCCCAGGTCTCGAACATGGCGGCTGCGTCGTCACCGACGATGGTGAACAGTTCTGCGCCCGGATTCTGCTTTGCCAAGATTGCAAGCGTATCGGCCGTGTAGCTCGGCCCCCCGTGGTCGATCTCGTCGCGACCGGCCGCCAATCCGGGCACGTCGGCCACCGCTGCGCTGACCATCGCAAACCGGTGTTCGGCGGCGGTGATCCGCCGGTCATTGGCTTTCTGCCAGGGAACATTGGCAACCATCAGCACCACCAGGTCGAGCTGCAGGGCGTGGCGAACGTTGACCGCGGTGACGAGGTGCCCGACATGGGGGGGATCGAAGGTGCCCCCGAAAAGGCCGATTCGCGCAGGCACGACCGCAGATTCTACGTCCCACTGGATTCCGGAGAGTCCTCAGTATTCCGGCAAGCCTGCTTTGACACGACAGGACTTGACCGATGTAGTAGTGTTACCTGTTCCCCCAATCCGACCCCCCGATCGGACGCCCGGGTACCGCCAAACCGGCGGGCGCGTGCGTCCCAGAATCCGGAACTGTGCCTGCAAGCCCTGTGCCTGACGACACACTCCGCCCTGGAATACGACAACTAACAAAGAAGTTGAGAAGAACTGACATGAACGACTCCATTGGTCTCTACCTGAACGACATCGGCAAGGTCTCCTTGCTCAACGCCGAAGAAGAGCGCGAGCTCTCGCGCGTAATCGAAGCCGGCCGCGAAGCTGCCGAGCGTCTCGCCAACAAGGAAAAAGGCGCTGCTCTTAAGGCCTCGGTCGCCAAGGCCGCGGAAGCGAAGGATCGCTTCATCCGCGCCAACCTGCGACTGGTGGTCTCCATCGCCCGCCGCTACCCCCTCCCCCAGGGCATGGACCTGCTCGACCTCATTCAGGAAGGCAACCTTGGCCTCGAGCACGCCGTCGACAAGTTCGACTGGCGCCGTGGCTTCAAGTTCTCCACCTACGCCACCTTCTGGATCCGCCAGGCCATCGGTCGCGCACTCGACCAGAAGGCCAGCCTCATCCGAATCCCCGGCGATCGCTCGGCGAGCCTGCGTGCCGCGCTGCGCCAGGCCAGCGGCGATGGCGAGACGCTCGATGTCGGCAATGCCGAACTCCACCGACTCACCACCCCGGTGTCGCTCGACAAAACGATCGGCGACGATGGCGACGCCACGCTCGGCGATCTGATGGCCAATGGCGACGGCACCCCAGAGGACGCCGTCATGGGCATGGTCGACGGAGAACTGCTCGACGAGTTGCTCGGCACGCTCGACAAGCGCGCCCGCTACGCAGTCGAGGCTCGCTTCGGTCTGCTCGATGGCGAGCGCAAGAGCTTCCGCGAAGTTGGCGAGAACCTCGGCGTCACCGCCGAAGCCGCTCGTCGGCTGGTCAGCCGCGCCGTCGCCGGTTTGCGCGACGACGCGGTGCGCATCCTCGCCGTCTGAGCTAAACCCGGCCGGCGACACCTGCCGATAGCCTTTCCAGCGTGGCCAAAGCATGGAGTCCTTCTTCGTGGCACGCGTTTCACGCGCAGCAGCAGCCGCAATGGCCCGATCAGGCCGACCTTGATCGCGCACTGAAGCAGATCGCCTCGTATCCCCCGCTGGTATTCGCCGGCGAGGCGCGTTCGTTGCAGGCGGGCTTGGCGCAGGTCGCGGCCGGAAACGCGTTCCTGCTACAGGCCGGTGACTGCGCGGAGAGCTTCGAAGAGTTCTCGGCCGTGAATATCCGCGAGAAGCTGCGCGTCATTCTGCAGATGTCGGTGGTGCTCACCTATTCGCTCGGCGTGCCGGTGGTCAAGGTCGGCCGCATCGCTGGCCAGTTTGCCAAGCCGCGCTCGAGCGCAGTCGAGATGGTCGGCGAGCGAGAGCTGCCGAGTTTCCGCGGCCACATCGTGAACGGCGACGCTCCCACCGAAGCGGCGCGAGTTCCCAGCCCCGATCGTCTGGTGCAGGCCTACAACCAATCGGCGGCCACGCTCAACCTGTTGCGGGCGTTCACCAAGGGCGGTTTCGCCGACCTCGGCCGGGTACATGCTTGGACCCAGGAGTTTGTGTCGAGCAGCCCCGAGGGCCAGCGCTACGAGCAGATCGCCGACGAGATTGACCGCGCCCTACGTTTCATGCGCGCCTGCGGGGTCGACACGGAACGTAACCACCAACTGCACGAGACCGACGTCTACACCAGCCACGAAGCCTTGCTGCTCGGCTACGAGGAAGCGCTCACCCGCCAGGACTCGCTCACCGGCGCTTGGTACGACTGTTCCGCCCACATGCTGTGGGTCGGCGACCGCACCCGCCAGCTCGACTCAGCGCATGTCGAGTTCTTGCGCGGCGTCGGCAATCCGCTTGGCTGCAAGATCGGGCCTGGCACGACTCCCGAATACGTGCTCGATCTGTGCGAGCGGCTCAACCCGGCACGCATCCCCGGCCGGCTGACCTTGATCAGCCGCATGGGCTACGAACACGTCGAAGATGCGCTGCGACCGCTCCTGCGCGCAGTCCGCGAAGCCAATCAGCCGGTCGTGTGGGCGTGCGATCCGATGCACGGCAACACAACCACCAGCGCCACCGGCCGCAAGACCCGCGACTTCGCATCGCTCACCAGTGAGATCGACGGTTTCGTGCGCGCCCACAAAGCGGAGGGCACCTGGCCAGGCGGCATCCATGTGGAACTCACCGGCGACAACGTGACCGAGTGCACCGGTGGAGCCGACAAGATTCTCGACAGCCAACTCGACGACCGTTACCAGACGGTATGCGACCCGCGTCTCAATGCCCGCCAAAGTCTCGACCTCGCATTTCACGTCGCCGAGAACCTGCGCGGCACCGGCCTCGCATGAACTTCACTGCCGGCGACCGCATTCGCTACGAGTGCACCGGCGACGACGGTCTCCCGTTGGTGCGCTACGGATTCATCGGCGGTGTTGCTGCCAGCGATGGACCAGTCGTGGTGATGCTCGACGGTGAGATCAACGGCGACGTCGTCAACCTGACGCAGGTGCAACATGTCACGGTCACAACGGTCGAACTGTGCTTGCACGGCACCGACCTCGTCGATGATCCCGAGCTGCGACGCGGTCTGGTCTCGTTGTGGCACGCGGAAGCAGAGAGCGCCGGCCTCGACATCGATGCGCTGCACCCGATCGGTGACGGCGAGTGCGACGCGCCCGGGTGTTGGTGCTTAGCCGAGCTCTGTGCCGGCGGCTTTCAATACCTGCTGCGGGCGGTGCAGTTCGACGGCGAACCGGAAATGGTGCGGGTGCGCGCCGAGCCCTTCTCCCCCGCGCCACCCCCGACAGAAGGCACCCCTCGCGGCCCGTCGTCTCCCGGCTCGTCGTGAGCCGGCGACCCGCTGGTTGGTATCCCCTACTAGTCGCCACTGCGAGCATCGGCATCGCCAACAGCGTCGTGTTCTCGTTGCTCAGCAACCTGCAGGATCGATACGGGTTCAGCGACGGCGGCCTCGGCCTGATCGCAGGTAGTGGCTTCCTGGTCGGGTTGATCGGTCAGATCGTGCTGGCACCATTCGCCGATCGCGGCCACTCGAAGGCGTTGCTGCTCGCCGGACTCGGTGCCGCGGTATTGGGAAGCGTGCTCTTCGCGATGTCCGCCTCGCTGATCACGCTCGTCGCGTCGCGCGCCGTCACCGGCTTGTCGAACAGCCTGTTTCTCCCGGCCGCGCGCGCAATCGCGATCAGCATCAGCCCGGAGAACGTCGCCGAGCGCCTCGGCACGATGAGCGGAGTCGAGTTGGCCGGATTCGTGACCGGCCCTGTGATCGGCGGCTTCCTGGTTGGGCCATTCGGGCTGAAGGTGCCCTTTCTGGTCACGGGCGCCTTCGCGCTGGCCGGCGCAGCACTACTCGCTCCGCGTAAGTTGCCGCAACCATTCATCGACCGGGAAAGCGGCGAGCCGCGCCGACTCGCCCTCGATCTGCTGCGTCTACCGCGCGTTCGCGCCGGCGTTCTGATGAGCGTCGCCCTGTTCCTGCCGGTCGGTTTCTACGATGCCACTCTCGATGTCTATCTGACCGATCGCGGCGCGTCCGACATGTTGATCGGTCTCACGTTCCTCGCCTACGGCATTCCGTTCACTTTGCTTGCAACCGCCGGCGGGAGACTCTCTGATCGTCGCGGAGCCGTGCGGGTGGCTTTCGTGAGCACAATGCTGGTTGCACCGGTCACAGCCTCGTACGGCCTGCTGGCCGCGCCGATTCTGATCTTGGTACTCACCGTCGTGGAAGGCTGCCTGCAGGCACTGGGCGTGCCGGCCTCGCAATCGATGGTTGCCGCCGCCGCACCGTTGGGGCGTGCTGCCGCGGCTCAGGGTTTGGCCGGCGGGTCCAACCTGCTGATTGCTGCCGTCACGGCCTACAGCGCTGGAACGTTGTACAAACTGCTCGGTGCGGCGTGGTTGTACTCCATCGCCGCCGGCGGGGTGGCGTTGTTCGCGATCTTGTCGTTGTGGCAGGCGCGAGTCGGCCGTGCCGCAGAAGCAGTCGCCACCGTGGCGCTCGATGGCAACCTGAGTCCCGAACTCAGCTGAGGCGCTCGACCACCATGGCCATGCCCTGGCCGCCACCGACGCACATGCTCTCGAGCCCGTAGGTCTTGTCCTCGAACTGCAAGCCGTTGATGAGCGTGGTCATGATGCGAGCACCGGTCATTCCAAATGGGTGGCCGAGAGCGATGGCACCACCGTGCTTGTTGAGCTGACGATCGATGTCGATGCCAAGGTGCTTCGCCGAAGGAATCACCTGCGCGGCGAAAGCCTCGTTGATCTCGACCAGGTCGATCTGATCCATCGTCATGCCGGCGCGACCGAGGGCCTGGCGGCAAGCCTCGATCGGCCCAAGGCCCATGATCTCCGGGTTGAGCCCGGAGACGCCCGACGCCACGATGCGCGCCAACGGCTTCAGCCCCAACTGCTTGGCCTTGCGATCGCTCATCACCATCACGGCCGCAGCACCATCGTTGAGCGGGCAGGCGTTACCTGCCGTGATCGTGCCATCGGGGCGGAACACCGGCTTCAGTTGGCTGACCGTTTCGTAGTTGGTTCCGGCCCGCGGGCCGTCGTCCTTGGCCACGATCGTGCCATCGGCCAGCGTCAACGGAGTGATCTCGCGCTCGAAGAACCCGTTGTCCTGGTGCTCACAGGCCAGGTTCTGGCTGCGAACTCCGAAGCGGTCCATCTCTTCGCGAGTGACGCCTTCCTGCTCGACGACGTTCTCGGCGGTCTGGCCCATGGCGATGTACATGTCGGGCAGGCCCTCGGGTGGAGCCCACTTCCCTTGGCCGCCCTGGGCGCGGGCCTTGGTTCGCTCGCCGGCTGGCTTGAAGATCGCGTTCGGCGCCAGGTCGCTGGCGCCGTTGGCGTAACGGCTGACCGTCTCGACGCCGGCGGCGATGAAGCAGTCGCCCTCGCCGGCCTTGATTGCGTGAAACGCCATGCGGATCGTCTGCAAGCTGCTCGAGCAGTAGCGGTTCACGGTGACGCCCGGAACATCGCCAAGACCGGCGAGCACCGCCACGACGCGAGCGATGTTGAATCCGCCCTCGCCTGCCGGTTGCCCGATACCCATCATCAAGTCGTCGACATCGGCCGCCTTGACCTGAGGCACCTTGGCCATGAGCGCCTTCACGATCTGCGCGCTCATGTCGTCGGGGCGCATGCTGATCAGCGACCCCTTGTTGGCGCGGCCGATAGGACTTCGGGTGGTGGCGACGATCACTGCTTCTGTCATGGGGGGCAGCGTACCCAGCCGTCGGCCGTAGCCGAAAGCTCAGTCGACCATTGCGAGCGCCGGTTTCTGGGCGCGGATCGTTCCGGTCTCCGGAACGATCCAGCCCCGGAAGCTCGTTTGGGACGATCTAGCCCCAGAATTGTCGGCGCACCACGCCGACTACTGTTCCGGCCTACATGGCCGGCACCGTTGTCATCTGTTTCACCGACATCGTTGAATCGACCGCGCTGCTCGGACGACTCGGCGACGAAGTGTTCGACGAGTTGCGCCGCCGCCACTTCTCGGAGTTGTCGCGCGAGGTCGAGGCGTTGGGCGGCGAGGTCGTGAAGAACCTCGGCGATGGACTGATGGTCTCGTTCACCAGCGCATCGGATGCCGTCGTCGCCGCTGTGGCGATGCAACGGGCAGTCGACGCTGCCGGTCGCCGAAGGGAGTCCGATCGGCTGGCGATACGTGTCGGCATCTCGGCGGGCGACGCGACATTCGAGAACGGCGATTGGTTCGGCGTGCCGGTGGTCGAGAGTTCGCGACTCTGTGCCGCGGCCGAGGCCGGCCAGATCCTGGTCAGCGAAGTCGTGCGACTGTTGGCGGGCAACCGCGGCGGACACGAGTTCCGCTCGATGGGCGCGATAGAGCTGAAGGGGCTTGCACATCCGCTCGATGTCAGCGCGGTCGGCTGGACTCCACTCGACGCCATGTCGACGCCGCTTCCCACACCGCTGATCGCGGATCCGGCGCAGTTGCCATTCTCCGGCCGCCACGCCGCGCTGAATCAACTGCGTGAGGAATGGAAGGCGGTGACCGCCGAGAAGGATCGTCGCATCGTGCTGGTCGGCGGTGAACCGGGCATCGGCAAGACCCGATTGGTCACCGAACTCGCGCGCGAAGCTCACGGCCAAGGAGCAGTCGTCATGCTCGGTCGCGCCGACGAACATGTTGATGCACCGTATGGTCCGTGGCGCGAGGCGCTGCGTGGTCTGGTGCGCAGTGCTCCCGATGAGGTACTTGTCCATCACGTTGCTCAACACGGCGGCGAGATCTGCCGGGTCGCGCCGGAACTCGGCCGCCGAATGGCAAACGTTCCGCCGATCATCAATACGGATCCGGAAACTGAGCGCCTGTTGTTGTTCGACGCTGTAACCTGGTTGCTGAGCACGATGTCTGCTGATACCCCGGTGCTGTTGATCCTCGACGACGTGCATTGGTCCGACCGATCGACCTTGCTGCTGCTCTTGCACTTCCTGCGCAGCGATCTGCCGAGCTCCGTACTGGTTCTCGCCACGTATCGAGACACCGACATTGACAGATCACATCCGCTCGCCAACACCCTGGCCGACCTTCGTCGAGTGCGCGGAGCGACGAGAATCGCATTGTCGGGGCTGGACACTGATGGAGTCAACGAACTCTTGACGCTCGCCGGCGGCCATGAGCTCGACCCGGAGGAAATTGCCTACGCGTCACTCCTGCAACGAGAGACGGAAGGCAATCCGTTCTTCTTCGGCGAAGTCCTGCGCCACCTCATCGAGACCGGAGCGCTGGTCCAGGTCGACGGCCGGTGGAAGGTGGCCGTCGCTCTCGACGAGGCAGGCCTGCCCGATGGTGTGCGCGAGGTCGTTGGTCGTCGCCTGAGCGAGCTGCCGGAACCGACCAACGCGATGCTTGGTGCGGCTTCCGTTCTCGGTCGCGAGTTCGATGTGGGCTTGCTCAGCAAAGTCGTCGGCGAGCCGATCGGGGCAGTTCTGCAGGCCCTTGAGCCGGCAGAACAAGCACGCCTCATCAGCGAGGTAGTCGGCCGATCCGGCCGGTACTCCTTCGCACACGCGCTGGTTCGCACCGTGTTGGTCGACGAGCTCGGAACCAACCGAAGAGTGCGCCTGCACCAAGCGGCCGGCACCGCCTTTGAATCCGAACCCGACCCACCGCTCAGCTTGCTTGCTTATCACTTTGGCGAGGCGGCGATCATGGGCGAGACGGAGCGAGCCGTTCGGTACGCCACCTTGGCCGCTGAGCACGCCCTCTCGATCGCCGCCGCCGAGGAAGCGATTACCCTGGCCCGCCGCGGCCTCGATATCGCCGTCCTCGGAAACGTTCCGCACACGCAGCGAACTGCATTGTTGATTCTCCTCGGTCGCGGACTTGAAGCCAACGGCAGGTTTCCGGAGGCACGTGACGCAATCGGCGAGGCTTTCCAGATCGCGCATGGCGACGGCGACGGTGAGACTGCAGCGCTCGCGGCTCTTGAATACGGCGGCACGGTCGGTGTTTGGCAGAGCTACGGCGACGTGCGTGGCCCGCAACAGTTACGCAGCGCTCTCACATTACTGCCCGACGGCGACTCGCAGCAGCGCGCCGCCGTGCTGTCACGGCTGGCCGAGTGGCAGATTCCGGCCGCCGGCGATCAGGGCGCGGCACTCGCCCGCGAGGCGTACGACATGGCGGACCGAGTTGGCGCCCTTGATGTTCGACGGACTGCCGCAGCGGTAGTCGCGGTTACCGCTCGCAACCTCGACTTCGACGCTCAGCTGAAGGCGAGCGAGGAGTCGATTTCTTGTGGATTGACTCGCTCGAACATCGGGGCCTACGGAATTCTCGCGGAGGGCCTGACTGCCCTCGGCGACATGACGGGTACCGACGCCGTCGTGCAACGCATGCTCGCCGACCTTGAGACCAGCGGGCTCCGACGGGTGGCAACGATCGGTGAGCTGTGCACCGACTTCGTCGACTGTGTGCGCCTGGCTCGCTCTGCGATTGAGGGCAACCTCGCCGCGGCAGAGCTCGTGACCGACCGCGCGGAGGCGAACAATACCGATCGCGTTCTCGTGCGGGTAAACGCCATGATCGGACGAGCGCAAGTCAATCATCTACGCGGAGATTGGCGCGGCGCGCAACGCGCTTGGGAGTTGGGAGTCAGTCAGCTTCCGGAAATGATGGCGCCCTACCTTGGGTACCTCGGTATGGCCGGTGACGTCGACGAGGTTCGCCGGCATTGGCAGCGTTGGTCCACCCAGCGGCCACATCTTCCAGATTGGACCATTCCTGCCAGTGTCGGTGTGGCCGCCGAGGCTCTTCGGCGACTCGACGACGCGACGGCATCCGCCGCCCTCGCCACCGAATTTGCAGGGTACGCCGGCAAGTTCTTCGTGAATGGCAACGCCTGGTTCTACGGTCCGTTCGACACGGCACTGGGGATACTTGCGGCGACCACGGGCGATCTCGACAGTGCGATCACACACCTGACGAACGCGGTTGCTCTGTGCGACCGAATCAACTCGCCAACGTTCGGCGCCATCGCCCGATTGGAGCTGGCCACCGTCTTGCTCAGTCGCGCAGCAGTCGGCGACGCCGATCGGGCGACAACTGTCATGCTCGACGCTCGCCGAAAGGCGACCGAGGTTGGCATGCCGGGTTGGCTGCGCAGACTTGATCTGCTCGAGGGCGGCGACCTCGAACCCTGGAAACTCGTCGAGTGGTCCTAGCCCGCCTAAACGTGGCGTGGCAAAAGCGTGTAGTTGGGGTTGGTGAACTCGAGGTGGGCACCGTGCAAGCCGGCGACACCTTCGATCGCGATGCGCCTGCCGAGCGTGACGCCGCCAATCGATCGTCGACCGGTCCACACCGCTGTCACCGAGCCCGTGTCGTCGGTGATCGACACCGCCAGTGCCGGCTGTCCTGACGTAGGTCTGGCAGTCATGCGCGTCACCTTGCCGCAAATGCAGACGCGTTGGCGAGCCGCCACCTCCGAGATCGCAACCGACATCGGCTCATCGCCCACCGCCGCCGCCTCGCTGTCACGGTTCCTGCGGCGCTGGGTCGCCATTCCTAGCCGACCAAGGCCTTGCGAACCTCGTCCTCGACGCCTCCGGTGACAAGTACGAGCACTTCGTCGCCTTCGCGCAGGACCGTGTCGTCACGCGGGACGACCACGTGCCCATCGCGCAACACGGCAACGACCGTCGCCTCCCGCGGCAGACCGACATCGGCTAGTTCCTTGGCGATCGCCGGCGAGCTACCCGCCAACGTGACCTCGGCAAGCCGAGCCCGGCCGCCTTCCAAACTCAGCAGACGTACGAACGAACCAACGGTGACCGCTTCCTCGACCAATCCGGTCAACAGATGCGGCGTCGAGACCGAAACGTCGACTCCCCACATGTCGTTGAACATCCATTCGTTCTTCGGATTGTTGACACGGGCCAACACTCTCGGCACCGCAAACTCCTGCTTCGAAAGCAACGAGACCACCAGGTTGTCCTCGTCGTCACCCGTGACCGCCGCCACCACGTCGGCGTCGGAGCAGCCGACGGCACTCAGCGTCGTCAGCTCGCATGCATCGCCAAGAAACCAGGTGACCCCGCTCGCGGAAACCTGCTGACGGCAACTGGCAATTACGCCGGCGTCGTTGTCGATGAGAGTCACGTGATGGCCGGACTCCTGTAACTGTTCGGCCATGTATCGACCAACACTTCCCGCCCCGGCGATGATCACCTTCACTTGATTGGCCCTTCTGCAAGGTGGCTGTCGAGCGACTCGATCATGCCCGCGCCGATGACTATGTGTAATTGGTCATCTTCTTGCAACAGCGTCGTCGGCGCCGGAATCGACGTTTCTCCGAATCGGTGGATTATTGCGACCCGCGCGGAAGTGGCCGACTCAAGGCTTGCCACAGAGTTCCCGGCCGTGGAAGCAGGCACCGTGCGTTCCACCATCGTGAACTTTCCACTTGGATCGATCCAGTCGGACTTCGCCCCGGAACCAAGCAGGTGTCGCAACACCCGTTCACTCGTCCACGCAACCGTGGCAACGGTGGCGATACCCAGCCGCTCGTAGATCGAGGCTCGACGCGGGTCGTAGATGCGAGCGACGACGTGGCTGACCCCGAACGTTTCCTTGGCGACACGGGCGATGAGGATGTTGGAGTTGTCACCGCTGGTTACGGCCGCGACTGCGGACTGTTCCGTTATACCCGCCGCCGAGAGCAGGTCGCGATCGAAGCCGACCCCAACAATCGTGGTGCCGGCAAAGTCGTCACCAAGGCGGCGGAAGGCCTCTGCGCGCCGATCGATGACCACGACGTGGTGGCCGTCGGCGGCGAGGCCGCGGGCAACCTCGGAACCGACACGCCCACAGCCGACGACAATGACGTGCATTTGCAAACTCCTACTGCTCTTCTGTCTCGGAGCCGTGTGTATGGATCGGAACCGAGACTACGGCCGTGTGAGGACGGTAGAGCAGTTTCGCCTTGAGCGCGAACGCGCTGCCGTTGTGTAGCCACTGTGTACTCCACGAGGTCACGAATTCCGGAATGACCACCGTGATGATGTCGTCCTGATAACGCTCGTCGAGTTCGTCGATGAACTGCAGAATCGGACGGGTGAGTTCGCGATACGGCGAGAACACCGTATGCAGTTCGATCGGCACCTCGAACGCCGTCCACTGAGACTCGACAGCCTGGCGTTCCTCGTCGTTGCTGGCAACGGTCACCGCCAAGATGCGGTCGGGGTTCAGCGATCGCGCGTATTGCACAGCCCGCAGGACACCCTTGTTGACGCCGCCGACGAGAACCACCATGGTGTGCGTCTCGCGCGGTGCCCGATAGCCAGGCGGGGCTACCACGGCACCACGACTGATCGTGTAGTGCTTACCGATCGACCGGAACAGCAAGACCATCAGCGGAATCAACGCAGCCGGAATCCACGCGCCTTCCGTGAACTTGGAGACGACGACCACCGTCGCGATCACGCCCGTGGAAAAGGCTCCGATCGCGTTGATGGTCAAGCCCGCCCGCCAATTCGGCGCCCGCTCGCGGAGGTGGTGGCGCACCATACCCGCCTGGCTGAGCGTGAAGCCCGTGAATACGCCGAATGCATACAGCGGGATGAGGGCCGAAATGTTGCCCTTGAACACGATGATCAAGACGCTGGCAACGGCTGCAAGGAAGATGACGCCGTTTGAGAACACCAATCGCGCGCCACGGTTGAAGAACTGTCGTGGCAGGAAGCCATCCCTGGCGATGATCGACGCGAGGCGCGGGAAGTCGGCGTACGCCGTGTTGGCGGCGAGGATCAAAATGAGGAAGGTGCCGATCAGCAACATCCAGAACAGCACTCCCTTGCCGCCGAAGATGTGTTCAGCCATCAAGCCCAGCCCGTTGCCGTCGTGCTCGCCGCGGAAGGGCTTGAGCTTGGCGGCTAGCACCGAAACACCCAAGAAGCAGGTACCGAGGATTGCACCCATCCACACCAGCGTGGTCGCGGCGTTCTTGCTCTCGGGCTTCTTGAACGCCGGCACTCCATTGGACACCGCCTCGACTCCCGACAACGCAACCGCGCCGGATGAGAACGCCCGCAGCAACATGTAGAGACCAAGACTCTTCGTGGCTTTGGAGTGTTCGATCGCTTCCTCGGAAATGAGATCCTCCGGAATGGGACCGAGGTGTTGCACGAAGATGCGATAGAAGCCTGTGCCGAGGAGAATCAGCAACATCACCACATAGAAGTAGGTCGGGCCTGCGAACGCAGCACCACTCTCTTTGACACCACGCAAGTTGACGACGGTCATGATCAGGATGCAGAGCAGACAGATCGGGACGGTCCAACGAGTATCGAACCCCGTCGCCGTACGGATGGCCAGCACCCCGCCGGCAACGCTGACCGCCACCGTGAGTATGTAATCGACGAGCAGTGAAGAGCCGGCGACAAGGGCGGGCAGCGATCCAAGGTTCTCTCGGCTGACGATGTAAGCGCCACCACCCGACGGATAGGCATGGATCGTCTGGCGATAGCTCATCACCACGATGACGAGCAGCACAGAGACCACGATCGCGATCGGGACAAGCTTGGTGAAGGCGACGGCTCCGATGCTGGCCTGCAGCAGCAGCACGACCAAAATCTCGTCGGTCGCGTAGGCCGTCGACGAGATCGCGTCAGAAGCAAACACCGGCAAGGCGATCAGTTTGCGCAGTCGCTGGTGCCCCTCGTCCTCCGAAGAGATCGGTCGACCGATCAGAATGCGTTTGAGTGCTGGCATATCAGAGGCCCAAGGGCGAAGCATAGGCTGCCGCACCCAGCATTACAGCGGCCGCTTCTTAGCGACTTCTTAGCGCGGGGTCGGCCCCGCATACTCGAAGCGATAGCCCATTCCAGGCTCTGTGTGAAAATACAGCGGTCTGCTGGGAGTCGGTTCCAGCTTTCGCCGGATGTGTGCCATGTGGACGCGGAGGTAGTTGGTCTCACCGCCGTATTGCGGCCCCCACACCTGTTGCAGTAACTGTCGACCGGTGATCAATTTGCCGGCATTCCGAGCGAGGAATTCGACGAGATGCCACTCGGTCGGCGTCAGCTTGACCACCCCTGCCTCCGTCGTCACTCGCTTGGCGGCGAGGTCGATGATGAAGTGATCGGTCTCGATTGCCGCCAGCTCGCCCGGTGGAAGGTTTCTGCGCAGCGAGGCACGCAACCGAGCTACCAACTCACCCATGCCGAAAGGCTTGGTGACATAGTCGTCGGCACCTGCGTCGAGCGCGGCGATCTTGTCGCGTTCGGCGTCGCGCGCTGACAACACGATGATCGGGATCTGCGACCAGCCGCGCAGGCCCTGTATCACGCCGATACCTGAGATCCCGGGCAAGCCGAGGTCGAGGATGACCGCGTCGGGATGACCGTCGGCGGCGAGTTGCAGTGCCTTCTCGCCAGTGGGTGCGAGGTCGACCTCGTAGCCGCGAGCTTCCAGATTCGCCGCGAGTGCTCGCAGGAGTTGCGGCTCGTCGTCCACACAGAGGATTCGGCTCACGTCGGCTCAACTCCAGGCAGGGTAATTAGCGCCGTGAGTCCGCCACCGATGGTGTCGCGGAGTTCGAGCCTTCCCCCCATCGCGACAGTCAGCCCGTCGGCAATCGCCAAGCCGAGTCCGAGGCCACCTCCCGAGCCCGTGTCACCGAGCCGATGAAACGGTTGTATGACCTTCACGCGGTCTCCAACGCTGATACCCGGGCCGTGATCGACAATGCCGAGAATAACGCTGTTGCCTTGTTGTTCGGCGCGGACCGTCACGCACTGTCCGATCGGCGAGAATTTGATTGCGTTGTCCACAAGGTTGGCGACGACACGCTCCAGCAAGGCCGGATCGGCCGCAACATCGACAATGCCATCGGGAAGCATCAATTCCACAGCGTCAGCGCGCTGGCCGAGGCTGTACAACGCCGATGGTACGACTTCCTCCAAAGCAATCGACCGGACCGTCGGCCGCAGTACTCCGGCCTGAAGCCTGCTGAGATCGAGCAAGTTGGTCACAACGCCGGTCAAACGGTCGGTCTCTCCTTCGATGGTTTCGAGGAAGTCGTTGCGTGTTGCCACCGGCCAGTCGACGTCTGTTTGGCGAAGGCTTGAGACGGAGGCCTTGATGTTGGCAAGCGGTGTTCTCAAATCGTGACTCACCGCTCGCAGCATCGCTGTTCGTAACGACTCGGCCTGGTCCAAGAGGTCGGCCCGCGCCGCGGTGGCAGCCAGACGCGATTGTAGGAGTGCTTTGGACAGCTGCTGAATGAACGCGCGCAGCACGCGATGATCATCGTCGGTCAGCGGACCACCCGTCAGTGCAACCGTGACGCCATCGTCGATAGGGGCGCAGAACGTCGCCTGGTCTGGATGGCTGAGCGGTGGCGATCCGGCCGAAGCTTCGACCGTGAATTCACCAGTCGCATTGGAGCGCAGGACGGCAACCGTATCGAGAGCGAAGCTCGCACGAAGGTGCTCGGTGATTGACTGCAACGGATCTGCGCCGCCAGTCCCGGCCAGGCCCGCGAGTACCTCGGCCTCTTGCCGCGCACGCTCTGCGTCTGACGCTCGTCGGGCTGCCTCGGACACGAAGCTCGACACGATCACCCCGACCGCAACGAATACGGCCAACGAGATCACATCCTGGCCGTCGTGAATCCGCCACGTGTGCAATGGCTTGATCAGGAACCAGTTTGTCAACAGTGGTGCGGCTAAGGCGGCAAGGATCGCTGGTCTGTGTCCGCCGATCGCCGCGACCGTAACCACGGCCAACAAATACAGCGCCAAGGCCGTGGAGCTGTGCACCGAATCTCGATTGGCGGTGAAGATGGACGTTAGGACGGTAAGAGTGATCGCGCCGACGGCAAGGCCGAGCAGTTGGCGACGAGCAGTCAGCCCGTGCGCGCGCCGACCGACTGCGAATCGGCGACCCGGCTGCGAACGTTTGGTTCCCACTGCCCACCATTGTGCATGCTGGCGTTGTATTCCGACCGTTCCGGAAGCGGTGCCTGCGCTATCGCCCACACAGCGCGAGCCATCAGACCGACCCACACCAGAAATCCGACGATCCAGGGCAACGACATGACGACAGCGTCACCTGCATTGATGGTCCTGTGGGCTGTCTTAGCGCGTCCATAACGCGGGCATGGCCGATCTTTACGCGGTGCGGTGCACTACACCGCGCGGAACACCCGGTAGCCCTCGGCGAAACGACCGTCGGGCAGACCGTGGGTCTTTGCCACTGACGCCATCCATTGGCGCACCCGCACTTCCATGGCCGCCGGGTCCGGCAGTTGACTGGCGTGGCAGCGCAACGCATCGAACTTGCGCTCGACGGCGTCGGTGACGTCGACGACGTCGGTCATGGTTGGATGCCCGGAGATCCAAACCTCGTCGACGGTCCACGGTTCGAGTCCCTCTTCCAACAATTCCGGGAAGGCGAACGGGTTCCGCGCGTCGGGGTACACGGCACACATCGCCGCTTCTCCGGCTGCGAGATGATCGGGATGGCTGGCGAAGATGCGGTCGTAGTTTCGCTCTGGCGATTGGCACAACACCACTTTCGGCCGCACCTGGCGAATCACACGACTGATATCACGACGCAGGGCCAGCGTCGCTTCAACTCGCCCATCAGCGTGCCCGAGGAAAACCAAATCGTCGACACCAAGAACGGCTGCTGCCGCCGCTTGTTCCTTGCGGCGCATCGAGGCCATCTCCGCACGAGTGATCGTGCGGTCGCTGCCACCGGCATCGCCGTCGGTGACCAGGCAGTACGCGACATGCGCCCCGCTGCTGGTGAGCGTTGCGATCGTGCCCGCCGAACCGAAGTCGACGTCGTCGGGGTGCGCCACAATCGCCAGCAGACGATCGACCTCGGAAGGATTCAGCACCGTATTACTCTACGGCAACAGCCCTCGCGGCACGGAGGTATGCGATTGATCGACACCTCAGCTGGTGCGGCCGTCGGTGGGCAGGTGCTCGACGTCGCTGAGGCGGTGTAGCGAGAAGGTGTGCCCGTCACGCATCTCCATCGTCGACAGCCGGGTTATCGACGCATGCTGCGTGACGAATCGATCCCACTCCCACGGCACCGGATCGAGCCCAAGTAGATGGCATAGCAGGACACCGTTGGTGCCGGCGTGGGCAACGACGGCAACCCGCAGGTCGGGCCGATCGAGGTGCCACATCGGCAGCATGTGGCGCGAGCGGTACATTCCGCGCGCCGCCCAATGCGCTTCTGAACCCGCCCGCACACGTTCCACGAAATCGCGCGGTGGTTCGCCGCCGCCGGCGAGGCCGTTCCAGCGATCCTCGGCGGCACGCTGCCGGTCTTCCTCGTAAGCGCTGCGGGCCAACTCGACGGGCGTGCCATGCCAGTTGGGTTCACGAATCTCATGCAGGAACGGTTCGACCACTTCCTGTCGGCCCTGAGCTGCCAGCAACGGCGCCGCGGTCTCGCGGGCACGCAGCAAAGGCGACACGATGATTTCGTCGAATGACTCTTCGCGTAACAACTCGCCGACGCGCTCGGCCTGCATGCGCCCGAGTTCGGTGAGCGGCGGATCGACCACATTGAGTCCGTCGCGAACCCATTCAGGTTGGCCGTGGCGAATGAGAACTATGTCCATGACTGCCTTGATGGTAGCGGCGCAGAATGCGCGACCCCCGAGTAGCGTCGCGCGAGTGGAGTATCCGGCGACCACTGCGGGCCAAGACCTGATCGGCCGAAACGAGATGGGGTGGCATCCCGATCCCACCCACCGTTTCGAGTTCCGCTATCACAATGGCCAGCGCTGGACTGCTGATGTCGCTCGCGGTGGCATCCGCTACGTCGATGCAACTGCCCCTCCGGGGTGGAGGCCGCCGTCGCCGATGTTCGCTGCTCACCCTTCGCGTGCAATGGCCGTAACCGCCCTCGTATTCGCGATCTGTTCACTTGTCATCGCCTGGGTTCCTTTTCTCTTCGTCGTCGGCGCCGCCGGCGCGATCGTCGCTTTCGTCCTCAGCGCAATCGTCCTGCGCCGTTCCAAGCGCTACCACGCCGCGGGTCAGCCGGCCGCGATCGGCCAGGGCCTGGCAGTAGCCGCGCTGATCACGGCGATAGCCGCAAGTGGGCTGTGCGTCGTTGGATTCCAGCTCACCCGTATCGTTCTGCGCGAAGTCGACGAACTGGTCAACCCGGGCCCGTACACAACGACTATCGACCGGTGCGAAACCGTTGACGGGCACGTGGTCGCGGAGGGATCGATCCACAACCGCGACGCGGTGGCACATGGCTACACCGTCACGGTTGTCTACCACCGTGGCACAGAACGCTGGGACACGACGAGCGTGCAACTCAGCAGCGTCGCGGCCGGCGCCACAGTCGACTTCACCGCCGCCAGCGGCTCCACCAACTTCTCATCGCTGCCGGTCACATGCGAGATCGACAGCGTTTACGGCCCGGCGCCCTTTAGCAACTGACGTCGCCCGTCAGACACCCGACGTTGAGGCGACCCACGCTTCGTACATGCGTGCATAGACGCCACCCCGTTGCAGCAGCTCGCTGTGCGGACCATCGTCGACCACCCGGCCGTGGTGCAGCACCAGCACGCGATCGGCGCGTGCGGCAGTGGATAGCCGGTGTGCAATTGCAATTGTCGTGCGCCCGCTGGCGAGTTTCTCGAGTGCCCGCGCCAACCGCACTTCCGTAAGTGCGTCGACCGACGAGGTCGCCTCGTCGAGCACCAGCACCGCCGGATCGACGAGCGATGCACGAATCAAGGCGACCAGCTGCCGTTCTCCGGCCGACAACTGAGTTCCCCGCTGGCCGACCTGCGTGTTGATTCCGTCAGGCAGCGTTTCAAGCCAATCGCGTAGGTCGAGATCGTCGATCGATCGTTCGAGATCGGCCGATGTGAGTTCGGGATGAGCAAACGCCAGGTTGGCGGCGATCGTGCCCTCGAACAGGAACGGCTCCTGCGGCACCACGGTGAGCCGTGCACGCAGGTCGGCGTTGGCGACCCGCGTCAACGAGACACCACCGACACACACGTTGCCGGCCGTGGGATCGGCCAGTCGCGCGATCAGCCGGCCGAGCGTGGTCTTTCCCGAGCCGGTTTCGCCGACAATCGCGACCTGCTGGCCTGCGGGAATGTGTGCGCTGATACCGAACAGCACCGGCGGCTCATCGTCGTCGCCGCGACTGCGGTAGCTGAAGTCGACCCTGTCGAGAGTTACCGCCAGCGAACCGGCCGGCAACCGCACCGGTTGATCGGGCTCCGGTGGACCGATCGGAATCTCCAACACGCCTAGCACCCGGCGCATACCCGCCACTGCCGTTTGGGTGTGATCGAGCACCTCGGTGAATTCGGCGATCGGCTCGAGGAATCGGTAGGTGAGGAACAAGAAGCCAACCATCGCTCCCGCCGTCAGGCCACTCGACGGTCCGCGCAAAAGGCCAACCAGCACAACGGCACACACTGTGAAAACGCTGAACACCTCACCCGAGGGGAAGAGGAAGGCGCCGATCGTTCCGGCTCTGATGTTGGCGTTCGATCGTTCGTGGCTGGCCAACTCGACCCGGTGCGCATAGTGCCGCCCGGCACCATATGCGCGCAGTGTCTCGGCGCCCGCCACTGCCTCGCTGATTTGAGTCATCACTTCGGCGTTGCGCGAACGCGCCTTGTCGTAAGCACGCCCGAGATGCACCTGCACCCGCCGCAGGACGTAAGCAAGCGGTGCCGCAACGGCGAACGCGACGATGGCGAGTACCCAGTCGTAGGCCAGCATCACTCCGGCGACCAACAGCACCAGCGTGCCGTCGAGCAACCACGCAAGCCCTCCCCACTCGAAGAAATGCGCGAGCGTCTCCACATCACTTGTGACCCGCGCGACCAGCGCGCCTTTTCGTTCCTCGCTGTGGTCGGCGATGCTGAGGCGATGGATGTGTTCGAACAACCGCACACGCAGTGAGTACAACGCTTCTTCGCTCTGGCGCCCGAGGCGTGCGACCGCGAATCGTTGCGCAATCGTCGCGATGCCGATCACCACCAGCGCTATCGCAGCAAGCAAGGCAACTACTCCGACCCGCACATCGGTTCCTTCATCTTGAATACGGAAGCCGCGGTCGAT
>JACQZX010000048.1 GCA_016213665.1 Actinomycetota bacterium | reverse complement strand
CGCTGAACTCCAACTCGAAAGTGCGTGCCATCCCGATGCCGTCCTCGTGCATCGCAAACCCCTCGTACGTCGCGGCCTCAGGGACCGAGATGTCAGCCATCAGGTAGTACTCGTCGGCGGCGAACACCATCCGCCTCCCGAGCGTGCGCAGGAAGATCGCTTGCCACTCTTCGACGGCCTCCACGATCGCCTGCGCTTCTTCAGTCGTGTGCGCGCGTAACGACGGCTCGGTATTGAACCTGCTGAGGCCGAGTGGCACGACGGCAACGGACTCGAGTTCGGGGTACTCATCGAGGATCCCCGCCATGGTTCGTTCGAACGTCGCCCCATCGTTCACCCCGGGGCAAAGCACGACCTGGCCACGCACGGCGATGCCGTGGTCGAGCAGGGCACGCAGCCAGCGCAGACTCATCGCGCCGCGCTCGTTCTTCAGCATGCGGCTGCGCACGTCTGGGTCGGTTGCATGGATGCTCACGTGCAAGGGTGAAAGCCGCTCGCTGATGACGCGCTCGAGATCGGCCTCGGTGAACCGAGTGAGAGTGGTGAAGTTCCCGTAAAGGAAGCTCAGCCGATAGTCGTCATCTTTGAGGTAAAGACTCTTACGCAACCCTTTGGGCAATTGGTAGATGAAGCAGAACTCGCAGTGGTTGTCGCAGGTGCGCACGCGGTCGAAGACGGCGCTCGACACCTCGACGCCGAGCGGTTCTCCTGCCCGTTTGGTCGCCTGCAGGGTGAGCTCGAGCCCACCTCGCGAGACTTCCATGGTGACGTCTGCCTCGTCGGCGGCGAAACGCCACTCGATCACGTCGCGCGGCACAGTACCGTTGATCGTCAGCACCACGTCACCGACCACCGCCCCGGCGGCCTCGGCAGCCGATCCGGGCGCGACCGCAACGACGACCGGTAATGACATGGGTTCCCAGGCTATCGCTGGCCCGCAGCCGACCGCCGCTAGCGTGCGACGACGTGAACGTCGACCGCGTGCTGCTCGCTGAGCCTCGGGGGTTCTGTGCGGGAGTGGAGATGGCAATCAAAGCTCTCGCCTGGATGGTGCGCAGCTTCGAGCCGCCCGTGTACTGCTACCACGAGATAGTGCACAACAAGATCGTCGTCCAGCGCTTCGAGGCTCAAGGCGTGGTGTTCGTCGATGACATCGCGCAAGTTCCGCCGGGCCGCCCGATCATGCTTTCGGCGCATGGCTCGGCACCGGAGGTCGTTGTGGCCGCCCGTGCCCGCGGTAGTTATGTAGTCGACTCCGTTTGCCCACTGGTCACCAAAGTGCACCACGAGGTGAAGGTGCGCGCCGGCAAGGGTTATCGCATCGTCTACGTCGGTCACGAGGGACACGAAGAGGCCGTCGGTACCATCGCCGTGGCACCGGCCGCGATGAGCAGAGTGGAGAGCGTCGCCGAAGTGCTTGCGTTGCCGACGTTCACGGAACCGGTGGCGCTACTCGCGCAGACAACGTTGTCGCATCGCGACTGGGAGGGCGTTGCCGTCGCCGTGCGTGAGCGCTACCCCGACGTGTGGTCGCCCGGTCGCAGCGATCTCTGTTTTGCGACCACCAATCGGCAATCGGCGCTGATGGCGATGGCCCCGCGTTGTGACGCGATCGTGGTGATCGGCTCGGCCAATTCCTCCAACACCCGCGCGTTGGAGAAGCTGGCGGTCGAGGCCGGCTGCCCGCGGGTGTATCGCGTCAACGGGCCTGAGGAACTCCCCGACGATCTCAGCGGCACTGTCGGAGTCACGGCCGGCGCCTCGGCCCCGGAGGAACTGGTGGAAGCGATCATCGCCCGCATGGCCCCAGCGCAGGGCGTGCAGCACGAACGTGTCACCGACGAGGACGAATACTTTCCTCCGCCGCGCAATATCCGCGACCTACAGGCCGCCATCGG
The DNA here is from genome assembly GCA_016213665.1 of Actinomycetota bacterium. Lineage (GTDB taxonomy): Bacteria > Actinomycetota > Acidimicrobiia > Acidimicrobiales > Ilumatobacteraceae > UBA668. The sequence goes on along the minus strand of JACQZX010000048.1, from coordinate 22,474 downwards.
CATCGCCGCGGCGGCGCTCAGCGGTGGTCCGGTGTGCAACTCGACGGTGTTCGATGATCGTGGCCTTGCCGCCAGCGATGTGCTGGCCACCCTCGTCGACACCTGAGTCAACCGGGACCGTCAGCAGTAGCGTCAACCGCCGTGCTCTCCCCCACCACTGCCACGATCCGAATCTTCCTGCACGTCATCGCCGCTTCGATCTGGGTTGGCGGCCAGTTCACTCTGGCTGGTGTCGTACCCGCGTTACGTCGGTCGGCACCGGCGGCCACCAAACCCGTCGCGCAGGCCTTCGCTCGTCTCGCCTGGCCGGCGTTCGCGGTCACGGTGGTCACCGGAATGTGGAACCTGATGGCGGTCGACATCACCACCGCCAGCTCCGCGTATCAGGCAACGCTGATGGTGAAGATCGCGTTCGCGATCGCGAGTGGTGCCTTCGTGGCGTTGCATCAGTTCGGCCGCACCAAGCTCGCGCTGGCGGTGGGTGGTGCGCTCGGGGCACTGTGTGCGGTGGCCGCGATGTTCATGGGAATCATGCTGCACACCGGCAACTGACGCCGAGAGAGCTCAGCGGCGACGCAGCCCGATACCGGGCAGTTCCTCGAGCCGCAGAGCTTCAACGGGCGCGGGCACGACATCACACCTTACAATCCGCACCACGGGCATTGGGCAAGGGGCAGCGCCGTCACAGGGGTGAGTCTTTGCGGCGAACCTCGGCGATATTGGGCTCCCGAACGCAAGCACAGCGCTGTCCCGAGCCCGAAGGTGCATCCTTGATACGGTTGCCTCATGAACGAAGTTCGATCGGACGTTACCAGCCGGAAGGTGAATATGAATCAACAAATAGTAATCCTACCTCTTGACGCGACACCCTCTCGCGGCGCACTGGCGATAGTCGGCGAGATCATGACTTACGCGCGTCTACCGATTGGCCTCGGTGCCGCATCGCTCATCCTCGCTGGCGGTTGGCGTGCTGCAGCGTTCTGTGTCGCAATGTTCGTTGTACTTGATATCGCGGACGGACGCTTTGCACGTGCTGGCGCCCGAGCAGACACCGCTAGACGTCGCGGCGCCGACGCTGTCATCGACAAGCTGTCCGTTCACTTGTGTGCCATGGCAGTTTGCACTCAGATACCGATGGCGATCGGCTACTGGATTCCCTTGCTCGCCAGGGACCTCATACAGGGACACGCAAGCTTTCGGATGATTGTTCGGTGCCGCGTAGTTGCCGCTGGGGCACCGTGGCACCGAATGTTCAGTCTGTCCATGGCGATTTGGGGCTGCGCCGTACTTCTGAGTGGTCAAGTTAGGGGCGAACTGGCTGTCATATCGATGGTCCTCGGATACGTCTCGCTCGTAGACTACGTCGCTCAATGTCGGGCGTTCGAGGCCAGCAACCGACTCGCGACGATGCGCATCGCGTCATAAATCTCGAGTTTGGATGCGCATGGTTTCAAATAGTCAACACATAGAGACGACCTCTAGATCACAGCTGGCTGCGATGACAATCGTGCACACCGCATCGACGGGCGCAATATTCTTGTTCGGGTTGTGGCTCGACAGCAGCCTGCGAGTGCCAACGGGATACTTATATTGGCAAATAGTTGTGCTGCTCATCGTATGGAGCCCGGACTTGCTCCCGTTTGTGGGGGGCGAGGCGCGCAAGGGCTTGCCCGTTCAGGCTTCGCCGCCACCTCACTCGAGCCTAGTCGGTGGCACACCGGCCACCGCTGAGAAGCCTTGGCGAGCGCGGCTTCGAAAGTTCCAAGAACCACTTCGAAAGGTCATGGTTGCGCTGTTTGCCGCGTACATGATCTTGTCTCTGTCGATGATGGCTCAGTACTCCGGGGGTTCCCTCACTAGTCCGTTCGCCCAATTGTCTGTAGCTACTGCACTCATGGCACCGTATGTCACGAATACATACGCAGCGACAATTGCGACCTGGCTGACTTCTATCGGAGCATTTTGGTACTTTTCGAAGGCACAAATCGTCGAGGGCTTCACCATGACATCTAAGGACACCGATCTATTGGCACCATTCGTGGCAACCCTGGTGTTCTCCTCAATGGTGTCCATCGCCCTGACGACGGTGACACTACCTGGCAAGCGCAAGCGCAAGCTCGGCAAACCGAGTCTGGGGACGGGTGATCCTCGCTCGATGCCGGTGTCAGTCGTTGAGAAACCGCAACCCTGACCCTCGCCTGTTCGACGGTGTCGCGATGCTGGAGCGGTTGTTGGGGCTTGTCCGCCATGAATTCTAGGAGTCGCCGAGGGCGCTGACGAGTTGATCTTCGGGGTCGGAGGCCGTCGTCGCTGGCGTTTGTCGATCGGATGCTGCTCGACCTGCGCGCGACGACGGCGTCGCTGGGCTCCGGTCCCTCGGCGACACCCTCGGCCGGTGGCGAAGCGAGATCCTCGCCAGCACGATCTGGTACCTCCAACAGGCAAACGAAGGTCCCAACCTGAGCGTCAAAGAAGTCAAACGGTGCGGCGCGGGTTGGAGCACTTCCACCACGCCTACGCGTACTGCTACGCGCTGGCAAACTGGCATGGCTCAAAAGCCAACATCACCTATCCCCAGCCCTATCCCCCCTCACGCCTGGAACCTGATGAGGTATGACACGCTCAGTGACGGCGCAGCGCGATGCCGGGCAGTTCTTCGACTCGCGATGCTTCGTGCATTCCCGACTCGGCGTCGAGATCCAAAGCGATCTGCAGAAACGCCCACATCGTTCGGAGTTGGATTGCCAGCAATTCGCGCCATGTGCGACTAGCGGTCGGCGCCGAGCCCGCAGCAGTGACGACAAGGAACTCGCGCACCATGTCGGGCAGCAGCGGCACGTGTTCGGCAAGCTCGGCATACAACGCAATGTCGCTGCTCGCCTGATGACCGGCACCTTGCAGATCGAGTCGCCATGTTGGCCTCCCGCGCAGCAGCGCCCACGCTCGTTCCGCGTCGATCTCGGGTGGCGTTACGCGGTCGTGCTCGGAAACCACCATCAGCGTGGGCTGTGTGATGCGCCCGAGCAAACCGTCGCTCATCGTGCGCGTGTATGCCTGCAGCCCTACGACCGCGCGGACGCGCTCGTGCGGAGCGACTCCCCGGCTGCCGGCAGCGGTCGCAAACGCGGTGTAGGCACCGTAGGAGTGCCCGGCGAGAGCGATCCGTTCGTGGTCGATGGCGTTGATGATCTCCACTGGAACGACCTCATCGCCGTGAAGCAAGGCGTGCAGCACGAAGTGCGCATCGGCAACTCGGTTGACCTCGTTGGTGCGGTCGTCGTCGTGACTTCCCACCAGCCAATCGACGAGTGCATCGCCGGGATGATCGGCCGACGCCACAACAGCACCGCGTGCCGCTAGCGCCTCGCAAAGGAATGCGTAAGAGATTCGCATTCCCGTTCGCCCGTGCGAGAACAGCACCAACGGGAACTGGCCCGCACGCGCAGGTGGCTCGTGCTGCGCGTGGGCGGCACGGTAAGCAACGCCGGGCAGGAGCTCGTACGTCGTGCGCGCCACCGAACTGCTCACGGCCGGGTACCACACGTCGACGCCCAGGGCTCGATCGCTGCGTGAGTGATCGGCCAACTGAATCGTTCGCCGCCCGACCGGGTGGTGGGGGTGCTCGATTGGATGCCCTGCGTCGAGTTCGTTCATCAGCGCCAGTGTCGCAGCCGCCGAGCGTCTGCGACAGACCAGATCCAGGTTTGTGTGAGCAAACAAAGCTGCCGGCAGGTTTGTGCGCTCACCCAAACGGGTTTGGCGATCCGCGGGTGCCCACGAATGGCATCAGCGCGGCGGCCGTGGTCGTCACCACGTAGTCGGGTTCCGCCGTCACCTGTTGGTACGTGAACTGCACCACAATTCTGCCGTCGAGCGTGAGGCGATTGACGCGTTGCGCATCGATACCCAACTGGTGCGGTGTGCGATGCCAGCGATATCCCAACGTCTCCACCACCACCGGCGTACCCTCAAAATGGAAGTCGACCCGAATGAGCCGATCCCCACGCCGACCGAGAACCTGCTGAGTCCTGGGTCTCGGTAGCCCGGCACCGTCGATGAGGCGGAGATACTCTCGCTCGAGCCAACTCTGGCCGCCGCGGGTCACTTCCATCCCGTCGATTACCGCGAGCAGCCTCGGAATTCCATGTCGGCCGGACGTACGCAGGTCACCGATTCGCCTATGGAGGAAGTCCTCGCTCAACAGTCGATCGCGCAGAGCGCCGTCGAGGGCTGCTGTCAGCATCTGTGGTGTGTCGGTTGTTGCGAGGTCGATGAGAGTACGGGCCGGGGCCGTTACAGGAATGCCTAACACGGTCTCACAGTCGATCAGTGCGTGGGCGGACGACGTGTGTACCGCATGGCCGATACGGCGGACATTTCGACTTCTCGGAATGACGATATGAAACGGAGGTCGCAAGCGATAGCCGTCGAAGCGGTGGAGCGCCGCGGCCGTCGGACCGAAGGCACGAACAGGCTCACCGACATCGTTGATGAGATCACCGATCGCGGCAAGTTGGTGAAGCTGGAAGCCGCTCGTGTCTCGGCTTCGAAACTCGGTGTCGAGTTGACCATCTGTTGCGCGGGAGCGCTCGGTGAAGGCCATTGTGCCGTCATATCGACGCCGTCGCCGAAAGGCAACATCCGTGGCAGTGAGCTGTGTTTGTGTGAGCAAACAAAGCTGCCGGCAGCTTTGTGCGCTCGCCCAAACGGCATCGGAACAAGCGGACGGTACATTCGTCGCGGTGGCTGGCAGCGCGGAACACGACGAGATCGCGGCTCGTTTGCGGGTGCTTCGCGAAACTCTCGCAGCAATCGTGGAGGATCGCGACTTGTTGCAAGTACTACCGCTCGACGAACGAACGGCACTGCTTACCGCTGCAGGAGCTGTGTACGAGCCCGACATCGAGGTGCGGCGACGACGAGCCAAGGCGAAGTTGAAGCACGACCGCTCGACCCGCGTGGGCCGCGATGAGGCAGTTCGCAATCGAGCCGAGATTCGAGCGTTGCGGGCGCGGCCCGTGTTCGTGTCTCCGAACGTCTACCCCTCGGCCCCTGAGCTGGCAACAGCAGTCGGTGATCCCACCGTGGAGCGAGAACTGCATTGCTACGTCTGCAAGCAGAAGTACACGTCGGTGCACCAGTTCTATGACCAGATGTGTCGCGCCTGCGGCGACTTCAACCTGGGCAAGCGCACCGAGACTGCCGACCTGCGCGGACGCGTCGCCTTGATCACCGGTGGGCGTGTGAAGATCGGCTATCAGGCGGGCATCAAGTTGTTGCGGGCCGGAGCCCAACTGATCGTTACGACCCGGTTTCCTCGGGACTCGGCGGCTCGGTACTCGAGTGAGTCCGACTTCGACGAGTGGCATGATCGACTGGAGATCTTCGGCCTCGACCTGCGCCACACACCAAGCGTCGAAGCGTTCTGCGATCATCTACTGGCAACTCGTGGGCAACTCGACTTCCTCGTCAACAACGCCTGTCAAACGGTGCGACGGCCGCCCGAGTTCTATCGCCACATGATGGATGCCGAGGTCGCCTCCTTCCGTGGCTTGTCACCAGCCACGCGGCGCCTGCTGGGCGAGTACGAAGGTCTGCGCGGCTACACCATGCTTCCGTCTGCCGCCGAGGAAAGTGTGGTCGACGACATGCCGGTCGGGATCACTCGTGCGTCGGAGTTGTCGCAACAGCCACTGCTCGCCGAGGATCTCGACGTCTCCGAGCAACTCTTCCCCATCGGTCGACTTGATCAGGACCTACAACAGGTCGATCTTCGCGAGCGGAACTCGTGGCGACTGACCCTCGCCGAGGTGTCGTCGGTTGAGTTGCTCGAGACGCAACTGATCAATGCCATCGCGCCCTTCGTCCTGAACGCTCGGCTGAAACCGTTGATGCTGCGGACTACCACCCGCGACAAGCACATCGTCAATGTGTCAGCGGTCGAGGGTCAGTTCTACCGCAACATGAAAACCACTCGCCATCCGCACACGAACATGGCGAAGGCGGCACTCAACATGATGACCCGCACTTCAGCCGCCGACTATCACGGCGACGGCATCCACATGAACAGCGTGGACACCGGCTGGGTAAGCGACGAAGATGCGTTTGACATCGCGCAACGCAAACGAGCAATACATCGATTCCATCCGCCGCTCGACATCGTCGATGGCGCCGCTCGCATTGTCGACCCGATCATCACCGGGCACAACACCGGCCACCACCTGTGGGGTCAGTTCCTGAAGGACTACAAACCCACCGATTGGTAGCTCAGCCGAGAACGACGTCAACCTAGAATGACCATGCGGATCTCGGTCATCTCCTTGACGCTGTAGGCGGGGCCTTCGCGTGTATTGCCGCTGTCTCGGATGCCACCGTAGGGCTGGTGATCGGCGCGCCAAGTCGGCACTTCGTTCACGAGTACACCACCGAAGTCGAGCGAACGCACCGCCTTCAACGCCTTGTCGATGTCGCACGTGAAGATCGATGCCTGTAGCCCGAACTTGGTGTCGTTGGCGAGCGCGATCGCCTCGTCGAGCGAATCGTACGCAGTGACGGCAACCACCGGTCCGAACACCTCATTGGCACACACCTTGAGGCCGGGCGTGGCGTTGGCGATCACAGTCGGCTGCAACAATCCATCGCCGGTTAGCCCGCCGCCGGCGGCGATGGTCGCGCCTGCGGCTCGCGCTTCCTCGACCCACCCGGCAACGCGATCGCGTTCGCTGCGCGAGATCAGCGCGGAAACGTCGGTGCGTTCGTCTAGTGGGTCGCCGACCACGAGTGTCTTGACGTGCTCGACCAGCGCGGTTGTGAACTGCTCGCAGATCGATCTGTGAACGAGTACGCGCTGTGTGGAGATGCAACTCTGGCCGGCGTGACTGAACCCGGCAGTCTTGATCTTGGCCGCCGCGGTCTTCCAATCACCGTCAGCCTCGATGATGCACGGGGCGTTGTTGCCCAACTCGAGCCCGACACGTTTGCGCGGCGCTCGTGCTCGGATCCCCCACCCGACTTCGGGCGATCCGGTGAACGTGATCAGCGCGATGTCGGGATGATCGACGATCGCGTTGCCCACAGTGCTACCGCCACCGGTGACGACTTGCAGATAGCCCGCGGGAAGGCCGCACTCGTCGATGAGCATTCGCGCCAACGTGATGCTGCTGAACGGGGTCTGGCTGGCGGGTTTCAGAACGACCGGGCAGCCGGCCGCAATCGCCGGGGCGACCTTGTGTACCACGAGATTGAGCGGGAAGTTGAAGGGTGCGATCGCCCCGACAACGCCAATCGGTACCCGCAGCGTGAAGCCGAGCTTTCCTTCACCGGCGGCCATCGCGTCGAGTGGAATCATTTCTCCGCTCAGCTTGCGAGCTTCGGCGGCAGCGAAACGGAAGGTGCCGGACGCTCGCTCTGCCTCGACGCGTGCGGTCCTGATCGGCTTGGCCGCCTCCTTGGCGATGATCTGCGCGAATTCCTCGCAACGCTCGGCCAGCCGCACTGCCGCCCGATCGAGTATCTCCGCCCGTTTCCACAACGGCAGCGGATTGTCGTGTAGCACGGCTTTGGCGATTGCGACGGCGCGATCGACGTCGGCGGAGGTCTGCGCCGGAATCTCACCAAGCACTGAATCGTCATAGGGCGAACGGACGGTGATCACGTCGGACATGTAAACCGACGATACTTGCCGCAGTGCCCATCCATCCATATCTCGACTGGGACGGTCCGATCCCGTTTGCCCACCGCGGCGGCGCCAGCGACATGCCCGAGAACACGATGCCCGCATTCCAGTACGCAGTGGACAATGGCTACAGATATGTGGAAACAGACGTGCAGACCACAGCTGACGGCGTGCTCGTCGCGTTTCACGACAACGACCTCAGTCGAACCTGCGGTCGCGACGCCCGCATCAGCGAACTGCCGTGGAGCGAGGTACGTACGGCACTGGTCGACGGCAAGGCGCCGATTCCATTGCTGCAGGACATGCTGCACGCCTGGCCGCAGCTGCGCATCAACATCGACTGCAAGAGTGACGCTGCCGTCAACCCGTTGGTGGAGACGTTGCAGCGCGCCGATGCCCTCGACCGGGTGAGCGTCGGCGCGTTCAGTGACCGGCGCGTCAAACGACTGCGCTCTCTGTTGGGACCCAAGACTTGCTCGGCGCTCGGCCCAATCGGCACCGCCATGCTTCGTTTCGGGCGACCCCGCCGCGCCACCGCGCAATTGGCCCAGGTTCCAGTGCGGCACGGTCCGCTGAAAGTTGTCACCCCCGGCTTCATCGCAAAAGCACACCGACTCGGTGTCAAGGTGCACGTGTGGACGATCGATGATCAGGCCGAGATCCACCGTCTGTTGGACATGGGAGTAGACGGCATCATGACTGATCGCCCGCTCGTGTTGCGGCAAGTGTTCACCGATCGCGGTGTCTGGCGATCGTGAGTACCACCTTGAACAGCGACTCGCTGCCGTCGCACACGACCCGTTCGCCGAACCACATGGTCGCCAGCGCCGATGCTCTCGCCACCCAGGCCGGACTTGCGATTCTGGCGATCGGTGGTAACGCGGTCGACGCCGCAATCGCGACCAACGCGGCCATTGCAGTCACCAGCCCACACCTCTGCGGCATCGGTGGCGATCTGTTCGCACTGGTATTCGACTCGGAAGTTTCCTGCCTGAACGCCAGTGGGCGATCCGGCAGCGGAGCCAACGCGCCGGCGATGCGTGCCGCTGGCTATGCCGGAATGCCGTTCCGTCACGACATTCGTTCCGTGACTGTTCCCGGCTGTGTCGATGGTTGGATTGCCCTTCACGAACGCTTCGCCAGTATGCCATTGGCGTTGTTGCTGGCGGCCGCAATCGAACTTGCCGAGCACGGGTTTCCTGCCGGTCCATTACTGGTCGGTTCCGCAGCACGCGTCGACGGGTTGGCGCGACAGACGCTTGCGGAGTTGACCCAGGCATGCCGAACCGGCGATCGTGTGCGGCGACCGGGAGTTGCGCGAGCGCTGCGCGCGATCGCCGACGGTGGACGCGATGCGTTCTACGGCGGCGAGTTCGGCGACGGCCTGCTCGAACTCGGTCGTGCCGCCGATGGCTGGTTCCGCGCCGAAGACTTGCAGCAAGCGCAAGCCGAGTGGGTCACTCCCTTGCGGGCCGCCGCGTGGGGCGTCGACCTGTGGACCAGCCCGCCGAACTCGCAGGGTTATCTCACGCTCGGCGCCGCCGCGCTGGCAGATCAACTGGAACTGCCCGCCGATCCGGACGACGAGCACTGGGCGCACCTGTTGATCGAGGCGGCCAAGGTGGCCGGATACGATCGTCCGGACGTGCTGCACAGCGATGCCGATGGTGTGGCCCTTCTGGCCGCAATCGCCGGTCGCACCGCGCTCGTCGATCACCAGCGCGCCGGCACTCGGTCGTCGGTGGCTCGCGCCGGTGACACCACTTATCTGTGCACCGCCGATGCCACCGGGATGGGGGTCTCGCTCATCCAATCGAACGCGTCAGGATTCGGCTCGTGGCTGGTCGAGCCGAACACGCAGATCAACCTGCACAACCGCGGGCTTGGCTTCAACCTGCTTCCCGGTCACCCCGCCGAACTCGCACCCGGCACCCGTCCCCCGCACACGCTCTCACCCGCGCTCGCCACTCGCGACAACCGACTGGCGGCGGTGTTCGGCACGATGGGGGGCGACGCGCAACCCCAGATCCTGCTGCAGTTGGCGGCGCGCCTGTTCCACCATCGACAGTCGCCGGCTACGGCGATGAACGCCGGCCGTTGGGCACTGGCCGGGCCCGAAACCGGTTTCGACACCTGGACGGCGCCCGGTGGACCAATCGTCGAAGTCGAGGGGCACGCGCCGGCCCATTGGATGCAGCGGCTCGCCGCCCGCGGACACAGCACCGTCGCACGCGACTCGTACTCCAGCGACTTCGGTCACGCACAGATCATCACGCGCGATCAACAGGGATTCTGGGCCGGTGCCAGCGACCCGCGGGCAGCAGTGGGGACGGTCGCCGGTGGCTGATCTCCACATCAGCGATGCGTTGCTCGCCGATGGCACGCGCACGTCGTTGCGGGTCAGTGGTGGCCTGGTGGTCGCGGTCGGCGGCGGTGCCGAGCCGGGTGATCAACAACTCGATGCAAACGGTTCCTTGCTGTTGCCGGCGATGGCCGAGGGTCACGCCCACCTCGACAAGGCGTTTCTTGCCGAGACAGTGCTCAACCCCAGTGGCGACCTGATGGGCGCGATCGTCGCGATGGAAGCTGCCCACGTGCGCATCACCCCCGCCGATATCGAGTTGCGCGCCGAGCGCGCGGCGCGGTTGATCGCGCGCAACGGCGCGACCGCGATCCGCACGCACGTCGACCTGACCAAGGAGACCGGCACCGCTTCGATCGCCGCGTTGTTGGCCGTACGCGATCGGCTGCGAAGTCTGGTGCACATCGAGATCTACGCGCTCTGCGGGTTCCCGAGCCTTGGTGCCGAAGGGGCGTATCAGCGGTCGTTGTTGCGAGAAGCGATTGCGATGGGCATCGATGGTGTCGGTGGCTGCCCGCACCTCGAGTCCGACCCGGCCGCGGCCAACGATGCCTTCCTGGCGGTGGCTGCCGACGCCCAACTACCAGTCGACCTGCACACCGACGAGACACTTGACCCAACCCGCTTTGCACTGGCCGATCTCGCCGAGCGAGTGATCGACTCCGGCTTTGCACACCGCGTGAGCGCCAGTCATTGCGTGAGCATGAGCATGCAATCGCAGCGAGTACAGGCACAAACCAGCGAACGGATCGCGGCCGCTGGAATAACGGTGATCGCCCTGCCCAGTAGCAACCTCTTTCTGCAAGGTCGCGATCATCCCGTCGGTATGCCGCGTGCCCTTACCGCGATAACTCCGCTGGTCGCGGCCGGAGTCAACCTGGCGGCGGGAGCCGACAACCTGCAAGACCCGTTCAACCCGGTAGGACGCGGTGACTGCCTCGAAACCGCCAGTCTGATGGTGATGGCCGGCCAACTACTCCCCGACCATGCCTACAACACCGTGAGCAACGCCGTGAGAGTCGCGATGGGTCTTCCCACCGCGGGTACGGCGGTTGGCCAGGCCGCCGATCTTGTTCTGCTGGCGGCGGCGACCACTCGTGAGGCGATTGCGTTCGGACCGGCCGCGCGTACCGTCATCCGCGGCGGCAACGTACAAAACGTATAAGCCTGCTAGCGCCGATGGCACGATGTCGTACCATCGGCGCAAGATGAGCACCGAGCCACAGTCAACCGCCGGTCGCCTCGCGGGTCGCCGCGTGATCATTACCGGTGCCGCGCGCGGAATCGGTGCCGCCATCGCCGAGACATTCGCGCGTGAGGGTGCCGCGTTGGCGTTACTCGACGTCACCGGCGACCGGTGCCGTCTCACGGCCGACAACCTGGGAGCGGTCGCCATCGAGGTCGACCTCGCCGATCCGGACAGCACGCGCAACGCCGTCACGGCGGCGATCGACGCGCTGGGGGGTGTCGACGTACTGGTGAACCACGCCGGCATTCTGCAGATGGCTCCGTTGTTGGATATCACGGTCGAGAGTTGGGACCTGACCTTCGACATCAACGTGCGGGCCATGCTCCTCACGACACAGGTAGCGGCACGCTCGATGATCGCCGCCAACGTCGGGGCGCAAGTTAATGGTGGTGTGATCATCAACATGGCCAGCATGGGCGGCAAACTGGGTTCGCCGAATCAAGCGCACTACGCGGCTTCGAAGGCCGCCGTGATCAGCCTCACGCGCGTGTCGGCGATGGAACTCGGCCAACACAACATCCGCGTCAACTGCATCTGCCCCGGCTACGTGCTGACCGAGATGGGTGCGTCCACGCGAACGCCCGAGATGGTGGCGAAGTGGTCGGCGCAGTCGCCGCTCGGTCGCTGTGCCGAACCGGCCGAGGTCGCCGACATGGCACTGTTCCTGGCCTCCGACGAGGCTCGCTACTGCACCGGCCAGGCAGTGAACGTGACCGGCGGAATGGTGATGCACTGATGGACACCCGAACGCGGCCCGCGCCGACTACATCTACTACTGTGGCGGCGATGGCAGCCGGGCAATCCCAAGACACCGCACCCGCCTTGAGCTTCGACGGCGTGTCGATGGTGTATCCCGACGGCACGCACGCGCTCGCCGAGACCAGTTTCGACGTGCGACCCGGCGAATTCGTAACCGTTGTCGGCCCATCGGGGTGCGGCAAGAGCACGCTGCTAAAAATCGCCAGCGGACTCAATCCACCCACCACCGGATCGGTCACCGTCGACCGCGCCACCCTTGGTTACGTATTCCAGGACGCCACGCTGTTGCAGTGGCGCAATGTGCAACGCAACGTCGAACTGCTGGCCGAACTGGAGGGCGTCGGCAAAGCCGAGCGCTCGGCCCGCGCCACGGCCGCAATCGAACTGGTCGGGCTTGCGGGCTTCGAGCGCAAGTATCCCAAGCAACTGTCGGGTGGCATGAAGATGCGAGCATCGCTGGCGCGCAGCCTGGTGCTTGATCCGAAGGTGTTTCTGTTCGATGAACCCTTCGGTGCTGTCGACGAGATAACGCGCGAGCGGCTGAACGACGAGACGATCAAACTGTTCGGCAAGCAGGGGTTTGCCGGGTTGTTCATCACGCACTCCATCTCAGAAGCGGTCTTCTTGTCGACGCGAGTGCTGGTGATGAGCGCGCGGCCTGGTCGTATCGTCGCCGAGTTCAAGGTTCCGTTCGCCTACCCACGTCTGCCCGATCTTCGCTTCGACCCCGAGTTCGCCCGCCTCGCCGGCGAGGTTTCCCATCAATTGCGTGGAGCACACACATGAGCAACGAACGCGAACCGGCCGAGGTCTGGCACATCGACGCACCCGCTTTGGCGGCAAAGAAGAAGTCCTTTGCTTGGACGAGCGTCATCGGTCCGGTCATCCTGTTTATGCTCTTCCTCGCCTTCTGGGAACTGATGCACAGGCACGGCTTTCGTGAATGGCTCCACAAGAATCCCAAGTTGCTGCCGTCGCCGGTGACAGTCGTCGACAGCGGCTTCATGAACACGATCATTCGCGGAAAGCTGATCGAGGGTCTCGGCTGGACGACATATGCATCCTTCGTCGGCCTCGGAATCACCATCGTTCTCGGCATGACGTTGGCGGTGCTAATGGCGCAGGCTCGCTGGGTCGAAATGTCGGTGTATCCCTACTTGGTCGCCTTGCAGGCAATCCCCGTGCTCGCGATCGTTCCGTTGATCTACATCGTCTTCGGCGGCGGGATGACGTCGCGCATCTATGTGTGCATCATGATCTCGATCTTTCCGATCGTCACCAACACGTTGTTCGGTCTCACCTCTGTCGACTCGTCGCAACACGACCTGTTCACACTGCGCAACGCCAGCAGTTTCACTCGCCTCATGAAACTGCAGTTCCCCGCCGCGATGCCGGCGATATTCACCGGCTTTCGCATCTCTGCCGGACTGGCCGTCATCGGCGCCATCGTCGGCGAACAATTCTTCCGTCAGGGTCAAAAGCCAGGACTCGGCGTCGTGATCGACCAACTTCGTCCGCGCGGTCAGTATCCGGGAATGTACGCCGGTGTGATCGTGGCCAGTTTGCTCGGCATCTCAATCTTCTTTCTCTTCGGGTTCGTCAGTCGTCTGGTCGTGGGCCATTGGTACGAAGACACGCGCAAGGCGAAGAAGTAGCAAAGATCTCCCCAACCAAGCAAGTTAAGCAACCAGCGTGAACAACCAAACCAAGGAGCAACACATGCAACACAAAGGCAGCAGCAAACTGCTGATTTTGCCGATTATCGCCGCCCTCGTCCTCGGCGCGTGCGGCGACGACGAGAAGTCCGACGGAGGTGGCTCGGGCGGAGAGGGTTCACTCGCAGGAGTGTGCCCGGAGACCGTCAAGATCCAACTCGACTGGATGCCTGAGGCCGAGCACGGCTTCATCTATCAAATGATGGGCGAGGGCTACACAATCGACAAGGATCTTGCGTACGTCACCGGCCCACTGATTGACAGCGAGGGTAAGGACACCGGCGTCGACCTCCAGGTCCGTTCCGGCGGCGTGCCGCAGCAGTTCACACCCGTCACTCAAATCCTGTACAACAACGATGACGTTCTGCTCGGCTATGTGTACACCGATGAGGCGATCCAATTCTCGGATACGTTCCCGACGATTGCCATCGAGTCCGGCTTCAACAAGAACCCGCAGATGATCATGTGGGATCCTGAGACCTACCCGGATGTGACCGGCATCGCCGACCTCGGCACGGAGGGTGTCACGATTCGCTACTTCGGTGGTGCGGCCTACATGGAGTACTTCACCGGTAGTGGCATCCTGAGCGCCGATCAGGTCGACGGTTCGTACAACGGTGACCCGTCGCTGTTCATCGCCGACGAGGGCAGCGCAGCACAGCAGGGCTTCGGCTCGGCCGAGCCGTACCTGTACCTCGAGGAGTTGGCAGACTGGGGCAAGCCGGTCAAGTACGAGTACATCAACGATGTCGGCTGGAGAAACTACGCCGAGAGCATCGCGACCAAGCCGGAGAACATCACCAAGTACGCCGACTGCTTCAAGAAGCTGGTTCCGATCATCCAGCAGGCAAGTGTCGACTACGTCAATGACCCGGTTCGCACCAACGCCATCATCATCGCTGCCGTCGATTCCTTCGGCAACGACTTCGGTTGGACCTACACCGCCGGCGCTGCCGACTACGGCGTGGCGACAATCAAGGCCGATGGATTGGTGGCCAACGGTCCCGACGGTATGGGTAGCTTCGACCTCGACCGTGTACAGGAACTGATCGACGTTGCGACGCCAATCTATGAAGGCCTCGGCAGCCCGCCGAAGGAAGGCCTCACACCTGCAGACATCGTCACCAACGAGTTCGTCGACCCGAGCATCAAGCTCTAGTCGTCTGCCAGGCAACTGAATCCCGAAAGGGGCGCCGGCCACGGCCGGCGCCCCTTTCAGCTTTTCGTGTCCCGCCCGCTCAGTGTTGTTCGGCTTTGGCGAGAACTACCTGCAGCAGCACGTCGGCGCCGGCGGTGATGTCGGCGGGGTGTGTGTACTCGGCGATGTTGTGTGAGAGCCCGTCGACGCTCGGGACGAAAATCATCGAGGTCGGACATACCCGAGCAAGCATCTGCGCGTCGTGACCCGCTCCACTCGGCATTCGACGCGTCGAGTGGCCAAGACGCCTGGCCGTGGTTTCGACGAGATCGATCATCGCCGGATCGAACTCCACCGGCTCGAACCGTGCCAATGATCGCCGCTCGATGGTCACGCCCTCTTCGCTCGCCATTCGGTCGCAGAGGGTGTGGAACGACGACTCCGACTTCTGCAACAGGGCTTCGTCGGTGTTGCGCAGGTCGACCGTCATGAGCACGGTCGCCGGAATGACGTTGACGAGGTTTGGCGAGAATTCACAGCGGCCGACGGTGGCCACCTGCGTGCCGCCCATCTCACGCGCTATCGCGCGTATTCCTGCGTTGATCGCCGCCGCCACGTAGCCGGCGTCGTGGCGCAGACGCATCGGCGTCGTTCCGGCGTGTGCCGACTGGCCGCGGATGGTCAGTTCTGTCCACGAGATTCCCTGCACGCCGGTGACGGCCCCGACGGTGACCCCTTCGTCCTCCAGTACCGGGCCCTGCTCGATGTGCAGCTCTACATAAGCGTGTGGTGCAGCCGCTGCCGGGCAGGGAGTCGGCCCGGCATAACCGATGCGAGCCAGCTCGTCGCCAAGGCGCGCGCCGTCGTCGGTGGCGCGCACATCGAGAGCGTCTTCCAGCGCCATGCCACCGACGTAGACGAGGCTGCCCAGCATGTCCGGCTGAAAGCGCGCGCCCTCCTCGTCGGTGAAGAAGGCCACGCTGACCGGATGGCGAGTCGCAATGCCGTACTGTTCAAGTGTCTCGATTACTTCCAGCCCGGCCAACACACCCAGATTGCCGTCGAAGCGTCCGCCGGTGCGAACCGTGTCTATATGTGAACCGATCATGACCGGTGCCGCGGTGGCATCGCTGCCCTGACGGGTGGCGACCACGTTGCCGACGGCATCGATGGTGACCGCCAAGCCGAGATCGTGCATCCAGCCGACGACCAGGTCGCGACCATCACGATCGGAATCGGTGAGCGCTAAGCGCGCACAGCCGCGTTCGCCGTTCGGTCCGGCGACGGCACCTATTTCACCGAGCGCTTCCAGCCGGCTCCACAACCGGCCGCCATCGACGCGGAGAGCAGATGTGTCTTCGCGAGGATTATTCAACGCGGCTTCCCGAAGTTGAACACAGCGATCTCGCGCAGTGCCTCGCAGAAGCCACGCACCGCCCCATCGAAAAGTTGTTTGCCGAGTTCAGCGGTGGCGGCGGTCGGGTCACCGATGTAGCCGTCGGGGAAGAAGTCGTTGGACATCCAACCGAAGCTCACCGTGCCACCGAAACGAACGTATTGGTTGTCGGCGATGGCTTCGGGCACCCGCCGAGCCGCCTTGTGCATCTGCACCAAATGCGGTGCGATGTGCAGCATCAACGAGGTCTCCTCGGTTCCACCGTGCACTCCCATGCCCAACTCGGCCGCAGGGGAGGTGCCCCCTTGATCGGGCGGCACTCCGGGGTGAGTGAGGAAGGTCATTAGTCCGTGTGCCAACCGCAGCTCGCGATTGGCCACGTTGAGAAGGGCGCTGTTGCCGCCGTGGCCGTTGAGGAACACCAGTCGCCTGGCGCGCGTCGTCGCCAGGCAGCGCCCGAGATCGTCGAGCACCGCCAGCAGCGTCGTCGCCGACAGCCAGACTGTGCCTGGTGACCAGGCGTGCTCGTTGCTCTTGGTGTATTCCAGAGTTGGGAGCAGCCACACGTCGAGCTCGTCACCAACCTGCGCCACTGCCGCCTCGGCGACGGCGGAGGCGATCACCGAGTCGGTGCTCAGCGGCAGGTGTGGACCGTGCTGCTCGATCGCGCCGAGCGGCTGCACCAGAATCGTGTCGGAGCCAAGGCGCTCTGCCACTTCCGGGCCGGTGAGATCGCGGAAGTAGCGCGCAGGGGTCACATCAAGAGATTACCGGTCACCACGTTGGTGCACGGCAGACTGACCACATGGCCATCGCTCCTCCCCGATCGACGGACTACGACGCGATCGTTGTCGGTGGTGGACACAACGGGTTGGTCTGTGCCGCCTATCTGGCACGCGGTGGCTTGCGGACGTTGCTGATCGAGGCGCGCCGCGAGGTCGGCGGCACAGCAGCCAGCGAATCGTTCGCCGGCGCGACCGTCAACATCTGCAACTGCGACCACATCACGTTTCGCACAACGCCGGTGATCGAGGAGTTGCGACTTGCCGATCACGGTCTGCGCTACATCGACCTCGAGCCTGCGCAGGTGAACATGACCTGGGGTGCCGACGGAAGAGGTGCGGCAGCGTGGGCGAGCTATCACTCCGTCGAGCAGACGCTTGACTCGATCGGACGCAACTACCCCGGCGAGGTGGATGGGTATCGGCGCTACGCGCGCGCCGCGATGCCCGTCGTGCAGCTGCTGTTCGACGCGGTCAACGACCCGCCCTCGCTCGCTGGCCTCACCCGCAAGGTGCTGGCACATCGCGGACGCGGCGTGAGCACTCTGCTGCGCTGGAGTCGACGCAGCGCCGCAGAAGTCATGCGCGAGTTCTTCGCCACCGACGCACTGCAAAGTCCGGGCATGTTGTTCGGTCCGATGGTCTGGGGAATCTCACCGGAGCTACCCCGCGGCGGTTTGGGCGCGCTGACCTATGCGCTGCGTCACGTGGGCACCGTCGGCCGCCCGGTCGGCGGCAGCGGAGAAGTACCACGAACCTTGCGCGCCGCCTTCGAGTTGGCAGGCGGCGAGGTGCGTGTCGGTAGCAAGGTGGCTGCGATCACCTGCCAAGGCGACACCGTGCGCGGGGTCACGCTGGAGGATGGCAGCGAGATGACAGCCGGTGTCGTGGTGTCCGCGTGCAACCCGCACGACACGTTCCTTTCCTGGCTGCGCGATCCCCCACCGCAGGCGCACGCCCTAATCCGGCGGTGGCAGCGCATGCCTCATGACGACGGCTACGAGTCCAAGCTCGACGCGGTGATCTCGACGGTTCCCCACCTCCGCGCCGCGCACATGGCCGGAATCGAGGGCGAGGTAACCGCGACCTACGCCATCGCGCCCAGCATCGCCGACATGCATCGCGGGTTTCAGATGATCGCGGCCGGCAAGGTGCTGGAGCGGCCCGGATTCCTAGTCAACGTGCCGTCGGTGGGCGATCCCTCGATCGCCGAATTCGGCAGGCATGTTCTCAGTCTGGAAGCGGTGTTCACGCCCTACCGGCTGCCGGGCGGATGGGCCAACAGCACCGAGCCGTCGCGCTGGCTCGATCTGTTCGCCGGCCTCACCGAAGCTGGCTTCAAGGAGTCACTCATCGAGTGGCGGGCGATGACACCGGATCGTTACGAGCGCGAGTTCCACCTTCCGCGCGGGCATGCAGCGTCGTTCGTCGGTGGGCCGCTGGCTGCCCTGCGAACTTCCAACCCGGAGCTGACGCACTACGAGACGCCGGTAAAGGGCTTGTACATCACCGGCGCCGCCACCTTCCCCGGCGCGGGAGTGTGGGGCGCCAGTGGCCGCAACGCCGCCATGAAAGTCCTGAGCCAGCTGTAGCGCGCGACGGTCCCTACGCGTCTTGCACGCTCCAGTCGCGCTTGGCGACTGGGTCTTTGTCGCTCCATGGGAAGTTGATCCATTGATCGGTGCGCTTCCAGACGTAATCGCACTTCACCACTGAATGGCTCTTCTCGTAGAGCACCGCTGTGCGCACCTCGGCGACCTTGCCCTCGCAGAAGATCTCGACGCTGCGCAGTGTGTGGCCGGTGTCGGCGACGTCGTCGGCGATGAGGATCTTGGCGTGGCTGACATCGACGAAATCCGGCGCCGGCGGCAGAATCCGCGGCACCTCGAGGCGTTCGTCAACGCCGGTGTAGAACTCGACGTTCATGGTGTACACGTTCTTCACGCTCAGTGCGTAACCGAGGGCACCGCCGATCAGCAGACCACCTCGCGCTATCGACAGAATCATGTCGGGCTCGTAATCGTCGGCCACCAGTTGCGCCAGCCCGCGCGACGCTTCACCGAACAACTCCCACGTCATGATCTCGCGCTCGCTCGACACGTTTGGCACCTCCACGATCCAAGCTAACCGATGGTGCGGTCAGAGACAGATATCTGCCGGTCGCACAGGTACGCGCGTCAGGTCCTTCCCCAGTGCATCCCTGATCGCGGCCACGACCGCGGGCGTCGACGAGATCGTCGGCGGCTCACCGACGCCTTTGGCACCGAGTGGCGCCATCGGGTCGGGCTCCTCGATCAGCGAGATGACGACGTTGGGCATGTCGAGGAACGTCGGGAGCAGATAATCGGTGAAGCTGGCGTTGCGCACGTGGCCGTCGATCTGCACGATCTCCTCCATCACCGCCAGGCCGATGCCTTGGGCGATGCCGCCCTCGATCTGTCCGACCACACTCAGCGGGTTCAGCGCCCGGCCGACATCTTGTGCGGTCGCCACCTGCACCACCTTCACCAAACCCAGTTCGGGATCGACATCGACAACTGCTCGATGGGCGACAAAGGCGAACGCCGTGTGGCAGTTGCCCTGTCCGTTCTCGTCGAGATCCTCGGTCGGCCGATGATGATGTTCGAACGACTCCTCGATGGGTACGCCTTGCGATGCTTCGTGCACCGACACTCGCAGCGTGCCAACGGTGTCGACGACGTCGCTGCCTTCGATCGCCAGCTGCAATGGATCGATTCCGTGCGCGGCACCGACTCGTTCGAATAGTCGCTCGCGAACAAGTCGACAGGCACCGTCGACCGCTCCCCCACTCATCCACGTCTGTCGCGACGCCGACGTGGAACCAGCCGAGCCGATGGTGGTGTCGATCGGTTCGAGCACGACCTCGTCGACACCGACAACGCTACGCGCGATCTGTGCGGCAATGGTCACGAAACCTTGCCCCACTTCTGCGGTCGCGAACTTCACGAACGCGACACCGTCAACGAGACGCACGCGCGCGGTGGAGAAGTCGTCGAAGCCTTCGCTGTACATCAAATTCTTGATCGAAACGCCCCAGCCGATGCCACGGCGAATGTGCCCTCGGTCGGCGGTCAGACCGGCCCCGCCCGGCAGCCGCATCGGGTCGTGGTCGTGGCCCCCGGGCGGCTGATCGGGTAGCGGCAAAGCCGCCGTCTCACGAATCGCCCGCGCGACAGGGGCGACATTCTCAACCACCTGACCGGTGATCAGGCGGTCTCCTGTTTCCATCGCGTTCAGCAATCGAATCTCGACCGGATCGAGCCCGACTGCCGCGGCCAACCTGTCCATCTGGCCCTCATGAGCGAAGCAGGCCTGCACTACGCCGAAACCACGCATCGCACCGCACGGCAAGTTGTTGGTGCGCACCACCCACCCGTCGACAGTTGCGTTCTCGCACTTGTACGGCCCTTGCGTATGCGTGATCGCGTTGAGGAGAACCGCCGACGACGTCGAGGCGTAGGCCCCACCGTCGAGTACGAAGCGAGCCTCGATGCGCCGAATGCGGCCATCGCTGTCGGCGTGGTGTCGCATCCAGACCCGACCCGGGTGGCGATGCACATGGCCGAGAAAGCTCTCGTGACGGCTGTACGCCATACGAACAGGCCGACCGGTGCGCAACGCCAGCAGACAACAATGAACTTGCAGGCTGATGTCTTCGCGCGCCCCGAAGGCTCCACCGACTCCGCCGAGGGTGAGCCGCACCTTCTCCTCGGCGAGATCGAGGCAGGCGGCGATCTGTCGGCGATCCTCGTGCAGCCACTGGGTGGCGATGAACAGCTCGACTCCCTCACCACCGGCATCGGGCATCGCCAACGCCGCCTCCAGGCCGAGGAACGCCTGATCCTGCATACCCAGCTCGTAGGTTGCCTCCACCGTCACCGGGCCGACGATCGACTGATCGCCGCGCACAATTCGTTGCTGGCGAAGCACGTTGCCGGCGGGATGGATCGGCGGGTGTGAGCCGTCGATGCATCGTTGCGGATCGGTGAGTGCGGGCAACACTTCGTATTCGACGACGATCGCAGCCAACGCGCGCCGGCACGTGTCGGGATGGTCGGCGGCGACCGCCGCTACCGGTTCGCCCTCGAAGCGCACCACGTCGGATGCGAACACCGGCTGGTCTTGACTGATAAGACCGTAGGTTGCCTTCCCAGGCACGTCGGCGGCCGTGATCACCGACTCGACTCCGTTGATCGCCCACGCACCGGAGACGTCGATGCGAATGATGCGCGCGTGAGCGTGCGGCGACCGCAGCGTCGCGCCCCACAGGAAGCCATCGGCTGTCAGGTCACCGGCGAACGCGAACGACCCCTGCACCTTGGCTACGCCATCCGGGCGCGCCACGCTGTCGCCAAGGCGTCCGCGCAACGCCGATTGAGTGGTTGCAGTCGTCGGGCTCACGAGCGATCGCCGTTGCGCGCGTCGGCTACCTGTTGCACCGCTTCGATTATCCGCCCGTAACCGGTGCAGCGACAGATGTTGCCGGAGAGCTCCTCACGTATCTCCATCTCGGTAGGCGACGACGATCGTTCGAGTAAGGCGTGAGCGGCCATGATCAGACCCGGCGTGCAGAATCCGCACTGCACAGCCCCACAGTCGACGAAGGCCTGCTGCAAGTCGTTGGGCGTACCGACGGCGGCGACGCCTTCGATGGTGACGATCTCTTGATCGATGGCGCCGGCGGCGAGCACCAGACAACTGCAAAGCAACTCACCGTCGACCAACACGCTGCACGAACCGCACTCTCCCTGCTCGCATGCGCCTTTGCTGCCGAGCAGCCCCAGGCGTTCCCGGAGGACGAACAGCAGGCTTTCACCGACCCAGGCGTCGCGTACAGCGTGCTTGGTACCGTTGACGTGCAGGCTGTAGACCGCGTTGGTCATGTCGTTACCCGAGTCGTTACTCATGCGGGAACGCCCTTCGTAACAGACGGGCTGCGAGAACTCCGATTGCGTGTCGGCGGTAGTCGGCCGTTGATCGGTGATCGTCGATCGGACGAGCGGTAGCACGTGCCAACGCGGCAAACTCCTCGACGATTTCGGCTGCGACGCGACGGTCGCCGAAGTCGGCGTGAACTGCGATCAACTCCTCCGCATCAGGGCACCGCAGAATCACCGGGCCGACGGCTCCCAACGCGAGCCGCACGTTGCGCCCAGCAGTATCGACCACCAGCGCCGCGCTCGCAGTCGCGATCACCATCGCGTTGCGCACCCCGACCTTGCTGTACCCCTGCCAGCCGGTGAGCACGGGCACCGTCACCCCCGTGATCAACTCGCCGGGAAGACGTGCCGTGCGTTTGGGCGCCACCATGAACTCCGCGAAGGAAACTGTGCGCTCACCCTGCGACGATGCCAAGTGCACCTGTGCATCGAGTGCG
>JACQZX010000047.1 GCA_016213665.1 Actinomycetota bacterium | reverse complement strand
CTCGAACACGGGGCGCCGGCGTGGCAGTTGATGGATGCCGGCGACCTCGCCAGCCATCGCTTCCTACTCGCCGAGCTACAAAGTGCGCGGCCGCACGACGCAGTGCTCTCCGAAGAGGGTGTAGAGGACCCGCGCCGATTCGAGACTGACCGAGTGTGGATCGTCGATCCTCTCGACGGCACCAATGAATACGGCGAGCCGGGTCGCGGCGATTGGGCCGTGCACGTCGCACTGTGGGCCGAGGGTCGGCTGTCGGCGGGAGCGGTGAGCCTGCCGGCGATGAACCTGATCTTCGCGACCGAGCCGGCGCCGATCGTGCCTGCGAAACAGCACGCGCGACCACGGCTGGTGACCAGCCGCAACCGAAACCCCTACTCGGCCGTGATCATCGCCAACGCACTGGGAGCCGACGCAGTGCGCCTCGGGTCGGCGGGCGCCAAGGCGATGGCCGTCGTCGTCGGCGACGCCGATATCTACGTACACGACGGCGGCATGTACCAATGGGACAGCGCGGCACCGGCCGCCGTGGCACAGGCGGCGGGACTGCACGTCAGCCGCATCGACGGCTCGCCGATGGTGTTCAACGAACGCGACCCGTGGTTACCCGATTTGCTCATCTGCCGACCCGAATTGGCCACCCCGGCCTTGCGCGCGCTGTGGGGTTAGTGACGGCGCCATCGCCTACAATGCCCCGGTGGACACATCGACATCTCCGGCACCGTCATCGCTCGCCAACCAAACAACTGCAACGGACCGCATGCCGGGACTTGCCGTCGCCGCCCTCGCCTCAATAGGTGCCGGTGCGGTTCATGCGGCGGCCACGGGAGTGCACGCCGAGCACCCACAACTGGCTCGACTGTTCGTGATCTGCGCCGCCGCCCAGATTGGCTGCGGTCTGTGGGCGTTGCTGCGACCGTCCAAGATCGCGGCGTGGTCGGTCGTGGCTGTCAATGCGCTCGCAGTCGGTGGTTGGCTGACGACACGACTGGTCGGCATTTCCTGGATC
This sequence comes from Actinomycetota bacterium, assembly GCA_016213665.1. Taxonomy (GTDB): domain Bacteria; phylum Actinomycetota; class Acidimicrobiia; order Acidimicrobiales; family Ilumatobacteraceae; genus UBA668. The sequence goes on along the minus strand of JACQZX010000047.1, from coordinate 2,902 downwards.
GAGGGGCTGGAAGTGCGCGAGGCAGTGCAGTTTGCCGACTCGGGGTGTGCCGCCTTGGGGGCTGCTGCCGCCGGTGCAGCCCTTGTGGGGCTGGTGGTCGGTTGGAGGCCGCTGCCGATGAACCGACTCGCGCTGCCCTCAGTGGCGGTGCTTGCGTTGGCCGTACCGGCGATGTGGACCGGTGGCACCCACGTCCACTCCGGCAACCACACCGACAGCGAAGTTGCGGCCACCGACGACCATGGTCACGACACCACCGTCGACAACTCGACCGGCGACACGGTGCACACTGACGACTCCACTCATACCACCGATACCACTGCCGCCGGAGACAGCGATGAGTTGGCAGCCTGGCCCCGCCCGTGGGATCCTGCAATTGGCATCGACCTCTCCGGCGTTCCGGGTGTCAGCGCCGAGCAGCAGACACGAGCACAGGGCATCATTGAATCCACGCTGCTCGAGCTGCCACGTTGGGCCGACACTGCCGATGCATTCGCCGACGGCTACCGGAGTATCGGCGATGCAGGCACCGGCACCGAGCACTACATCAGGACTGACCTCATCGGCGACGACACGCTGCTCGATCCGACGGCACCGGAATCCCTGGTCTACAACGTGGTTGGCGATCAACGGATACTTGCCGGCGCGATGTACATCGCCAGCCCTCGTCCCACCGACGACCCCTCGCTCACCGACTGGGCGGGCGCACTGATGACGTGGCATAACCACGGCAACCTGTGCTGGGATCTAGTCAACGGGGCTCCGACGGTAGTCGGCCTCGTCGACGCGGCCGGCAAGTGCGCCCGCGGGGTCAACACCGGTGGCGAGAGCCCTATGGTGCACGTGTGGATCTTGCCGCACCCGTGCGGTCCGTTCGCTGCGCTCGAGGGTGTCGGTGCCGGTCAAGCATCGGTTCCGAACGAAGAGCGCGTCGACATGTGCGACGCTCATCACTCCGGCTGAGACCTGACACCGCGTGCTGTGCGCCTGGTCGTAGCTCGCTGCACGGTCGACTACCGCGGTCGACTCAACGCACACCTGCCGGAAGCCGTGCGACTGATCATGGTGAAGGCCGATGGCTGCGTGGCCATCCATGCCGATGGTGGCGCCTACAAGCCACTCAACTGGATGAATGCGCCCAACAAGCTCGTCGACAACGGCGACCAGTGGGTAGTCACCAATCCCAAGGGTGAGGAGTTGACGATCAATCTGATCGAGGTGTTCAGCGACGGGGGCTACGACCTCGGTGACGATCCTGGGCTGCAGAAGGACGGCGTGGAGGCTCACCTGCAGGAACTGCTCGCCGCTTCGCCGCACGCGATCGAGGAGGGACTGACGCTCGTGCGTCGCGAATACCAAACCGCGATCGGTCCGATCGACCTCGTCTGTCGCGACGCGACCGGGCAAGTGGTCGCGATCGAAGTGAAGCGGCGCGGTGAAATCGATGGCGTCGAGCAACTAGCCCGCTACATCGAACGGCTGCATCTTGATTCTTCGTTGGGCAGCGTGCGAGGGATGTTCGTGGCGCAGATCGTCAAGCCGCAGGCGCGCGTGCTGGCCGAAGCCCGCGGTTTCAGCGTCGTTGAAGTGGACTACGACGAACTGCGCGGCATGCGTCCCGACGACCTGAGACTCTTCTGATGATTCTCATCGAAGGTGTCGCCAGGCACTACCCGTGGGGTGACCCGACTGCAATACCGTCCATCCTCGGAAAACCAGCCGACGGTCGGCCGTGGGCGGAGTGGTGGTTGGGAACACACCCGACTGGTCCCGCGACCTTGAGCGACGGAACGCCGCTCAAGGCGACCGCCGGCGAGCTTCCGTACTTGCTCAAGCTGTTGGCGGCGGCGCGACCACTTTCGCTGCAAACGCACCCGGATGCGCAACAGGCCGCAACCGGGTTCGAGCGCGAGGAACTCGCCGGACTCGGCGTCGACGACGCACGCAGGATCTTCCGCGACCCGTACGCAAAGCCGGAGCTGCTGTGCGCGCTCACATCCTTCGACGCGTTGTGCGGCTTTCGCCCACTTGCGGATACCGAGGCCTTGTTGCGCGATCTGGGACTCACGAAGTTGGCGACCAAACTGCGCTCCGCAGGGTTACAAGCCGTGGTCACCGAGTTGTATCGCGGGCTCGTCGACCACCGCGAAGTGAGCGCCGCCTGTCGACGGCACCACTCGCCCGCTGCCCAGCTCGTGAATTCGCTGTCAGACACGTACCCAGACGACCCCAGCGTGGCAGTGACGCTGCTGTTGAATCGTGTGCAACTGCGGCCGGGTCAGGCGCTGTTCCTCGGCCCCGGCAACCTCCACGCCTACCTGCGCGGCGTCGGGGTAGAAGTGATGGGCGCCAGCGACAACGTTGTGCGCGGTGGTCTCACCGACAAAGTCATCGACGTAGACCAACTGCTCGAGATTCTGCGGTTTGAACCGTTGCCGCAACCCGTGCTGTCGGCGGCAGAGGATCACGCCGGGAAGTGGCGGTATCCCTCGCCGGCGGCGCCGTTCGAGTTGTGGCGCTTCGAGATCAGCGGAGCGATGTCACACACGGCAACCGGCCGTGAGTTGTTGGTGTGCACCGAAGGCGACTGCGCAGTCTTGTGCCACGGCGACGCCGCCTACCTCGCCCCCGGCGAAACTGTGGCGTTCGACGGGCAGGGAACCGTGTTCCGCGTCGCCGAACAGTAGGAGCCTTCGCATCACAAGCGTACGACGGCATCGAGAGCCAGGTCAAGCAGCCGATCACGGGCGCTCGATTGCTTCTCCCAATGACGATGATCCCACTCCTGCGCACTGACATCGTCGCCCGCGTACAACAACTGACCATAGACGGCTCCGCGGAAAGCGGCGCACGCGAACATAGCGGCGGCTTCCATTTCCACCGCCAGGCAACCTTGCTCGCG